>DATHYZ010000159.1:0-29670 GCA_035458865.1 Candidatus Limnocylindrales bacterium
TCCTTCCGCGTGGCTTCGGACGAAGATTGCCGCAACGGGCGCCCGAAGTCAAACACATTCCCACAGATTCAATGTGAAACCGCCACGAAATCTTGACATCGGGACCCTGCGACGCGCACACTCTGCGTACGCCTGTTGGATTCTGTCGCGAATCGTGGCGACCAGCACAGGCCTTGGAGGAGGAACGATGGCAGAAGCTAGCCTGCGGCGGTATCGCCCGCTCCGAGCGTTGGCCGGACTGGCGACGATCGCACTGCTGGTCACGGCCTGCTCCTCGGGCGCGACGCCCGAGCCGAGCAGCGGGGCCTCGAGCGCGCCCGAGCCGAGCAGCGGCGCCTCGAGCGCGCCCATCGAGCTCGGCGAGACCACTCTTGGCTCGAACGAGTCCGACGAGGCGCCGAAGAACGCGGTCCAGGCGATCGTCGATTACTGCCAGGAGCAGACCGGCGCGACCATCAACGTCAACGTCAACGACCACAACACCTTCCAGAACACGATCAGCTCGTACCTGCAGGGCACGCCCGACGACATCGTCAAGTGGTTCGCTGGCAACCGGGTCCGCTTCTTCGCGGCCCAGGGCCTCATCGAGCCGATCGACGACGTCTGGGCCGACATCGAGCAGTACATGACGCCGGGCCTCAAGGCCGCCTCGCTCGGCAGCGACGGCAAGGCGTACTTCGTGCCCGTCTACAACTACCCGTGGGTCGTCCTCTACCGGAAGAGCCTCTTCGAGGAGAAGGGCTACGAGATCCCGACGACCATCGAGGAGTTCAAGGCCCTCGGCGACAAGATGAAGGCCGACGGCATCGTCCCGCTCGCGTTCGGCGACAAGGACGGCTGGCCGGCGATGGGCACGTTCGACATCCTCAACATGCGCCTCAACGGGTACGACTTCCACATCGGCCTGATGGAAGGCCAGGAGAAGTGGAACGACCCGAAGACCAAGGCCGTCTTCGAGTACTGGCGCGACCTGCTGCCGTACTTCCAGGAGGGCTCCCCCGGCCGGACGTGGCAGGACGCCGCCAAGGCCGCCCTCGTCGACATGGACGCCGGCATGTACTTCCTCGGCACGTTCGCCGTGGAGCAGGCCGGTGAGAACGGCGCCGACGTCGGCTTCTTCCCGTTCCCGCTGCTCGGCACCGAGTACGACGGCGAGAACGCGATCGACGCCCCCATCGACGGCTTCATGCTCTCGAAGGATCCGGAGAACCCGGAGGCCGCCAAGGCGTTCCTCAAGTGCGTCGCGACCCCCGAGGCCCAGGTCGTCTACGTGACCAGCAAGGACATCGGCAGCGTCGCCGTCTCGCCGCAGGCCGACACCAGCGGCTACACCGACGTCCAGAAGGCTTCGGCCGAGGTCCTGCAGAAGGCCGGCAACATCGCCCAGTTCCTCGATCGGGACGCTCGGGCCGACTTCGCCGGACCGTCCGGCATGCAGGGCTTCCTCATCAGCTTCCTGAACGACCCGAACCAGGACCTCGATCAGTTCCTGAACACCATCCAGTCCTACTACGACACGCTGCCGCCGCAGCAGTAGGCTCCTCCTGAAGCGCCGAGCACCGTGACGCTCCCACCCACGACCTCGGCGAACCCCACCCCGCCGGCTCCGGCCGGCGGGGTGGGCACATCTGCCCGGCGCGGGCACTTCAGCGTCCTGACGGCGAGCGACCGGATCACGCTCGGCCTGATGGTCGGGATCCCGACCTTCCTCGTCGTCCTCTTCGTCCTCCTGCCGACGGTCGCCTCTGTCGCCCTCTCGTTCACCGACTGGAACGGCATCGGCGGCCTCGAGGACATCAACTTCGTCGGCTTCAAGAACTACTCCGACCTGTTCTTCCTCTACCCGCCGTTCTGGCCGGCAGTGCTGCACAACATCACCTGGCTGGTCTTCTTCCTGGTGATCGCCACGCCACTGGGGATGTTCCTGGCGGTCCTCCTGGACAAGAACATCCGGGGGACCCGCTTCTACCAGAGCGCGCTGTACCTGCCGGTCGTCCTGTCGCTCGCCCTGATCGGCTTCATCTGGGGCCAGCTGATGTATGCCTCGGAGGAGGGCCTGATCAACAACCTCCTGGGCAAGACCGAGCCCGGGAACACGATCTACTGGATGGGCGACCCCTCGATCAATCTCTGGGCCGTCCTCGTAGCGGCGAGCTGGCGCCACGTCGGGTACGTGATGGTCCTGTACCTCGCCGGCCTCAAGTCGGTGGATCCGGCGCTGCGCGAGGCGGCCGCCATCGACGGGGCGAGCGAGCGTCAGACGTTCTTCCGGGTCGTCTTCCCGGTCATGCGGCCGATCAACATCGTGATCCTCGTCATCACCGTGATCGAGTCGCTCCGGGCGTTCGACATCGCCTTCATCATCAACAAGGGCCTCAACGGCCTCGAGCTGCTCTCCACGCTCGTCACCAACAACATCGTGGGCGAGACGAGCCGTCTCGGATTCGGATCGGCGATCGCCGTGGTCCTGCTCGTCGTATCGGTGGGCCCGATCATCTTCTACCTCGTCAGGGCCCTGCGGGAGGAGAACCGATGAGCGCCGCTGCCCGGGCCGGAACGGTCAGCTCGGTCCCGCGCCGGCGGCGCAGGCTGAGCCGGGTCGCGCTGCAGCTGTTCCTGATCTCGATGGCCGTCGTGTGGCTCGTGCCCCTGGGCTGGGCCGTCTACACGTCGTTCCGGCCATACGACGAGACGCTCCGGCTGGGCTACGTCTCGCTCGGCGGCGAGTACAACTTCGACAACTACGTCAACGCCTGGAACCAGGGCGAGATCCCGAAGTACTTCTTCAACACGGCCGTCATCCTGATCCCGGCGGTCGTGCTCGTGCTCTTCCTGGCGTCGATGCTCGCCTTCGCCGTGTCCCGCTACAGCTGGCGGTTCAACCTGAGCCTGCTGATGGTGTTCACGGCCGCGAACCTGCTGCCGCCGCAGGTCATCATCACGCCGCTGTACCGCCTCTACCTGATCCTGCCGCTGCCCGACATCCTGACCGACAACGGGGTCTTCTACGACACTTACTTCGGGATCATGGTCATCCACGTGGCCTTCCAGCTGGGCTTCTGCACCTTCGTCCTCAGCAACTACATGAAGACGCTGCCGAAGGAGCTCAACGAGGCCGCCGTCGTCGACGGGGCGGGCGTCTGGCGGACCTACTGGAGCGTCATCCTGCCGCTGACCCGGCCGGCCCTGGCCGCCCTGGCGACCCTTCAGGTGACCTGGATGTACAACGACTTCTTCTGGGCCCTGATCCTGATGTTCACCGGGAACAAGCGGCCGATCACCACGGCACTGAACCAGCTACAGGGCCAGTTCATCATCGACCACAACCTCATCGCGGCCGGCTCGATGATCGTCGCCATCCCGACGATCGTGGTCTTCTTCGCCCTGCAGCGGCAGTTCATCTCGGGGCTGACCCTGGGCTCCACCAAGGGCTGACGGCTCGCACCGGCCGGTCGCGTCCCAGCGACCCGGCTAGTCGCCGCGACGCGCCGCCGCGATGAACAGGCGCAGCCCCGGGCGCTGGCCGTACAGCAGGATCCCGGCCCGGTAGACCCGGACGGCCACGACGGCCGCCACCACGACCGAGGCCGCCAGCAGCCCGAAGGAGATTGCCAGCTCCCACGGCTCCACCCGGCTGACCATGACCCGCGCCAGCATGACGAACGGGCTCCAGAACGGGACGAACGAGGCGATCCGGGCGAGGATGTCGAAGCCGCCCGAGATCGAGACGATGGCGATGAGGTACCCCGCCATCGAGAGGAGGCTCAGCGGCAGGGCCACGACCTGGAGGTCCTCCTGGCGGCTGACCAGCGAGCCGGCGGCCGCGTAGATGACGGCGTAGAAGGCGAAGCCCAGGACGAAGTAGCCGAGGAACGCCAGCAGCAGGCCCGGCGTGAGTCCCGCGAGCGAGACCGTCTCCCCCGCGGCCGGGCCCATGATCACGACCGCTAGGAGCTCCTGGATGACCAGGATGACCCCCGCCGGCGCCAGGATCGCGGCGTACTGGGTCAGGCCGGCCGCTCCCAGGCCGACCACCTTCCCGACGAGCAGCTGCTCGGGCGACGCCGCGCTGACGAGCAGCTCCATGACCCGCGAGCTCTTCTCGGTCGCGACCCCAGCGGCGACCCACATCCCGTAGATGACCAGGGTGATGAAGATCAGGACGACGAATGCGATGGCCAGGAACGACCGGCTCGCCGCGACCGTCGGATCCACCGGTCGGCCGCCCTCGGTCGCCCCCGACCTCGCGACGATGTCGAAACCGGGGACGCGGAAGGCGCCGGCGCCCGGGTCCAGCTCCCCGCTCGACTGCCAGTCCAGGATGGCCGTGCCCAGGGCGGCGAAGCCGACCAGCTGCGACGTCGTGGAGCCTCGCTGGCCGGCGGTGTGGAAGACGAACGACAGGCCACCCGACTCGGTCCGCTCCACGAGGAGCGTGCCGGCGATCGTTCCGGCCTCGACGGCGGCGACCTCCTCGTCGGCGGTGGAGCCGGCCTGGATCTCGTAGGGCCGGACCCGCCCGGGCGGCTCGGTGCCGGACGGCGAAAGGTTGAGGATGGAGTCCAGCGAGCCCAGGGCCAGCGACTTCACCGCCGGCTCGTCGGCAACGACCGTGATCGTCTGGACGGTCGTTCGCTCGGCCAGGCGGATGACGAGCGGCCCTAGGGCGATCGTCCCGGCGATCAGGGCGAGGATGACCGTCGAGACGACGAAGAGCCGGCTGCGGACCCGCTCCCGGTACTCGCGGGCAGCGACCCGGGCGGCATTCGGGAGGAGGGGCTCGCGGCGACTCATCGGCGCTCCGCGTCCGCCGAGGCCTCGGCCCGGGTCGGGGCGAGCGACGCCTCGTCCCCAGCCGGGCGGCCGACCCGCTCGATGAACAGCTGCTCGAGCGACGGCTCGAGGACCTCGAACCGTCGGACGCTGAGGCCACGGGCGAGGGCGGCGGCCAGGACGTCGTCCGGCTCGAGCGACGGGTCGAGCGCGAGCTCCACCTCGTCCACCCCGGGCCGGACGATGCGGACACCGTCGAGGCCGTCGAGCCAGGCCGTCTCCCCGGCCGTCTCGAAGCCGATCCGGAGGGCCCGCCCCCGGGCGGCCCGCTTGACCTCGCGGAGCTCGCCGGCGACGACCAGGCGGCCCCGGTCAATGATGGCGACGGACTCGCACATCGCCTCGACGGTCTCCATCTGGTGGGTCGAGAAGACGAGCGTCCGGCCGCGCTCGCGCAGCTCGAGGAATGCCTCGCGCAACAGCGAGGCGTTGACGGGATCGAGCCCCGTGAACGGCTCATCCATGAGGAGGACCTCGGGGTCGTGGAGGACCGCGGCGAGGAACTGGATCTTCTGCTGGTTGCCCTTCGAGAGCTCCTCGGCCGGACGGTCGGCGAGCTCGGGGATGCGCAGGCGCTCGAGCCACTCGCGGGCCCGCCGCCGGGCCTGGTCGGCCGGCACCCCGTGGAGACCGGCGAAGAAGACCAGCTGGTCGAGGACCCGCATCCGCGGGTAGAGCCCGCGCTCCTCCGGCAGGTAGCCGAAGACGGCGCGAGGGAGGTCCAGCGTCGAGCGACCATCCCAGGTGATCGCGCCCGCGTCCGGCTGGATCACCCCGAGGGCGATCCGCATCGTCGTCGTCTTGCCCGCGCCGTTGGCTCCCAGGAAGCCGAAGACCTGGCCGGTCGGCGCCTCGAAGGACAGGCCGTCGAGAGCCGTGACGGCCCCGAACCGCTTGACGACGCCGTCGACGACGAGGCTCATTGGACGGAGGTGACCTCCCAGGCGGGATCGCGCCGGCCGAGGATAGCCCGACCGAACGCAGCATCATCGGACCGGCCATCCGGGACCACCGGTCGATGGTCCCCATCATGGGCCCGGACCGTGGATCGCGGGTGCGGGGATATCCCGGAACGGCGGCCGGCGGTCCCGATGCCGCCGCCCTAGAATGCGGACCGTGACCAGCCCCGATCCCACCCGTCCCAAGCGCATCCACGCCGATCGCGGCGGTGGGCGCCTGGAGATCGAGTGGGCCGACGGCCACGAGAGCGTCTACGACCTCATCGCCCTGCGCTGGCTGTGCCCGTGCGCGTACTGCCGGGGGGAGGCCGGCCTGCCCGGCTGGCTCGACTCCGGACCGACCCTGACCGCCGAGCAGACGCGACTCGTGGATCTCCAGCTCGTCGGCAACTACGCGATCGCGCCCAGCTGGGGCGACGGGCACCAGACCGGGTTCTACGCCTTCGAGCTGCTGCGCGGCCGATGCCCCTGCGCGACCTGCGAGGCTCGCCGGACCGCCGCTTCGACCGGACCCGGACCAAGCCACTAGGTCGCCCGCGCGATCGGGCCCCCGGTCGGCCCGTGCTACGATTCGCGGCCGACCCAGCCATCGACGGTCGGCGGGAGGCGCTCCCGTCGGCCATCCATCGGGGAGCAGACCGCCGTGACCGCCGTCCAGCCGCCGCAGACCCGCCCGACGGGCGCGCGGTCCGGGCGCGGGCGTCGGGCCCGGGCCACGGTCCCCTACCTGAACCGCGAGTTCTCGTGGCTGCAGTTCAACGCGCGGGTGCTCCACGAGGCCCGCGACCACCGCAACCCGCTGCTGGAACGGGCCAAGTTCCTGGCCATCTTCGCCAACAACCTGGACGAGTTCTTCCAGGTCCGGATCACCGGCCTGCGCGAGCAGGTCCGATCCGGCTCGACCAAGCCCTCCATCGACGGGAAGACCCCCGTCGAGCAGCTCGCCGAAGCGCGCACGAGGGTCCTGGAGCTGGTGGCCGACCAGTCGGCGATCTTCAGCGACGTCAAGCGCGGCCTCGCCGAGCAGGGCATCTGGATCGTCGACTACGACGAGGTCCCGGAGCATCACGACCGGCTCCGCCAGCGCTTCCTGGAGGAGATCTTCCCGGTCCTCACGCCGCTGGCGGTGGACCCCGGCCACCCGTTCCCCTACATCAGCACGTTGAGCCTGTCGATCGCCGTCGGCCTGCACGACCCCGACACCGGCGAGCGTCGCTTCGCCCGGGTCAAGGTCCCGCCCATCCTGCCCCGGTTCGTGGAGGTGGAGCCGTCGCGGTTCGTCCTGCTGGACCAGATCATCGAGGCGAACCTGGACCTCCTCTTCCGGGGCATGGAGATCGTCGAGACACATCTCTTCCGGGTGACCCGGAACGCGGACCTGGCGATCGAGGAGGACGAGGCCGACGACCTCCTGATGGCGGTCGAGGAGGAGCTCCGCCGTCGTCGCTTCGGCGGGCCGGTCCGCCTCGAGGTCGAGCGGTCCATGCCGAGCACCACGCGGGACATCCTGCTCCGCGGCATCGGACTCACCGAGGACGACTGCTACGAGATCGCCGGGATGCTCGACCTGACCGCGCTCTGGCAGCTCGTCGCCCTCGATCGGCCCGACCTCTCGATCGCCCCGTGGTCTCCGATCACGCCACCGCGACTCGTGCCGCCGGACGAGGACGAGCCGACCGACATCTTCGCGGTCATCCGCAAGAGCGACCTGCTGGTCCACCACCCCTACGAGAGCTTCGCCGCCTCGACCGAGCGGTTCGTCGCCCAGGCGGCCGACGACCCCGAGGTCATGACGATCAAGGCGACCCTGTACCGGACCTCGGGCGATTCCCCGATCGTCCACTCGCTGATCCGCGCCGCGGAGCGGCACAAGCAGGTCGTGGTCCTGGTCGAGATCAAGGCCCGCTTCGACGAGGAGGCGAACATCGTCTGGGCCCGCAAGCTGGAGCAGGCCGGCGCCCACGTCGTCTACGGGCTGGTGGGCCTCAAGACGCACTCCAAGATCGCCCTCGTCGTCAGACGTGAGGGCTCGATCCTCCGGCGCTACGTCCACATCGGCACCGGCAACTACCACCCCCGGACCGCCCGCCTCTACGTCGACCTCGGGCTGCTCACCTGCCGTGAGGATCTGGGCGCCGACGTCACCGACCTCTTCAACGTCCTGACCGGCCTGTCCCGCCAGCGCGAGTTCCGCCGCCTCCTGGTGGCGCCGCACACGATGCGACAGCGGTTCCTGGAGCTGGTCGACCGCGAGATCGCCCACGCGCGAGCGGGCCGACCGGCCCGGATCGTCGTCAAGACGAACGCGGTCGTGGACCTGGCTTCGATCGAGGCCCTGTACCGGGCCAGCCAGGCCGGCGTGGACGTGGAGCTGATCGTCCGCGGGATCTGCTGCCTCGTGCCCGGGATCGAGGGCGTCTCGGACCGGATCCGCGTCCGCTCGGTCGTCGGCGAGTTCCTCGAGCACTCCAGGATCTGGGGCTTCGCCAACGGGGGCCGCGACGAGTGGTACCTGGGCTCGGCGGACCTCATGGAGCGCAACCTCGACCGGCGGATCGAGGCCGCCACCCCGGTCGACGACCCCATCGCCCAGGAGCGCCTCCAGGAGATCATCGACGTCATGCTCGTGGACGACCGGCACTCCTGGCAGCTGGGTGCGGACGCGGCCTGGCGACGGACCGAGGAGCTCGAGGGCCGCGAGGGGCACCTGGGGACCTTCGAGATGCTCAAGGAGCGGGCCCTGGCGGCCGAGGAGGTCGCCCTGGCCCCGCGTCGACCCGGCGAAGGCACCGGTTCGCTCGACCCGAGGGCATAGACGCGTGGACGCGACGCGGCCGGTCGAGGTCGAGCTCAAGTACCGGGTCACCGATCCGGCCGTGACCCGCCAGCTCCTGGACGCGCCGGGCCTGGGCCAGCTCACGGCGCGGGATACGGTGCGGTCGACCCAGACCGAGGATCGCTACGTCGACACTCCCGACGGCGCGCTCGCCCGGGCCGGCTTCGCCGCGCGGCTGCGACGGACCGGCGGCGGCGACGTCATCTCGGTCAAGTCGCTCGCCTCCGTCCGCACTGGTTCGATGAACCATCGCGAGGAGCTGGAGGGACCGGCCATCCGGGGCGACGCCCCATCGGACTGGCCGCCCTCCGCGGCGAGGTCGCTCGTCCTCGAGCTGGCCGGCGACGCCTATCTCGTGGAGCTCGTGACCATCCGTCAGCTCCGCCACCGGCGCCACTTCGGCGACGGGACGTGCGTCGTGGAGCTGAGTCTCGACGAGGTCGACGTCGTGGCGAGTGGCCGGATCGTCGAGCACTTCACCGAGCTCGAGGTCGAGCTCAAGGAGGGCCCCGAGACGGGCCTGGCCGCGCTGGCCGAGATCCTGGACGTGGACCCGGGCCTGACATCGGATCCCGCATCCAAGCTCCAGCGTGCGCTGGCGGCGGCCGGGATCCGCGTCGGAGCTCCCGACACGGCCCAGCGACCGGATGGAGAGGTGGACCGGATGGTGGACGAGACGGATCCGGCCGCGCCGACGAGCTCGGCAGCGGACGGTGCCCCCGGGGACGCTGAGCTCGCCGAGGCCGAGCGAACCGAGCCAGGAGTGACCGCGTCGGCGGGTGACCCGCCTCCAGCAGAGACCCCGATCGCGTCGACCGAGACCACGCCGATCCCGGACAGCGCAGAGACCCCGATCGCGTCGACCGAGACCCCGCCGATCCCGGACAGCGCCGAGCCCCCACCGATCCCGGCACGGGAGGCGGCCCGGCCCGAGCGACCGCCCCGCCCCAAGCTGAGCGTCGGCAAGAGTCCCGGCGTTCGAGGCGACGACACGCTCGCCGAGGCGGGCCGCAAGGTGCTCCGCTTCCACTTCGCCCGGATGCTGGCCCGCGAGGAAGGCACGCGACTCGGCGTGAAGAGCGAAGAGCTCCATGGGATGCGGGTCGCGACCCGCCGGATGCGCGCGGCGTTCCGGGTGTTCGGGGAGGCCTACCGTCCGGGCCGCACGCGCCGCTACCGGCGCGACCTGCGCGACACGGCCCGGCGCCTCGGCGCGGTCCGCGACCTCGACGTCCTGATCGAGGGCCTCGAGGGCTACGCGGCCGACCAGTCGGCAGCGGAGGCAGCCGCGCTCGATCCGCTCGTCGCCGGCTGGCGCCAGCAGCGCGAGGAGGCCCGGGTCCTCCTGGGTCGGACCCTCGACTCGGCGGCCTATCGGCGCTTCGTGGACGGCTTCCTCGAGTTCGCCCGCACCGAGGGCATGGCGGTGCGGCCGGTCGCCCCGACGGCTCCCCACCGGGTCCGCGACGAGATGCCCGCGCACATCTGGGCGGCCTACGCCCAGGTCCGGGCCTACGAGCCGGTGCTGCGCTGGGCCGACGTCGAGACCCTCCACGACCTGCGGATCTCGGCGAAGTGGCTGCGCTACAAGATGGAGTTCGTGCGCGAGCCCCTGGGGCCGGAGGCGGAGCCGCTGATCGAGCGAGTCGTCGCGCTCCAGGACCACCTGGGCTGGCTCCACGACGCCGACGTCGCCTCGGGCCTGGCCCGCTCGTTCCTCGTGGAGCACGCCGCCGATCTCACGGAGGAGCAGACAGGTGCCATCGGTCGGTACCTCGTCGAGCGGGAGCGCGAGCTGGCCCGTCTCCGCAGGTCGGTCGGCGGACCATGGCGGCGCGTCGCCGGCCTCGCCTTCCGCCGGGCTCTCGGTCGGGTGGTCGCCAGCCTCTAGTCCTCGGTCGCGCCGCCCCGAGGCGGCTCGGAGTGCTCGTCCTGATCAGTCGACCCAGCCGTGGGCGAGCGGCTCAAGCTGGTCGCGCCAGGATGCGCCCGCGCGGCCGAGAGCACGGACCAGTCCCTCGCGCATCCCCGCGCCGGACGCCCGGACCTGCGTAAGCCCGTAGTGCTCGAGCAGCATCCCCAGGATCACGGCCCCGGCCGGGAGGATGCGAGCCCGCTCCGGCCGGATGGCATGCCGCTCGGCGGCGCTGGCTGCCGGCTCCGCCATGAGGATCGCCAGCGCGTCCTCCAGGCGGCGGGGCGTGAGGATCCGGTCCTCCGCCGCCGCAGCCACGATCCGGGCCAGGTTGTCGGCCGTCCCGCCGACGGCCACGAGCTCGGAGATCGCCAGGACGGGGGCCTGGATCAGGCGGTCGCGGACGCCCGAGCGGAGGGCCTCGATCTCGCGTGGCGTCGGCGGATCGTCGGTGAGGAAGCGGTCCGTGAGGCGGGCCGAGCCGACGGGCAGCCCGAACGCCGTCGCCCGCACGCCGGGGCTGACGACCACCAGCTCGCTGCTGCCACCACCGATGTCGACGACCGCCAGGTCCGTCTCGACGGGCCTGCCCTCGGTCGCCCCGAGCAGGTTCAGGAGCGCCTCCTCCTCGTGGCCGAGCACGTGCAGCGGGACGCCCGTGGCCTGGCCGACCTCGGCGACGACCACGGCTGCATCGCCGGACCGACGCAGCGGCTCCGTGCCGACGATGGCGATCGACGAGGCGCCCAGCCCCCGAGCGGTCTCGACGTACCGGACCAGGGTGGCCGTCAGGGCGGCCCGCAGCTCCGCTCCCAGGGCACCGGCATCGGCCGCTCGCCCCAGGCCCAGGAACTCCGACTCGTCGTCGAGCGGCTCGAGCTGGTGATCCCCGAGGCTCGCGACAAGGAGGTGGACCGAGTTGGACCCGACGTCGATCGCCGCGAGCACGATCCCCCCGGGGCTCGCGATCGGGGCGACGGCGGGCAGCTCCGGCTCGACGGCCGGGGCCGGCGGCGGCGGCGCGGCAAGTCGATCGACGGGAGTCGGTCCTTCGGCCGGAGCGATCAGCACGTCACCCGGGACGAAGGGCAGGGCCGGCTCGAACGCGGCGGGCGGGGCCGGGGCCGCCGGGGCGGACCACGATGGATCGACCGCGGGCGCCTCGGATGCCGGCTCCGCGGGCGCCTCGGGTGCCGGCTCCGCCGGCGGCTCGGGCGCGACCCAGGCGTCTGACGGCGCCGTCACGGGATCGGCGACGATGGCGCCGTCGGCGGCTCCGGCGTCCGACACGGTCGGCTGGACCGGCTCCACCGGCTCGACCGATCCCGGCCATGGCGCACCGGCGAGGTCATCCGGGGCGGCGGCGGGAACCGCCTGATCTGGCTGAACCGGCCGGTCCGGCGGCTCGGCAGCGTGCGGACCTCCGGGCACGGCCATCACGCTCTCGTCATCGCCCCCGGGAGCCGCGGCATCGACCTCGGCCTCGCGAGCCGCGTCCTCCGTCGCCTCCGCCGCCTCGATCGTCTCCGCGGCGTCGGCGGCAAGCGTGTCGGCCAGATCGGCGTGGTCCTCCGCCTCGCGCCCGTGCATCAGGCTGGACTCGCCGAGCTGGGCCAGCGCACCCTCGGCCATCGCGATCGACGGCCAGACGTACGTCGAGGCCGGTCCGCCGATCGCCCGGGCCTCCTCCAGGACCTCCTCCGCAGCCGCCCGGACATCGGCCTCGGCCGCACCCAGACGGCGGCGCCGCTTGCGTCCCTTTCGGCCGGCGGCCATGGCTTCCGCCAGGCGCTGTCTTCGCCGGTCCGCGACAGCGAGCGCGTCCACGAGCGCGGCATCGCTCTTGGCCAGGCGACGAAGGGCTCGCCGGGCATCCTTGTCGAGCGTCGCGGCGGTCTCGCCGTCCACCCCGGGCGGCCATCGTCGGGCCTCGTCACGCTTGCCCATCAGGATCTCCCCGCCTTGGTCGTCATCGACACGACCCATCCCGCGCGGAACGCGGGATGCCACCGCGGTCGCAGCGCGGCGTTCCGGCCGCGCCTATCCAGTGTGCCACTCCGGACACCCCGCCCGGGAGGTCGTCCGCCGCGTGCCACAGGCCCCGGCATCGTGGCCGATCGGCCCGCGGGGTCGCGGCTCAGGCGTCGGCGGCGGCAACCGCGGCGATGGCGCGCTCCAGGCGGGCACGGGCCTCCCCCGCGACCTCACTGACCGCCGGGTCACCGACGATCCCCATCGCCTGGAGCGGGTCCATCGCCTCGACGATCGTCGCGTCCTGGTCGGCGCGCAGCACGACGTTGCAGGGCAGCAGGACGCCCACCGAGGGGGCTGCCTCGAGCGCTCGATTCGCCAGGGGTGGGTTGCAGGCGCCGAGGATGAGATACGGGTCGCGCTCGATCCCGAGCTTCGCCTTGAGGGTCGCCGCGACGTCGATCTCGGTCAGGATCCCGAAGCCCTCGGCCTGGAGGGCCGCCTCGACCCGGGGCCGGACGTCGCCGATCGGCCCGCGGACGCGGACCCCGAACGAGTAGCTGCTGTCGAACGTCATGAAGGACCTCCCGGGACGCCTCGCCGCTGCGGGCGCTTCTACTTGCGTGGATACGCAAATAGTAGTCGAAGCCGGACCGACGGACATGGACCGGCGAGGCAGGACTCCTCGCCCGCCGACGTTAACGCGGCTTCACGCGGCGACAACGCTCCGTTCAAGTCATCGCTCGACGCTCGAAGCGTTCGTTCGTCGAGAGAACGGCGTCCGGCGCGGCGCCCGGCACAGGAGGACCCTCCGTTGACCCTCGCCCACCCCAGGCGCATCGCCGCCATCATCCTGGGTGCGACCTTCGCCGTCGCTGCCTGCGGCGGCAGCGCGACGCCGGAGCCATCGGGCGTCCCGGGTCCCGGCGTCCCCGACATCGAGATCCCGACCGGCGTGAGCGGCTCGCTCAGCGTCTCCGGCAGCTCGACCGTCGAGCCGATCTCCGCCGCGGTCGCCGAGTTCCTCGCCGAATCGAACCCGGACTTCAGCTACGCGGTCGAGGGACCCGGTACCGGTGACGGCTTCGCCCGCTTCTGCGCCGGCGAGACCGACATCTCCGACGCCTCCCGGGCCATCAGGGCCGCGGAGGCCCAGATCTGCGCCGACAACGGGATCGAGTTCGCCGAGCTCAGGATCGCCTACGACGGCCTCAGCGTCCTCACGAGCGTCGACAACGACGCGATCGCCTGCCTGAGCTTCGCCGACATCTACGCCCTCGTCGGGCCGGAGTCGCAGGGCTTCGGCAGCTGGGCGGACGCGGCGACGATCGCGTCGGAGCTGGGCTCGCAGACGACGCTCCCGGATGCCGACCTGACGATCACCGGCCCCGGCGAGGAGTCGGGCACGTTCGACAGCTTCGTCGAGCTCGTCATCGCGCCGATCGCCGAGGAGCGCGGCCAGGACGAGACGACCCGACCCGACTACACCAGCTCGGCCAACGACAACGTCATCGTCGAGGGCATCACCGGCAGCCCGACCTCGTTCGGATGGGTGGGTCTCGCGTTCGCCGAGGAGAACGCCGACGTCGTCAAGGAGATCGCGATCTCCGCGGAGCCCAACGGCGAGTGCGTCGAGCCGAGCGCCGGGACGGTCTCGGATGGCTCGTACCCGATCAGCCGCCCGCTCTTCATCTACGTCAACACCGCCAAGGCAGCCGAGAACCCGGCGGTGGCCGCCTACGTCGACTTCTACCTCGCCGAGGGCACGATCGCCGCGGTCCTGGAGCGGGTCCCGTACGTCAACCTCCCGGCCGAGGAGCTCGAGGCGACCCGGACGGCCTGGGAAGCCCGCTAGCCACCGCCACCGGGCTTCACGCAGCGCGAGGTACGCATCGACGATGGCGACACAGGCGCCCACCGCGGGCCCGCCCGAGCGACATCTGGCCGGCAGCCGCTCCCGGCGCTCCCGGGAGACGGCGATCGGCCGCTTCTTCCTCGCCGCGGCCCTGGTCTCGATCGCCATCACCGCCTTCATCGTCCTCACGGTCGCCGAGCAGGCGGTCGAGTTCCTGCTCGCCATCGATCCCGGGCAGCTCGTCGCCGATGGCTGGTTCCCCCGCCGCGGCATGTTCGACATCGCGACCCTGGTCATCGGGACCCTTGTCGTCACCGTCATCGCGATGGTCATCGCGGGTCCGATCGGCCTGCTCTCGGCGATCTACCTCGCGGAGTACGCCAGCCCACGGGTCCGGGGCGTCGTCAAGCCGGTCCTCGAGGTCCTGGCCGGCATCCCCAGCGTCGTCCTCGGCTTCTTCGCCCTGACGTTCATCAACCCGACCATCATCCAGGCCCTGGTGCCGGGAGCCAAGGGCTTCAACTTCGCAGCGGCCGCGGTCGCGGTCGGCGTCCTGACGATCCCGCTCATCGCCTCGGTCTCGGAGGACGCGATGAGGGCCGTGCCCGCCCCGCTGCGCGAGGCGTCGTACGGCCTCGGTGCCCGCCGGGTCACGACCGCGACCCGGGTCGTCGTGCCGGCGGCCATCTCGGGGATCGTCGCGGCGATGGTCCTGGGCATCTCGCGGGCCATCGGCGAGACGATGGTCGTGGCGATCGCGGCCGGCGCCTCGGGCGGCTCGCTTCGCTCATTGGACCCCTTCGAGCCCGGCCAGACGATGACCGCGGCGATGGCCTCCCTGGCGACCGGCTCCGACCAGGTCGTCGGCGACAACGCGGCCTTCCAGAGTCTCTTCTTCGTCGGGCTGCTGCTGTTCGCCATGACGCTCCTGCTGAACGTCATCGGCGACACGTTCGTCCGTCGCGTTCGGCAGAGCTACTGAGGCGAGGCATGACGATTCCGTCGGTCACGAGCGTCGCCGTCCAGCGGTCGCTGGCCCGCCAGGGCCGCGACTGGCCCGGCCTGGTCTTCGCGCTCCTGCTCCTTGGGGCGATGCTGCTGACGCTGGTCATCCTGGTCATCCTCATCGTGGATCAGCTCACCCGCGGCCTGCCGGTCTTCCAGGAGCGGGGCGTCGACTTCCTCACCTCGGGCCTGTCGTCCGACCCGGCGAAGGCCGGTGTCGCCCAGGGCATCGTCGGCTCGCTGGTCATCGGCCTGCTCGTCGCGATCCTGTGCTTCCCGCTCGGGATCCTGACGGCCGTCTACCTCGAGGAGTACGCGGGCGACAACTGGATCACCCGCTTCATCAGCATCAACATCCGGAACCTCGCCGGAGTGCCGTCCATCGTCTACGGGCTCCTGGGCCTGACGGTGTTCGTCGCCCTGTTCGGAATCCTGGGATTCCCGAACAACGGCCGCAACATCCTGGCCGGAGCCCTGACCCTCACGGCGCTCATCCTGCCGATCGTCATCATCACCTCCGCGGAGGCGCTCCGCTCCGTGCCGCTGTCGCTCCGGGAGGGCGGCTACGGCGCCGGCGCGACCCGCTGGCAGGTGGTCCGCCAGCTGGTCCTCCCCGCGGCCCGACCCGGCATCCTCACCGGGACGATCCTGGCCCTGGCCCGGGCGCTCGGCGAGACGGCCCCCCTGCTGCTGGCGGGAGCCGTGCTCGGGACCTTCTCGACGTCGGGCTCGGTGCAGGACGTCCTGACGGGTCCGTACACGGTCCTGCCGATGACGGTCTACGACTGGTCGCGTCGGCCACAGGACGAGTTCCGCGAGCTGACCTCGGCGGCCATCATCGTCCTGCTCGTGCTGACCCTCTTCTTCAACGCGCTGGCGATCTTCCTGCGCAACCGCTACCAGAAGCAGTGGTGACCGCCACACGATGAGCGCCGAGCACCCCCAGGAGACACCCATGACCACCGAGACCACCACCCCGCGGGCCATCGACGTCGGCTCGGTGGCCGCCGCGGCGACCGGCGAGACCATGGAGGCGCTGCCGACGGCGGTCGCCCTCCGCGACGTCTCGGTCTACTACGGCAGCTTCCGGGCCGTGAAAGAGGTCTCCCTTGACATCCCGAGGCAGCGGATCACGGCCTTCATCGGGCCCTCGGGCTGCGGCAAGTCGACCCTCCTGCGCTCGATCAACCGGATGAACGACCTCATCCCGACCGCCCGGGTCGAGGGCCACATGCTGTTCCACGACGAGGATCTCTACGCCGACTACGTCGACCCGGTCGAGGTCCGCCGGCGCATCGGCATGGTCTTCCAGAAGCCCAACCCGTTCCCCAAATCGATCTACGACAACGTGGCGTTCGGGCCCAGGGTCACCGGCTACAAGGGCGACCTGGACGAGCTCGTCGAGCGGAGTCTCCGCAGGGCCGCTCTCTGGGACGAGGTCAAGGACAAGTTGAAGCAGTCGGGCCTGGCGCTGTCGGGCGGCCAGCAGCAGCGTCTCTGCATCGCCCGGGCGATCGCCACCGAGCCTGACATGATCCTGATGGACGAGCCGGCCTCGGCCCTCGATCCCCGCTCGACGCTCCAGATCGAGGAGCTGATGGTCGAGCTCAAGGAGAAGTACACGATCGTCATCGTCACCCACAACATGCAGCAGGCAGCCCGGGCATCTGACTTCACCGTCTTCCTGACGATGGACGAGGACCGGGCCGGCTACGTCGTGGAGCAGGGCGATACGATCGGCATCTTCACGAACCCGAAGGACCGGCTGACCGAGGACTACGTGTCCGGTCGGTTCGGCTGAGCGAGGTGCGACCATGACCGAGCGACCGCCCACCGAGCCCACCGGCGCCGACCCCGGGATCCCCGAGCGGCCAGCGCAGACCCACGAGCAGGTCGAGGGCGATCGGCCGATGCCGGTCGGCATCGTCCACCGCGATGTCCTCGACCGCGAGATGCGCCTCATCAAGGACGCCATCCTCCGGATGGGGTCGCTCTGCCAGGAGGCCATCCGCAAGGCGGCCGACGCCCTCGTCCGCCACGACCCGGACCTGGCCCGGGCGATCATCCGCGACGATGCCCTGATCAACGAGGTCCAGGTCTCGATCACCCGTCTGGTCGCGGTGACGATCGCTACCCAGCAGCCGGTCGCTCGAGACCTGCGGTTGCTGCTCACGCTCGATCACGTCAGCTATGAGCTCGAGCGGATGGGTGATCACGCCTCGTCGGTCGCCAAGGCCGTGATCAAGCTCTCCCCCGAGGCGCCGCTCGAGGGCTACGTCCACATGCCCGAGATGGCGGACCGTGCGGCGGACCTCGTCGGCGCGGTGCTTCGCGCCCTGATCGACGTCGATGCCGAGGCCGCGCGGGCGGCGGCGGCCGCGGACGACGCCATCGACGACCTGTACCACGCGACGTTCGACGAGACCGTGGAGCTGATGCGCCAGGCCCCGGGCAACGTCGAGCGCGGCGCCCGGATCATCCTCGCCAGCCACTACCTCGAGCGGATCGGCGACCGGGCGACCAACATCGCCGAGGACATCGTCTTCCTGGCCACCGGCGATGTCGAGGACCTGAACCCCTAGCGCCGCGTCGGCGGAGCGACCGGCTCCGCGATCCCAGGGCTCGCCGGTCGGGGTAGCATCCCCGCATGAGCACCGACCGCCTGAAGCTGCACCTGCTACGCCACGCCGACGCCGGCGACCGTGACGCCTGGACCCGACCCGACGCCGAGCGGCCGCTGTCCCAGAAGGGGCGCCGTCAGTCCGAGCTGCTCGGCCGGTTCCTGGCCGCGGGTGGCTTCCGTACCGACGCGGTCATCACGTCGCCGAACGTCCGGGCCGCCCAGACCGCCGAGCTGGTGGCCGCCGAGCTGGTGACGCCGGTCCTGGTCGACGAGCGGCTGGCCTTCGCCTTCGGGCCGGACGAGCTCGTGGTCGTCCTCGCCGAGGCCGGTGATCCGGTGCGACCGATCCTCGTGGGGCACGATCCGGACTTCAGCGAGCTGGCGTCGTGGCTCACCGGCACCCAGGTCGCTCTGAAGAAGGGGTCGATGCTCCGCGTCGACATCGACGGACCCCTGGCGCCCGGGGCGGGACGCCTTCGCTGGCTCCTCCCGCCGGACCTGCTCGCGGCCGAGTGAGACTGCGGCGGGTCCGCGGGCCGGGGTGTCAGCCTCGCGGCAACGCGGATCCCTCGACGCAGATGGCGACGACGCCCAGGTCGGCCAGCCGGCGAGCGACCGACGGCCGTCGCACCGTCCAGGCGGCGACCTCGAGCCCCGCATCGCGGGCCATCGCCATCCCGGGCTGATCGATCGCCTGCCAGCGCACGGACACGCCCGATGCTCCGATGGCGACGGCCCGGTCGAGGGTCGAGCCGGCCAGATCGTCGGCGTTGAGCCACCGTCGCCAGGCCGGCGCCGCGGCCGCGACCTCCTCGAGGATGGCGGGGTCGAACGACGAGATCACGATCCCGGCGGGCGGATCTCCCCGCGCCTCCCGGATCGCGGCGACGGCCGCGTCGATCACGTCGGTCTTGAGCTCGACGTCCATGACGGTGCTCGGCGGAACGGCCTCCAGCGCCTCCGCGAGCGAAGGGACTCCCACCGCCGCCAGCGCTCGTGCCGTCATCCGGTCGACGCGGGTGGCGATCCCGTGGACCCGGCGAAGGGTCGGATCGTGGCTGACGACGGCCACGCCGTCAGCGGCGGCCATCACGTCGAGCTCCACGCCGTCGCAGCCGGGCAGCGCGGCGGCGGCCCGGAACGCCGCCAGCGAGTTCTCGGTCGCCTGCCGGTGATCGCCACGATGCGCCAGCAGCACGGGGGCTGGCCGGGCGAGGCCGAAGTCTGCCCGGTCGGCGGGCGACCGGGCAGAGCCGGCCATCTCCATCAGCCCAACCGGAGGGTCGCGGCCACGCCCAGGTGGTCCGATGGGAAGAGCGTCGGGTCGCTCGTCGCCGGCCGATCGAAGACCGTCCGTGCCGACTCGACGACGACCGAGCCGCGGACCCACACGTAGTCGAGGCAACCCGGCGCGCCATCCGTGTCCATCGCCGGAGCGACCAGGCCCGACGGCCAGGTCACCGGGGGCTCGGCGCCATTGGCCTCCGCATGCGCTGACCGGAAGCCGGCGGCCAGCATCCGGGCGTGGGCCGGCTCCCCGGGCCGGGCGTTGAAGTCGCCGACGACCACCTGGGCCGATGCCGATGGCGCGGCGTCCAGCCAGCCCACCAGGCGCTCCACCTGTCCGTCGCGGAGCGTGTCGTGCTCCGGCCCGACGAGGTGGTGCAGGTGGACGACGGCAGCCAGGAGGTCGACGTCGCCGGGGAGCGCGATGCGGGCCCGGACCGACGATCGCTGCAGGTCCAGGTCGAGGCGCTCATCGGCGGTCGCCATGAGCGGCTCCCGGACGAGCAGGCTGTTGCCGTACTCCGGTCGCCCGGCCCAGCCCCGGGCGACGCCGTAGCGGCCGGGTCCCGCCGCTGCGACCAGCCGGTCCTGCTCCATCGGGTAGACGACCTCCTGCAGTCCCATGAGGTCGGGCTGGAGGGCGGCCATGTCGGCCAGGATGAGCGGCAGCCGCTCGGCCCAGCGATCGACGAAGTGGAGCAGGTTGAAGGTGGCGACGGTGACGCTCGTCATCGGGGTCCCTCGCTGTGACCGGCGGGACCGGGAGCGCCGGGAAGGCGATCGCCCGACGGCCCGACGGCGACGGGCAGGACGACGGTGAAGGTCGAGCCCCGGTCCTCCCGGGACTCGAGCTCGATGCGACCGCCGTGCCCCTCGACGATGTGCCGGGCGATCGCAAGGCCCAGGCCCGTCCCTCCGCCGCGGGCGCGGGATCGGTCCACCTTGTAGAAGCGCTCGAAGATCCGGGTCCGGGCGTCCGCCGGGATCCCGGGGCCCTCGTCCGTCACCGCGATCGCCACGTCGGGGCCGCGCCGCGCGACCCGGATGACGACCGGGGCGCCGTCGGGGCTGAACTTGATGGCGTTGTGGACCAGGTTGACGAGCGCCTGGGCCAGGCGATCCTCGTCTCCGCGAACCGTCGGGACGTCGCCGTCCACCTCGACCGCGAGCGCGATGGCCTGCCGCTCGGCGTACACGTGGAGCCGCTCGGCCACCGAGGCCGCCAGAGCGGCCGGATCGAGCTCATCGATCAGGACCATCGGTCCCCCGGACTCGATCCGGGAGAGATCCAGCATCTCGGCGATCATCTGGCCGAGGTGGCCGGCCTCGATCTCGATCCTCGCGACGCGCTCGCGGACCTTCGCGGGGACGGCGTCCCCGGCCGCGTCCACGTCGCGGGCGAGGGTCTCCGCGAGCAGGCCGACATTGGTGACCGGCGTGCGCAGCTCGTGCGACAGGTTGCCGATGAACTCGGCCCGGATCAGCTGGAGGCGCCGGAGCTCCGAGACGTCCTCGACTGCCAGCCAGGTCCCTCCGTCCGGGGCGCGTCGGGCGCGGATGACCAGGTCCCGCACGTCGGCGCTCCTGAGCGAGGTCTCGATCGTCGCGGTGGTCGTCGCCGTTGCGGCCTCGATCAGATCGTCCACGTGGCGATCGAGGAACACCTCCATGACGGTCCGGCCCAGGACGTCGCCGCGGGACGGCCTCAGGAGCATCCGGGCCGCCAGGTTCGCCTCGTCCACCACGTGGTCCTGGTCGACGTGGAGAACGGCCACCCCGACGAGGTCGACCACGAGGCGGCCGTCGGGGCCGAGACGGCGCTCGTCGTGGACCGGGGCCGGCGGGTCGTGGGGCGGGTTCACGAGCTCATGGTCGCACGCGGCGCGGATGCGCGGACACCGTCATCGTCGCCGGGGCTGGACGATCAGCCCTCGCCGGCTGGCACCGGGAAGCCGTCCCGCAGCAGCGCCTCGACGTCGGCGAGCGGACGGAGGCCCCGCTCGCCGGTCGCTCGCTCGGTCACCTCCACCGAATCGGCTGCCAGCGAGCGCGGGCTGACGGTCAGGATCCAGGGCATGCCCAGGAGCTCGGCGTCGGTGAACTTGACCCCCGGCGATTCGGGGCGGTCATCCCAGAGGATCTCGCGGCCGGCCTTGACGGCGACCTCGTGGAGACGCTCGGCGATCTCGAGCACGCGTGGATCCTTGTCGGCGCCGATCGAGACCAGATGGGCGGCGTACGGGGCGACCTCGGCCGGCCAGACGATCCCCTTCTCGTCGTGGTGCGCCTCCACGATGCAGGCCACGTTCCGCCCGACGCCGATGCCGTAGGAGCCCATGACGACCGGGTGGCGATCGCCGTTCTCGTCGAGGTAGGTGGCCCCGAACGCGTCGGCGTACTTCGTGCCCAGCTTGAAGATGTTGCCGACCTCGATGCCGTTGCGAAGGATCACCTCGGACCCGCAGCGCGGGCAGGCATCGCCCTCCTGGGCGTTCGTGATGTCGGCTGCCAGGTCGGGCGTGAAGTCACGGCCGACGTTGACGTTGCGGAGGTGCCAGCCCTCCCGGTTGGCGCCGGCGACCAGGTTCGCCGACCGCTCGACGAGGTCGTCCACCACGACGACCGTGTCGCGGGCCCCCACCGGCGAGCCGTAGCCCGGCTCCATGCCGGCCGCCCGGATCTCCTCGACCTGGGCCGGGCGGATCCCACCGGTGGCCTTGACGGCGTGGACGAGCTTCGTCTCATTGACCTCGTAGTCGCCCCGGACGATGGCCGTGACCAGTCGTCCATCGCCGGTGACGAAGAAGGCTGCCTTGGCGGTCCGCTCCTCCCCCACCCCGAGGAACCGGGCCAGGCCGGCGATGGTCGTCGTGCCGGGCGTCTCGACCTCCTCGATCGGCAGCGGCTCCTCCGGCGCCGGCTCGCGCTTGGGCACCACCGCGACCTGCCGGTTCGCGGCGTAGCCGCAGGCCTCGCAGAGGGCCAGGACGTCCTCCCCGGCCGGGTTGAGGACCATGAACTCGTGGGCCTGGCTGCCGCCCATCATCCCGACGTCCGAGCTGACCGCGACCGTCGCCAGGCCCAGGCGCTCGAAGATGCGCTCGTAGGCCTCGTAGTGCCTCTGGTAGCTGACGTCGAGCCCTGCGGCGTCACGGTCGCAGCTGTACGAGTCCTTCATGACGAACTCGCGGACACGGATCAACCCACCACGCGAGCGGGGCTCGTCGCGGAACTTCGTCTGGATGTGGTAGACGATCATCGGCAGCTGCCGGTAGCTCTTCACGATGTCCGCCAGGAGGCTGCCCACGACCTCCTCGTGGGTCATCGCCAGGACCATGTCCCGGCCGCCGCGGTCCTCGAAGCGGGCCAGCTCCGGACCGATCGCCTGGTAGCGACCGCTCTGGCGCCAGACGTCCGCCGGATGGACGACCGGCATCTCCATCTCCTGGCCGCCGATGCGGTCCATCTCCTCGCGGATGACCTGCTCGACGCGGCGGTTGACCCGCAGGCCCAGCGGCAGCAGCGAGTAGATGCCGGCGCCGAGCTGGCGCACGTAGCCCGCCCGGACCAACAGTCGGTGGGACGGCATCTCGGCCTCGGCCGGGTCGTCACGGAGGCTGGTGAAGAAAAGATGGCTCAAGCGCATGGCGGGAAGGATAGCCGGAACGGTGCGCCGACCGGAACGGGGCCCACTCGCCGGCCCGGTTGAGTACCATTCGCTGGTCCCGACAACCGCGTCAACGCGAGGTCCCTGCGCCACCGTGGAAGCCGTCACCCTGTCACTCGTCATCGTCGTGGCGCTGGCACTGGTCTTCGACTACATCAACGGCTTCCACGACACCGCGAACGCCATCGCCACCTCGGTGGCCACCCGGGCCCTCCGCCCACCCATCGCCATCGCGATGGCCGCGTCGTTCAACTTCATCGGCGCGTTCTTCGGCACGGCCGTGGCCAAGACGATCGGCAGCGGACTCGTGGATGACGCGACGACGACCCAGGCGGTCGTGGCTGCAGCCCTGATCGGGGCGATCGCCTGGAACCTGCTGACCTGGTGGTGGGGCCTGCCGAGCTCGTCGAGCCATGCCCTGATCGGCGGCCTTCTGGGGGCGACGATCATCGCCGCCGGGACGGGGGCCCTCAAGATCGAAGGGATCGTCAACAAGGTCGTCATCCCGATGATCAGCTCGCCGATCATCGGGTTCAGCCTGGCCTTCGTCTTCATGCTGGCGCTGTACTGGATCTTCCGGAACCAGCAGCGCAAGCCGATGGCCAGGATCTTCCGGCGGCTCCAGATCGTGTCGGCCGGCTACATGGCCTTCTCCCACGGGACGAACGACGCGCAGAAGACGATGGGGATCATCACCCTCGCCCTCGTCGCGGCCGGGGGGATCGACAATGGGTGGGTCTCCCTCGACGCCAACGGCCAGGCCAACATCCCGACCTGGGTCATCATCGCGGCGGCAACCGCGATCTCGCTGGGCACCGCCGTCGGCGGCTGGCGGATCATGCGGACGATGGGCCACCGGGTCGTGGAGCTGGAGCCGGTCCACGGCTTCGCCGCCGAGACCACCGCGGCCACGGTCCTCCTCGGGACCGCCCACTTGGGGATGCCGGTCTCCACGACCCACGTGATCTCCAGCTCGATCATGGGCGTCGGCTCGAGCAAGGGCCCGCGCGGCGTCCGCTGGGGCGTCGCCCGCAACATCCTCATCGCCTGGATCGTGACGATCCCCGCCACCGCCACGACCGCAGCGGTCGCCTGGTTCGTCCTCCACTACCTGTTCGTGTCCTAGTCCAGCACGCCGTCAGGAGCCACCCATGACCTTCCGCCTTCTTCCCAAGGACGAGCGCTTCTTCGATCTCTTCATCAAGGACGGCGAGAACCTCCTGGCGGCCGCCCGCGAGCTCCAGGACCTCGTCACCGACTACCGCGACATCGAGGAGCGGGTCGCCCGGATCCGGGTCCTCGAGCACCGCGGCGACGAGATCGACGAGGAGGTCAACCGCAAGCTCGACGCCGCCTTCATCACGCCGTTCGACCGGGAGGACATCCACGATCTCGTCGTCCGCATGGACGACGTCGTCGATGGCATCCAGGAGATCGCCGAGACGTTCCTGATCTACGGGATCACCCGACCGACGGAGGAATCGATCCGGCTGGCCGGGATCCTCGCAGCCCAGGCGGTCCAGATCGTCGAGTGCCTTGGCAAGCTCGAGAAGCTCAAGGGCCTCGAGCCGCACATCGCCCAGATCCACGAGCTCGAGAACGAGGCCGACGGGCTGTCGCGGGCAGCGGTCGCCCGCCTGTTCCACGACGCCCAGGATCCGCTCGAGGTCATCAAGTGGCGTGACGTCTACTACGCGCTCGAGGAAGCGATCGACGCGGCCGAGGACACCGGCGAGGCCATGGAGCGGATGGTCCACAAGGGGACCTGACCGGACCGGGCGCCGGGCGCCCGGTCAACCCGCGTCGCGACCCTCGGCGGGCGGCTCTGCGATCTCGGGCCGGCGGAGCACGTAGCCCACGCCCCGGACCGTCTGGAGGTACGTCGGCGACGACGGATCGGGCTCGATCTCGCCCCGGAGCCAGTGGACGTGGACATCGACCGTCCGCGTCTCGCCGGCATAGTCGTAGCCCCAGACGCGCTCCAGGAGCTGGTCGCGGGTGAAGACCTGGCCGGGGTTGCGGACGAGGAAGGCCAGGAGCTCGAATGCCTTGGGCTTGATGGCCACCGGTCGCCCATCCCGGAGGACACGGTGGCCGGCCAGGTCGACCTGGATCCGCCCCAGATCGACGATCCGGGCGACCTCTGCCGTGGCGAGCCGCTCCGACCGCCGGAACAGGGCCCGGATCCGGGCCTCGAGCTCGCGCAGGCTGAACGGCTTGGTCACGTAGTCGTCCGCGCCCAGCTCGAGCCCGACGACCTTGTCGACCTCGGCGTCCCTGGCGGTCAGCATCACGATCGGGACGCCTGACTCGGCGCGGATGATCCGACACACCTCGACGCCCGAGAGCTCCGGGAGCATCAGGTCCAGGAGGACGAGGTCGGGCGAGTCGGCACGGAACCGCTGGAGCGCCTCGCGGCCGTCGACCGCCGTGACGACGCGGTATCCGTCCGCCTCGAGCTCCTCGGCCAGCGTCTCGCGGAGGGTGGGCTCGTCCTCGACGATCAGGATCGTGCGTGCCATCGCTGGCGAGTCTGGGCCCGGCATGTTAACGCCTCGTTCTCGTCCTGCCGAGGACGTCCGCCGGTCGACCGCACCCGTGGGTCATCGCTCCAGGGCATACCACTCGGTGAACGAGCGGCACCGCCCGTCGGGGTCGAACTCCAGCAGGAACACGTTGTGGTAGCGACGCTCCAGCGGCCCGCCCTGGGCGCCGAAGTACTCGCTCGTCCCGGTCGCGATCGCCCGATCTCCCTGGACGAGCCAGGGGGCGTAGCGACCGTCGTAGGTCCCGGGCTCGTCGCGCTCCGAGGCGTCGCCGTCGGGTGCCAGCCAGGACGCGACGATCGCATCGCGCCCCCGGACCGGCTCGCCCCAGGGCGCATAGCGGTACTGGGCATCGTCGGTGAACAGCTCGCCTATGGCGTCGGGGTCGTACGTCTGCCACGCTCGGACGTAGCGATCGAGCCAGTCCTGGACGTCGTCCGTGGTCATCGCCCGCTCCCTCTCGGCGTAGGTGCTGAGCATGCCACGAGCCCGGCCGCGCATCCGGTCGCTGGTGCAGCCTCCGGCGGGAGTCCCATGGCGTCGGGGGTCGACTCAGGGCAGGGCGGAGCGGTCGCGGATGCCCATCGCGGTGAGCCGCGCGAAACCGGCCGCCTCGTAGAAGTCGACCAGGTCCTCGTCGCAGACGAGATCGACCGAGTAGCGAGGCTGGATCGCGGCCAGTGCCCGACGGATCAGCTCCCGACCGATCCCGCGACCGCGGTACTCGGGAAGCACCTCGAGGAACGGGATGAACGCTGCCAGGGCGCTGTCGCCCACGACCGTGACGAAGCCCACCACCCTCCCCGCGGCGGCGTCGTCCACGGCGAGGATGGCGACCTCGGCCCCCAGCAGCGCATCGCGGTGGCGCTCGGCGGAGGGCGGGGCCGGCCAGCCCTCCCAGAAGCCGACGAGGTCGTCCGGCTCGACCGAGCCGGGGTCGTCCAGGTAGCGGATCGAGGCAGGCTCTGCCCCCGCTCGGCCCGTGCCCCTGGACGCGTCGCGGCGACTCATTCCCCGGGGGTCGGGCCCACGGTCGCCAGGGCCGCGATCGCGGCGTCGAGCCGGTCGAGGGTCCGCGCCGGGCCGAGCGCCACGAGGGTGTCGAAGAGCGGGGGCGCCGCCGTGCGACCGGTGGCCGCCACGCGGATGGCCATGAAGAGGTCGCCGGCCTTCCACCCTCGCTCCTCGGCCAGGGCCCGGATCGGCGGCTCCAGCTCGTCGGCCTCGAAGCTGACCGTGCCCAGCCCGGACACGACCGCCCGGACCGCCGTGAGCGCCTCCCGGGTGGTGGCCGCGTCCCAGCGCTTCGGGACGAGCAGCGACGGCTCCACCGCGAGATCGTCGACGAAGAGGAAACCGATCAGCTCGCCGATGGTCCCGAGCGTCGGCAGGCGCTCCTGGATCACGGGGACGAGCGGCCTGAGATCCTCGTCGTCGGGCATCCGGTCGATCCTGCCCGCCTGGAGCTCGGCCTCCAGGAACGGGCGAAGACGCTCGATGAGCTCCTCGGCCTCGAGGCGGCGGATCCACTGGCCGTTCATCCACTCGAGCCGCTCCCGGTCGAAGACGGCGCCACCCTTCTGGACCCGCTCCAGCTCGAAGCGCTCCTCGATCTCGGACAGCGGCATGATCTCGTCCTCGGTCCCCGGCGACCAGCCGAGCAGGGCCAGGAAGTTGACGAAGGCCTCCGGCACGAAGCCCTGCTCCTGGTAGTCGGAGACGGCCGTCTGGCTCTTCCGCTTGCTCATCTTGGAGCGGTCCGGATTGAGGATGAGTGGCAGGTGGGCGAACCGGGGGGCGGGCTCGCCCAGGGCCCCGAACAGGAGGATGTGCTTGGGCGTGTTCGAGAGGTGGTCCTCGCCGCGGATGACGTGGCTGATCCGCATCGCGGCGTCGTCCACCACCACGGTGAAGTGGTACAGCGGCGTCCCGTCGGCCCGCAGGATGACGAAGTCGCCACCGAGGTTGGCCGTGTCGATCTCGACCCGTCCGCGGACCAGGTCATCGAACGCGACGATGCCCTCCCCCACCCGGAACCGGATCACCGGCCGACGGCCCTCGGCCGCTCGTGCCGACCGCTCGGCCTGGCCCAGGCTCGCGCAGCGGCCGACGTAGCGCGGCGCCTCCCGGACCGCCTCGGCGGCCTTGCGATCCGCCTCCAGCTCCTCCGGGCTGCAGAAGCACGGGTAGGCCCGGTCCTGGGCCAGGAGCTGGTCCGCGGCGGCCCGATACCGGTCCAGACGCTGCATCTGGCGGTAGGGGCCGTACGGTCCGCGGTCCGGGCCGCCGGCCACGTCCGGACCCTCGTCCCAGCTCAGGCCGAGCCAGTGGAGGCCGTCCAGGATGTCCTTCTCGTAGGCGATCGACGAACGGGCGACGTCCGTGTCCTCCAGGCGGAGGATGAACGTCCCCCCGAGATGCCGGGCGAACAGGTAGTTGAAGAGGGCGGTCCGGGCGGTCCCCACGTGGAGGGGGCCTGTGGGGCTGGGGGCGATGCGGACGCGGATCCCGGCCGCGGATCCGGACAGGGGCTCGTCGGTCATGGCCGGAGGGTACACGGCGTGGGACGACAGATGGTCCCGGTGGGCGCGGATCGGCTCAGGCGCGCTCGAGCGGGTGCTCCTCCCGGGCGGGCACCCGGTGGAAGAGCGCGGGGTCGGCCTCACCGGACAGGACGCGGATGAGCGCGGCTGGCCTGAGCCCGAGGGTCGCCCGCCCGATCGGACCGTCCAGGGTCAGCGAGTCGAGCGACTCGGATCGGGCGAGCACGGTGACGGGGGCACCGGGCGTCAGGCCGCGGGCCTCGAGGTACGAGAGCAGCCCCGCATCCTCCTCCGCCTCCTCGGTGATCCGGTAGATCGTCGCGCGCTGGCCGGCCTCGATCTCGCTCAGCGGGAGACCGCTCGGCCGTCGACGCGCGGTCTCGAGGTCGATGGGATTGCCGTGCGGGCACGTCTCCGGATGGCCGAGCAACGCATCGAGCCGAGCCTCCACCCTGGGCGAGAGCGCGCCCTGGAGCCGTGCCGCCTCCTCGTCGGATTCCGCCCAGCCCAGCCCGACGACCGTCGTCAGGAGCCATTCGAGCAGGGCGTGGCGGCGGAAGATGCCGTCGGCGGCGGCCCGGCCCGCGGGCGTCAGGTGGAGCTCCCGCCCGGCGGTCGACTCGACCAGCCCATCCGCCCCCAGACGCCGGAACATCTCCGAGGCCGCCTGCGTGCTGACGCCCAGGCGGCGCCCGACCTGCGCCGCCGTGACCCGCTGGCCATCGCCGGTCATGACCCGCAGGGCGAGCAGGTACTCCTGGGCCGCGGACGAGAGATCCCCGGAGCCATGGCGACGCTGCATGAGCCCATCGTAGCGGGCCGCGCGAGCGTCGCGGGCCATGGGACCTTCCTACCGACCGCCGAACCGGCGCACCAGCACTGCGGCCGCGAGACCGACAGCGACCGGTGCCAGCAGCGCCGGCAGCACGAGGTCACCGCCGAATGGCCCGGTCCCGAGCAGGGCCAGCACCGATGGCACCGAGGCGACGAGGCCGGCGAGGATCCCCACGGACAGCGCCGCGTCCGAGCCCTGAGTGGCGGTCGAGCTCGCGGCCGGGCCGGGGTCGGTCGCCGGCGGACCGGCCGCCGCCCACGCCGACGCACCTCCGTCGCCCCGCGGGTCGGATCCGACATCGCGCTCGGGGTCGCCCACGCCACCGGCCGAAGCGGCGTCCGCGGGCGCGCCGGCCGCGGGCCCAGTCGACGGCTGCCCCCCGGCCGAGCGGCGCGCCCGGGCCTGGTACTCGGGGCCGTGCTTGCGGGGGTCGGCGTATTCGCGGGGGTTGATCGTCCAGTACGTCCCACTCGACGCGCCGTACCAGCCTGCGCCCTCCCAGCTCGGCTCGAAGGGCTCGTGGACCGCCTCGTCGTAGGAGGTCGAGTTGAGGGTCGCCTTGCGCCCGTGGCCCGACCGCGGGCGCGCTCCGGTCGCACCCCCGTCCTGGCTGGCTGGACCGGCGCTCTCGGCCCGCCGCGTGCCCGGCGAGGGACCGGCGCCGTTCCCGGGCGTCTCGTTCCCGGGCGTCCCCGCCGTCCGGCCGGCGGACCACCAGCTGCCGCCCGACCACCCCGCCGAGGACCAGCCGGGCCGGCCGCCGGAGCGCGCCCGGTAGCCCTGCCTGGTGGCCCG
>DATHYZ010000160.1:0-2724 GCA_035458865.1 Candidatus Limnocylindrales bacterium
GCGACGGGCTCGGGCTCGGGCTGGGCTCCGGCGATGGCGACGGGCTGGGCTCCGGCGATGGCGACGGGCTCGGGCTGGCCTCCGGACTCGGGCTCGGTTCGCGAGAGGGACGGAGGCCAGGGACCTCGACCTCGCACGGCAGGTCCTCGATCCGCGAGATGACGAGCAGGACGGCCGCGAGCAGCGTCGCGCCCCGATCGACCGCGTCAAGCGCGGCCTGGACTGTCTCCGCGTCCCCGGTCCCGATCGCCGTCCGGAGGTCGGCCGAGGCTGCCGCGACCGCGTCGAGCGCCTCGTTCAGCTGATCGCCCAGACCCGGGACATCGGGGATCTCGGGCAGGTCGGCGATCGCCTGGCGGGCCTGCTCCACGAGGGTGTCCAGCCCGTCCAGGGCGGCCAGCGCCGCGTCGGACTCCGGCGACCCGGGCGTCGCGATCGCCTCCGCGTCACTCTCGGCCAGCGCGCTCAGCTCCGCGTGGAGCGTCTCGAGCGTGGGCACGGCCCGGCAGAGGGCGTCGGCGGCGTCGCTGGGCAGGGGTGGGAGCGAACAGGCGCCGGCGACGAGGGCGACGACGAGCGCGATGACGGACAGCGATCGGGTCACGGGGAGACTCCATGCAGGAACGTGGGTCCGGGGCGGCTGGAGTTCGGGCATGGTACCCCGCTATCGCGTATCACCCAGTGGGGCGGGCGATGATGAGCGGCAACGGTGGCCACGCAGCGGCCATCGCAGATCGGCGGCCTGTCGGCCGGCAGCGAGAAACGAGGGAGGACCATGTTCCGACGACGCGGCAGCGACGCCCCCGCGAGCGCCTACAAGATGCGCGAGCGGATGCTCTCCATCGGCGACGACTTCTGGATCGAGGACGGCAGCGGCCAGCGCGTCTTCCTCGTGGACGGCAAGGCCCTCCGGGTCCGCGAGACCCTGGAGCTGAAGGACGCCCAGGGCACGATCCTCTACACGATCAAGGAGAAGCTCGTCTCGATCCGCGACGTCATGACGATCGAGAAGGACGGTCAGCCCGTGGCGACCGTCAAGAAGGCGCTCGTCTCGCCGCTCCGCGAGCGCTACAACGTCGAATTCGCGAACGGGACCGCCTGGAAGGTCCAGGGCAACATCGTCGACCACGAGTACGAGATCGAGGATCCCGGCGGGCGGGTCGCCAAGGTCTCCAAGGCCTGGTTCCGCATCCGCGACACCTACGGGATCGAGGTCGCGCCCGAGCAGGACGACGCGATGGCCCTGGCGGTCGCGATCGTGGTCGACCAGATGAGCCACGACATCGGCCGCTGAGCCCGGTCTGACCCAGCGGATGCGGGCGACCGCCGGGATGGACCCGAGCGGCGCCGCATTCGCCCCGTGTCAGGTCAGGTCCGGCTCGCCATCACTCGGTGGGTCGACGTAGGCGACGTACTCGACGACGGCCCTGAAGCCGAGGCGCTCGTAGATGGGACGGCCCATGTCGCTCGATTGCAGGATGGCGACCGTGCATCCGTCCGCGACGCCATCGCCGAGGATCCGGCGCGTCATCGCTTCGCCGTGGCCGCGCTTCCGGTGTGACGGCACGGTCGCGATGTTGTAGACGCCCATCGTGGTGCCGGTCCGGAAGCCGAGGCCGGTCGTGACCGGCTGACCGTCGACGTAGCCGACGTAGACCCGGATCCCGGGACGGCCGAGCAGCGCCGGCGTCACCACCTGACCCGCGATCTCCTCCGGGAAGCCGAAGCCGGCGGCGACCGCCACGACATGGTCGCGGATGCCCGCCGCGTCATCGACGACGCGGATCTCGTGACCGGCGGCCTCGAGTCGGTCGTCACCGAGCGAGTCACCGCCAAGCCGCATCGCCATGCCGGGCATGAACGTGCCCTCGACGAGCGGGACCAGGCCGAGCTCGGTCATCCGCGGGACGAGGCCATCGTCGGTGCCGGCACGAAGGCTGACCAGGAACCGGTCGCCCCGTGCGCGCGCCAGGGCGACACCGTCCGAGATCCGCGCCGCGATCGCATCGTCGGTCGCGCCAGGGTCCTCGACGAGGATGTGATTGAAGAGCCGGATCGGACTGCCCGTCAGGACGACCGTGACCCCGTCGCCCTGACGGACGACATGACCCTCCACCTGGGTCGCGAGCGAACCGAGTGCCGCCAGGAAGTTCCCGTGCTCCCGGCGGGCGAGGGTGCGGTCGTCCATCGGCGGACCCTAGCACGCCTGTCCAGCCGGTCCGGCAGGGTCGTGGACAGGGCTGGCTGACCCCGGTTGACCTGACGTCTACGGGCCGCCCTGCCCGGCGACTTGGGTCCGCCCGGACCGCGCCCGGGCCGCACCGCCGGCGCATCCTTGGCGGCGTCCCGAGCTCCTCTCGCTCGCCATGCCCGAGGTCGCTGGAGGAGGCGACCCGCCGACCGCCACGGAGTCGCCATCATGAAGAGCAATCTGCTGGGTCTGCTCGTCGCCGGTCTGCTCTCCCTGGGCCTCGCCCCGGCCGTCCTCGCCCAGGACGGCGTGGAGGACGTCGGCCATGTCCTCGTCTCGATCAACGGGTCGATCGACCAGGCGGCCGGCGAGTCGGCCGAGGTCCTCGTCGTGGTGAACGGCGACGCGCAGGCCGCCGGTAGCAGCCGGACCGTCGTGGTCGTCAACGGCGACGCGGAGCTGTCGGGGACCGCCGAGACCGTCGTCGTCATCAACGGCGATGCCACCTTCACCGACGCCCAGGTGGAGACCGT
>DATHYZ010000161.1:0-3901 GCA_035458865.1 Candidatus Limnocylindrales bacterium
GGTCGGCCGCGGTTCGGTCATGGCTCGAGGCTAGCCGCGACTTGGGACTCGCCCTATGGATGACCGTAGACGCCGTCCTACGTCATCCGTCACGGCCCGATCCGGTCCGGCGCGGGCGATCTCGGGAGGCCGCGGGGGCAAGCCGGACCAGCCGAGCGCCGAACCCCTGCCGAGCGCCGAGGCCCCGTCGGACACGGTGCTCGAGCTCTCGGCCCAGGGCATCGCCTACGACACCGCCCAGCTGACGGCCCCGGCCGACCAGCCATTCACGATCCGCTTCGCCAACAACGATCCCGGCGTGCCCCACAACGTCGAGATCGAGGACGAGAGCGGTGCGACCGTCTTCCTCGGCGATATCTTCAACGGCATCGACACCCGCGACTATGCCGTCCCGGCGCTCCCCGCAGGCACCTACACCTTCGTCTGCACCGTCCACCCGAACATGACCGGCACCCTCACGGTCGAGTAGGCGACCGGCCGAGACGGTCCGTCCGGGGGCGACCAGCCCACGGCCGGGCGACGGGGGCGATCAGGTCCTCGTCCTCTAGACCCGCACGTTCCGCGACCGGCACCCTGACCGTCAGCGTCCCAGGAGGGATCGCGGCGCCATGGAGGCCCTGCTCGCCACCGAGACCCTGCTCGCCCTGCTCATCGTCATCGGGGTGATCTTCTGGCTCGCCTACTGGACCTCGTTCTTCCGAGGCACGTTCGTGCACGTGGTCGAGGACGAGAGCTACGAGAAGTTCGAGCGCTCGTTCCCGATCGCCGAGACCTGGATGGTCGGGTGCGGACTCATCGCGGCGCTGGGTCTCGTCATGGACGAGCCCTTCGCGCTCCCGTTCATGCTCCTCGGCGGCAGCTCGCTCATCTTCCTCGGGCTGATGGACGTCACCTACAGCGCCCAGAACGGCTTCTACAGGCTGGTGCGCACCTCGGGAGCGATGCGCCTGGAGCTGGCCCTCCACGTCGTGATCCTCGTGTTCGGCTCGGTCCTGATCGCCTACGCCTTGCCCAAGGTCCTCTGAGCCGCCGGGCGGCGTCGCGCTGGCGACCGGGGGCCGTGACGCTGCCGCGCCCTAGGCAGCCCGACAGACGAGCGTCCACTCCCCATCGCTCATGACGACCGCGACCCGGCCGACCTTCCCGTCCGCAAGCCGGCACTGGTAGTCCGTGAGCGAGTGGCGATCCCGCCGGACAGCGTGCATGAAGGCAGCTGCGAGTCGGGCACCGAGCGCCGAGCGGTCGACCCGGGTGTCGCGCAGGCCACGCTCGTGGGCGTGCCGACGCGCCTCCCCGCGATGGCGTTCCGAGTTGATAGCTGTCGCGAGGTCGTAGCGCAGTGGATCCAAAAAGCGTCCCCCAGGCACCTCGCCGCATCCTCGATCCCGAGAACGGTCGGCGGGCTACTCCTGACCATACCTGAGCGGCGCCGCCACTCCCGGTATGGGATTCGACACATCTCGAGTCATCCGGCGCACTGCCGCTCGCGGTGGCACGTGAGGCGATCGTCGCCGGTGACCCGTGGCAGCCAGCGTGACGAGGTCCGGCGTTGAGGCCGATGAACCCGCGGCCGATGACAGGCGACCGTTCAGGCCCTCGGCCTCTAGACCCGCACGCTCCTGGACGTGCACCCTGACCGACATGCGCGGGGGGCCATGAAGCGCGGCCCACAGCAGCGGTCGCCCGGACCACGCCGAGCCACTGGCGAGACCGACCCGCGATGCAGATCGGAGGCTGCAGATGGGTCAGGTCCGGATGCACGCCCACGTCGAGGCGCCGGTCGAGCGCGTGTTCGACTACGCCGTCGACCAGAATCGCTGGGCCGAGTGGAACGTCTCGACCGTGGATGTCGAGGCCGGGGGTCCACTGACCGCCGTCGGCGAGCGGTTCGCGGGCAAGAACAAGTTCCTGGGGCGGGTCGAGCCGTTCACCGGTGAGGTGATCGCCTTCGAGCGACCACGGTCGTTCGCCTTCAAGACGAGCCCGCAGTCGGGTGGTCACGAGAACTGGACGGCACGCTTCGAGCCATCCGGGACCGGGACGGACATCGACTGCGTCATCGACTACGAGGTCGGCATGGGCGTCCTTGGCGCCGCAGCCGACAAGCTCTTCATCGAGCGACAGGTCCAGCGCATGCTCGACCAGTCGCGAGACAACTTCATCTCGCTCATGGAGCACGAGGTGCTCGTCCCCGCCTGAGCAGGGTCCACCGCTGGGACGGCCGAGGTCGTCGGTGTCACGCCGAGTCGCCTCGGCCGTCCCTTGACCCCGCCGGCCGCGGGTGGCGGGACATCGGTGCGGCGGCGCGCCCGGCGTCAGGTGTCGGCCCGGCGATCGCCCTCGCGATCCCGGGCCCACGCGCGATACTCGTCGCGCCACACGACCAGACCGGCCAGCAGCGCCATGCCGATGATGGCCTGCGCGAGGGCCAGGTAGCGCGCCGCCTCGAGCAGGAACGTGCCGACTTGCTCGATGTCCATGTCTCGCCTCTCTGCCGGGAGACGCGGTCGAGCGGTTGACGTTGCACGCAGCCCGGTCGTAAGTCGCCCTGTTGATGACCGCTGCCGACGCGGTGCGATGTCACCAGGCGACCCATGGCCGCAGTCGTCGCAGAGCGGGGCTCCACCGGGCCAGCGAACGCCAGGCGGCCCGAGCTTCAGTCCCAGCCGAACAGGGTCCTGGGTGTGCCCGGGGCCGGCCACAGGATGGTCACGAGGACGATCGCGGCGACAACGCCCCCGGTGAAGGACAGGGTGAGGTCCTGGATGGTGTTGTCGTAGGTCAGCTGGAGGCCGGAGGAGCCGCTGCGCATGAGCAGGTACTCGCCCAGCTCCCAGAGCACGTCGGCGGTCGCGCCGAAGCCGACGACCAGGAGGAAGCCGACCCAGCGCAGCTCGATCATCGGGATGACAGCCAGGCCGAAGGCGATGGAGAGGCAGAACCAGCCCACGAAGTGCGGCAGCGCGTCGAAGCCGTCCACCGCGAACCAGCCGAAGACGTTGCCGGCCGCGTCGAAGGCGAACGGGATGCAAAGCGCGATGTCCGCGAGGAATGGGTACGGCCCAGGCCGACCGCTGGCGAGCCAGATCGCCGGGATGAGCAGGGTCGACATCGGGTAGATGACGGCGCGGGCGCCCATGGCCTTCCCGGCGAAGTGCGACGAGCCCGGGTCGAGGAGGGGATAGAGGGCCAGTCCCACGACCAGGGCCTTCACCGCGATGTCGAGGATCAGCAGGAGCTGGGAGCTCAAGGTCCGGCCTCCTGGCGGCAGCACGATCGAAGGACGCCTCGGTCGCGGCGATGTTGCGCCCGTCGGACGGACAGGGTGGACGGCCACCGGGCCCGGGAGCGGGCCCGCTACGGCCCGCGGAGGTCCGGCCATCCGGCTCTGTCGCCCGCCGCCGGGCAGCGTGACGATCGCCGGTGGAGGATCAGCGATGCCGAAGACCCAGGTGTCCCAGGCGAGCATCGTCGACCGGATCCTGCACCGGGGTGCGGCTGCTCCCACGGCCGCTGAGGGCACGACCCACGCCGGGCACCCGTTCGTCAGCGGCAGTGGTGGGACGCACCCGACCGGTCGCGGGACCGGGGGCTGGGTCCTGCTCGACGACAGCGGCTACGAGGCCCACGTCTGCCAGGTCTGCGGCCACCCCGAGGCCGATCCGCGGCACGGGATGGAGCCGCCGGAGGACGACTGAGCCGCGGCGCACCCCGCCGGCCGACCCGGTCTCATCCGCGGCACCAGCACAGCTCTCTCGGGCGTTCGACCCCGTAGACTCGGGCCGTGACGGACGATCCCACCCCGGACCCGACGGGGCTCGACCCCGAGCAGTCGTCGGGCCTGGTCGACATGGACCCGGAAGCCTTCCGCAGGGCTGCCCACGAGGTCGTCGACCTCATG
>DATHYZ010000162.1:0-13167 GCA_035458865.1 Candidatus Limnocylindrales bacterium
CCCGTGGGCGCACCGGTCCTGGTGGTCGACGTCGGAGGCGCGGTCCGGCGACCCGGCGTCGTCGAGCTGCCGCCCGGCAGTCGCCTGGCCGACGCCGTGGCGGCCGCGGGTGGCTACAGCCCGGCGGTCGACCCGGGCCGCGTCGCCGAGCTGAACCTCGCTTCCCTCCTGACCGACGGACAGCAGGTCATCGTGCCGGTCCGGGGAGGGAGCGACGGACCAGTGGCGGGCACCGTCGAGTCCATCGAGGGTGCCGGGGGCGGCGGTGGACCGGTGGATCTCAACACGGCGACGCCGGAGCAACTCGACGCCCTCCCGGGCATCGGCCCGGTCACCACCCAGAAGATCCTCACGGCGCGCTCCGAGCGGCCGTTCCGGTCGCTCGATGAGCTGGTCGAGCGGAAGGTCCTCGGCCGGGCGACGCTGCAGAAGCTCGACGGCCTCGTCGTCGTCCGCTGAGCCGTGCCCCGGGCCGGCTGGGCCGCTGTCGGCGCGAGCATCGCCGCCCTGATCCAGGACGCGCTCGGCCCTGGTGCGACCCTCGTGGGGATCGCGCTGGCCGTGGCCGTGACGACGGCGTGGGTCGCGGCCAGGGGGCGAGGTCGGGTCGGCCGGTCCGAGGCGACCGTCCTGGCCCTCATCGCAGGCTCGAGCCTCATCGCGGTCCGGCTCGCCCTGGGCCCGCCGCTGCCACCATCGCCGCTCGAGACGACGTCGGTCGAAGGTCCCTGGGCCGGGGTCGTGACGACCGTCCTGGCGCCGCTGGACGGCCGCCAGCGCTTCACGCTCCGCCTTGACGACGCGAGGCTCGTGGCCGTCACATCGCCGGCCTACCCGCGGCTTCGGGTCACCGACCGGGCGCGGATCGAGGGTCCGCTCGAGGAACCGCCGGTCGGACCGTACGGCGACTACCTTCGCCGGATCGGCGTCGGGGGGACCGTGCGCACGCGGTCGCTGGAGCGCCTCGGGTCCGACGAGGGCCCGCTGGCCGTGGTCGAGGTCGTGCGCGCTGGCGCGGATGCGGCCCTGGCCCGGGTCCTCCCGGAGCCCGAGGCCGGCCTGGCGAGCGGGATCCTCGTGGGTCGTCGCGATCGGGTCGATCGCGACCTGGCGGCCGACTTCACGACCGCCGGGGTCAGCCACGTCGTGGCCATCTCCGGCTGGAACATCGCGGTGGTGGCGGCGGCCGTCGGCGCCCCCCTGCGGCGCCTGTCGAGGGGCCGCCGGGCCGTCGCGATCCTTCTCGTCATCGCGGTCTACACGCTCGTCGCCGGGGCGTCGCCGTCCGTCGTGCGCGCCGCGCTCATGGCAGCCGTCGCGCTCACCGCCCGGGAGCTCGGCCACCCGGGCAGGGCCGCCGCCTTCCTGGGGCTGGCGACCCTCCTGATGCTCCTCCTGGATCCGTCGGTCGTCTCGGACGCCGGGTTCCAGCTCTCGGTCGCAGCGACCGCAGGACTGCTCGTCTGGGCCCGACCGATCGAGGATCGGCTCGCGACGGTCCGCTGGCTCCGGGTGCCGGGCTGGCTGCGCGAGGCGCTCGCCCTGTCGCTCGCGGCCCAGCTCGCCACGCTCCCGATCGTGCTCGCCTCGTTCGGCCGGCTGTCGCTCGTGGCGCCGCTCGCGAACCTCGCCGTCGCGCCCCTCGTGCCACCGGTGATGGCCGCCAGCCTGGGCGCGCTCGTCGGGGGCTTCGTCGGCGCCGTCGGCCTGGGGGATGCTCCGGCGGGCATCCTCGCCGCACCGGGATGGGCGCTCCTGGCGACGCTCATCGGCTGCGTGCGGACCCTCGCCGGGGTCCCCCTGGCGTCGGTGGACCTGGAGCCGCCCCTCGACGTCGTCGCCGGTGGGATCGCGGCGGTGGCTGCCCTCGTCGCCCTGCCCTCCGCCGCCGGCCGACTCCGGGGCGTCTGGCATCTCCTGCCGGTCCGCCCACGCGCCGCGGGCGGAAGGCGTGACACCGGGAACGGCGGACTCGGCCCGGGCAACTCGCCGAGGAACGGCCGGACGGGGCGGTGGGGGCGCGGCATGGCGGTGGCGCTCGCCGGCTGCCTCGTGGTCGGCGTCGTCGGGACCACGGCCCTTGCTCGCGGCAACGACGGACGCGTCCGGATCGTCGCCCTCGACGTCGGCCAGGGCGATGCCATCCTCGTCGAAGGAGATCGGGGCGGACGGCTCCTCGTCGACGGCGGCCCGGACCCCGAGCGGCTCATCGTGGCGCTCGACGCGCGGGTCGCGCCGTGGGATCGCCGGCTCGACGTCGTGATGGTCTCGCACCCGCACGAGGATCACGTCGGCGGTCTGCCGCTCCTCCTCGAACGCTACCGGGTCGGTCGGATCCTGGGGAACGGCATGGCCGGCCAGGGTCCGGCCGACCGGGCGCTCCGCGACCTCCTTGCCCGGCATGGACGGGCCGTCGAGCGAGTCGGCACCGGTGACGTCATCCGCCTCGACTCGATCGTGCTGCGCGTGATCTGGCCGGATCCCGGAACGGTCCCGGACGTCGCGCCCGACGACGGCTCGGCGGTCAACGACCGCTCGGTCGTCCTCCTCGGAACGGTCGGCCCGGCCCGGTTCCTCCTGACCGGCGACGCGGAGGAGGGCGTCGACCCCGATCTCGTGGCCCGGGGCCTGCCGCACGTCGACCTGCTCAAGGTCGCTCACCACGGGAGCCGGACGGCGACCACGGCAGCGTTCCTGCAGGCGACGCGGCCGCGGATCGCCCTCATCTCCGTCGGGGCGGACAACACGTACGGCCACCCGGCTCCGGAGACTCTCGAACGGCTCGACGCCGTGGGAGCGATGACCTATCGGACCGATCTCGATGGGACCGTCGCCGTCGCGTTCGACGGGCGGGCCTGGACCGTCGATGCGGAGCACGATCGGCATGCAGCGGAGGCTCGGCAGTCGCCACCTCCCAGGCTCGGCTACCATCGGGACGATGTCCGTCCCGAGCCGCGTCGAGGCCGCGGCCCTCCTCCGCTCGTTCGATCCCCCGCCCTGGTTCCTGCGGCACTCGCGCGCGGTCGCCGAGATCGCGGCCTGGCTCGCCGCACGAGCGAGCGCGGGCGGCCATCGGGTGGACCGCTCGGTGGTCGAGGCCGCCGCGCTCCTGCACGACATCGACAAGCTGCTCGACCCGTCGGACCCGGCCCGCCACCTGCCCCACGGCGACGGCTCCGCCGCATGGCTCGACGCCGCGGGCCATCCGGAGCTGGCCCCCGCGGTCGCCGCCCATCCGGTGGTCCGGCTCGGCCACGGGAACGGCGCCGAGGCATGGCTCGCCCGGGCGACACTCGAGGAGCGGATCGTCGCCTACGCAGACAAGCGAGCCGGGCAACGGCTCGAACCCGTCGATGCCCGGTTCGCCTCGTGGGAGCGACGATATCCGCCCCTCCCACGCACGTCCCCGTCCACCCCGGAGGAACGAGCCGGCGCGGGATGGGACCAGGCCACGCTCGGGCTCGTCCGGGGGCGCGTCGCCCGGCTCGAGCGCGACGTCTGCTCGATCGCCGGGACCCGCCCGGAGCACGTCCGGCGACTCGCCTGGACCGGGGCCGCGCTCCGGGCAGGTCCGACGGGTCGTGGACCGGCCGGCCGGGCCCCACACTCGTGAGCCAGCGCTCGACCCGGGAGAGCGCGCCGGGCCCGGCCCTGGGGTACTTCCGCGGCGACGATGGCTACGAGCTGGAGCGGTCGGCCGACCGGCTCGCGGCCCGGCTCGAGGCGGTCTCGGGTCTCGCTCCGGAGCGCCGCCGGGTCGACGGCGCGGCGACGACGGCGAGCCGGATCGCCGAGTGGGTGGCCACGGCACCGCTCTTCGGCGGCGGGACCCTCGTCGTCGTCGTGGAGCCGGGTCCGCTCATCCGATCGGCGGCGGACCGGACGGCGCTCGTCGCCGTGATCGCCGGGCTGGCCCCGGGGAACGGGCTCGTCTTCCTGGACCCCACGGACGGATCGGCGCGCCGGACGGCGGCGACGGATGCCCTGCGGGACGCCGTGGCGGAGGCTGGCGGCGAGACGGCCGAGCACAAGGCCCCCAGCGAGGGGCGCCTGGCGGCCTGGATCGAGATGAGGGCCACCGAGCGCGGCATCGCGCTCGCGCCCGGTGCGGCCAAGGTCCTCGGCGAGCGCGTCGGTGGGTTCGTCCGCGAGGGCGACATCGATCGTCGGAGGATGGGGATCACGGCCGTCAACGAGCTCGAGAAGCTGGCGATCTACCGCGACGGAGAGCCCGTCCGGCCCGAGGACGTCGAGGCCCTCGTCGCGGAGGCGGTCCCGACATCGACCTGGGCGTTCCTCGACGCCATCGGTGAGCGGCGGGTCGCGATCGCCGTCGGCGGGCTCGACCGGCTCCTGGCGACGACCGCGGAGCCACTCCTGCTCGCCCTGCTGCACCGCCGTCTGCGCGAGCTCCTGGAGGTCGGGGACCGGCTGGCTTCCGGCCTGTCGCTCCAGGCGGTGGCCCGGGAGCTCAAGCTGAAGCCGTTCCGGGCCGAGCGGCTGGCGGCCCAGGCTCGCCGGTGGAGGCTCCCCGAACTCGACGCGGCGATCATCGGCCTGGCCGACCTCGACGCCCGGGTCAAGGGCGTCCCCCCGGCCACGGCAGCCCAGCGCCGGGCCGCCTTCGTCCTCTGGCTCACCGATCTGGTCGGGGCAGCGCCCGGGACGGGGGGAGCCGCACGGGCCGCGATCCGCGGCGGGGACTAGCGACCCGGGCGACCCCGTGACGGGTCGAGGGTCGGGCGAGCGGTCAGCTCGACCAGGCCTGCTCCTGCACGACGAGATCGCTCTCGATCGCGAAGACGCACCGTCCCCGGCCCAGGTCCATCAGCTCGATGAGATCGGGGTCGATGTAGAGCTGGTGGCACTCCTCGCAGAGGCGTCCCGGGATGCCGAAGCAGAGCCGTTCGGTCCGATCAGGCATCCGGAAGGTCGTGTCGAACCGGGATGCGATCAGGCGGCGGGAGCAGCTCGGGCAGCGCTCGAACTGGGTCATCGTCCGGCTCGATCCTCTGCGGTCGGTCGGGGCCGGATGGCCTCGATCCGGACGGCATCCTAGGCCTCGCCGAGGACCCGCCGACATGACCCGACGGTACCGAAGAGGGAGGTACCGCCCGCTGGCTGACAGGCGTCGAGGCGACAAGGCAGCCGTGGTTGCGGGCCGGGCTCGACGCCCGGGCCGCGAGCCTCCGCGCCTGGCGCTGGCTCGCCTACTGGACGCGAAGGATCGTCCTGGCCTCGGCCCAGTGCCGCTCGAGCTGGTAGTAGTCGCGCTCGGGTGGCGTGAAGACGTGGACCACGACCGCGCCGAAGTCGAGCAGGATCCAGTGCGATCCCGAGGTGCCCTCTCGGCCGATCGGCCGGAGCCCCTGCTCCTTGAGGCCCTCCACGACGGCATCCGCGATGGCGTCGATCTGCCGCTCCGAGCCCCCCGAGCAGATGACGAAGTGGTCGGCGACGGTCGTCAGGCCGCTCAGGTCCAGGAGGACGATGTCGGCGGCCTTCTTGTCCTCGACCAGCTCGACCACGCGGCGGGCGACCTCGAGCGGCGGTTGCTCGGCGGCCGGGGCCGGCTCGCTGCGGTCGGGCAGCCCATCGGCACGGGGACGGGCGGGAGCCGACTGGTCGGGGGTCTCGGTCACGACGGATGCTCCTCCTGGTGGGACGGACGATACAGCCCGTGGGCGGCGATGTATGCCGCGACGGGATCGGGCACGAGATAGCGGGTCGAGCGACCGGCACGGATCCTGGCCCGGATGGCCGTGCCCGAGAGGTCCAACCTCGGGGCGTCGAGGACGACCGCCCGGTCGGTGGAGCCGGGGGCGATGGCCTCCAGCTCGGCCGGATCGAAGGGGGCGGCGCCCGGACGCGGCACGACCGCGAGACGACACGCCGCCAGGAGGCGCTCGGGTCGGTGCCAGGTGGCCAGGCCGTGGGCCGCCTCGGCCGACAGGATGAACCACACGTCCGGCTCGTGGCCCGCCGAGCGCTGGGCCGCGACCAACGCCTCCACGGTGTCGACCGAGTACGACGGGCCTGGGCGGTCCACCTCGATGGTCGAGACCTCGAACCACGGGTTGCCGGCGAGGGCGAGCTCGAGCATGGCGACACGATCCTCGGCGGGGCTGATCGCCCGGCCGGCCTTCTGCCATGGCTCGCCGGCCGGAACGAAGAGGACCCGCTCGAGGCCCAGGAGCTCCCGGGCCTCCTCGCCGGCGGCGAGGTGCCCGACATGGACCGGGTCGAAGGTCCCGCCGAGGATCCCGATCCGCCCCGGACGCTGCTGCGTCGCCGGAGGCACGGCCGTGGTCTCGGCCGCAGCCGGCGCCAGACCGGTCCCGCGGACGTCGCTCATGGACGGTCCTCGATCACGCGCGGTCCTCGAGATCCTCGGGCTCCCACTCGAGCTCCTGGCGCCCGATCCGGACCGTGTCGCCCGAGACGACCCCCCAGCGACGAAGCTCGGCCTCGATGCCGAGACGGGCGAGGTCGCGCTGGAAGCGGGCCGCGGATTCCTCGTTCTCGAAGTCGGTCTGAGCCACGATCCGCTCGATCCGCCGGCCGCGGACGCGGTAGACGCCGGCTTCCTCGCGCTCGATGGCGAACGCGTCGCCGGCCGCCTCGAGGCGGTGGACGACGACGCCGGCCGGCTCGGGCGGGGCATCAAGGTCCGCGGCCGAAGGCAGCAGCTCGGACAGGCGACGTCGCAGCTCGGTGAGCCCCTGGCCGTCCTCGGCGGAGATCGCCACGCAGGCCAGGCCGTCGCGCTCCCGGGCCTGCCGGAAGTCGTCCCAGGACGCGGCCGCAGCGGGCAGGTCCAGCTTGTTGAAGGCGATGAGCATCGGCTTGGCCAGCAGTTCCGGGTCGTGCGCCTCCAGCTCGTCCCGGATCACCTCGAAGTCCCAGCCGGGATCGCGGGACGCGCCGTCCACCACGTGGACGAGGACCCGTGTCCGCTCCACGTGACGGAGGAACGCATGGCCCAGGCCGGCCCCCTGGCTGGCCCCCTCGATGAGCCCGGGCACGTCGGCGATCGTCGGGCGCCGGGGATCGTCCTCGCCAAGGTCGAGGACGCCGAGGTTGGGCTCGAGCGTCGTGAACGGGTAGTCGGCGATCTTGGGCGTGGCCGCGGTCAGGGCGGCCAGCAGCGTCGACTTGCCGGCGTTGGGCAAACCGACCAGGCCGACGTCGGCGATGAGGCGGAGCTCGAGGCGGAGCCAGCGCTCCTCGCCGGGCTCGCCCTTCTGGGCGTGTCGCGGCGTGCGGTGGGTCGCGGTGGCGAAGTGGACGTTCCCGAGGCCGCCTCTCCCGCCGCGGGCCACCATCGCCGCCTGCTGGGTCGCCACGAGATCGGCGAGCAGGGCGTCGGTCGCGTCGTCGTAGATGGCCGTGCCGGGGGGCACCGTGAGGGTGAGATCGCGCCCGGCCTTGCCGTGGCGCCGGGAGCGCTCGCCGCGGCCGCCGCTCTCTGCCCGGAAGTGGTGCTTGTACTGGAAGTCGCGGAGCGTGGTGAGCCCGGGGTCCACCCGCAGGTGGATGGAGCCGCCACGGCCGCCGTCGCCGCCGTCGGGGCCGCCCCGGGGGACGTGGGCCTCCCGCCGGAAGGTCGCAGCCCCGTCGCCCCCGGCGCCGGCCCGGACGAGGATCTTCACTCGATCAAGGAACATCGCGCTCGATTGTCCCACGACCGGATGCGGAGGCCCACGACGCGTCGGGCACGGCGACGCCGGGCACGGGGCCCGGCGTCGGGGGTGGCGTGTTCGGGGGCTCGGCTCAGTAGTAGGCCAGCGGGTTGATCCGGTTGTCGCGGCCGTTGGCCCACGGGTAGCCCCGGGTCACCTCGAAGTGGAGGTGTGGACCGTAGGCCCAGCCCGTGGAGCCCGCCCGGCCGACGGCCTGGCTTCGGGCCACGCTCTGGCCGCGCGAGACGAGGACTCGAGAGAGGTGGTTGTACGTGGTGTACAGGCCGTTGCCGTGGTTGATCCAGACGACGTACCCGCCGCCGTTGTTCTTCCAGCCGGCGTAGACGACGGTGCCCGCCGCAGCCGAGTAGACCTTGTCGCCCGACTTGGCGGCGATGTCGAGGCCGTGATGGCCCGAGCGGTAGTACTGGATGATCCGGTGGCCCGGCATCGGCCAGGCGAGCCGACCGCCCGAGTAGGACGGCGCCGATCCGCCTCCACCGCTGGAGCTCGAGCTCCGCGGCCGGGTCGTGGGCTTCGGCGTCGGCTTGGGGGTCGCGATCCCCTCGCCGCGGGCGCCCGGGAGGATGAGGACCTGCCCGACGACGAGGTCGGCATCCATCAGGCCGTTGTAGGCGATGAGCTCCCCGACCTCGACCTTGTGGGCCGCGGCCAGGGTATCCAGCGTGTCGCCTGCCTTCACGGTCACGACGAGGCCGTCGACCGGCGGGATGACCAGCTTCTGGCCACGCTTCAGGTCGTCCTTGCTCGTGAGGTTGTTCGCCCACCAGATCGTCATCATCGAGACGCCGTACTTGTTGGCGATGCCGGTCAGCGTGTCGCCGGCTCGGACCTCGTACGTCTGGAGCCGCTCGCTGGCGTCAGGGACCGTCGGGTCCACGGCGATCGGCTTGAGCAGGGTGCCGTCGGCGAGGAAGCGACTCATCGGGAACGACGTGGGCTCGGCGCCCACCTCGGCCGCAAGGGCGTTCGCAGGGGCCCCGGAGGCCGCGGTCACGCTCTCGGCGACGAGGTCGGGGCCCTGCGGGCCGGTGGCGGCACCCTCGGGGAGGGCCTCGACCGGGCCGAGGACTCCGCCCCCGATGGCGATGCGCGGGGTGCTCTGATCGACCTTGGATGGGGATCCGGTGGTGGGACCGACGCTCAGGACCGAGGCGGCCACGACGAGGCCGGCGACGGCGATCGGGAGGGCCCGCTGCCGACCCGAGAGGCCGGCCATGGAACCGGCGAGCCGGCGAGACGCCTGGCGAGTGGCCTCAGCGACGGCGGCCGGTTCAGTCCGGCGCACGGCGCGGAGCCGGTCGATCGGGGATGCGGGGTGGGCCGCATCGCGGCTGAGGTGGCGCGGGGTGTCGAGCGAGCTCGGGCGGGCGTTACGCATGCGGGCCAGCGCACGGCGCACGCCGATGATTGGGTTCGGCAATGCCATCTCCAAGGAGGACGACCACCGGCGCGGGGCGCGGCGCAGATCAGGAAGCTCGGGTGAGCGGCCGTCCGGTTTCGCGGTATTGAGCTGGGGTCTCAGTACTGCGTGTTGGCGCCTGGGCTGGCGTACGACGTCGGGAACGCTAGCAGACGGAAGCATGGCGCGCAAACGCCCAGGGGTCGGGGCCATCGGTCATGGCTTCTGGTCCGAACGGACCTATCGCGCGACCTCCGCACCTGCGCTCGGCCCCCGGCGGGCTCGTTGACCGGATCGATGACCCTAGGCGTCGAGGCTCTTGGTCAGGCCAGCCAGGAACTCGGTGTTCGACTGGGTCTTGGCGAGCCGGTTGAGGAGCAGCTCGATCCCCTCGTTGGCCCCGACGGCCGAGAGCATCCGGCGCATCGTCCAGACCATCTTGAGGGTGCCGTCCTCGAGCAGAAGCTCCTCGCGGCGGGTCCCCGACCGCTGGACGTCGATCGCCGGGAAGATGCGCTTCTCGGCGAGCTTCCGGTCGAGGATCAGCTCGCTGTTGCCGGTCCCCTTGAACTCCTCGTAGATGACGTCGTCCATCCGCGAGCCGGTGTCGACGAGGCAGGTCGCGACGATCGTCAGCGAGCCGCCCTCCTCGATGTTCCGGGCGGCCCCGAAGAACCGCTTCGGCGGGTACAGGGCGATGGGATCGATGCCACCCGACAGCGTCCGGCCGGACGGCGGCAGGGCGAGGTTGTAGGCCCGCGCCAGGCGCGTGATCGAGTCGAGGAGGATGACCACGTCGCGGCCCGTCTCGACCTGCCGCTTGGCGATCTCGAGGGCCATCTCGGCGACATGGGTGTGGTTCTCGGTCGGCTCGTCGAAGGTCGAGCTGATGACCTCTCCCTTGACGGAACGGCGCATGTCCGTCACCTCCTCGGGGCGCTCACCGATGAGCGCGACCATGAGGAGGATCTCCGGGTAGTTCGCCGTGATGCCGTTGGCGATGTTCTTCAGGAGCATGGTCTTGCCGGCCTTCGGCGGCGAGACGATCAGCGCCCGCTGCCCCTTGCCGATGGGGTTGACCAGGTTGACCAGCCGCTGGCTGAGGTTCTTGGGGTCGTTCTCGAGGTTGATCAGGTCGTCGGGGTGGACCGGGGTGAGGTCGTTGAAGACCGGCCGGCGGCGGGCGGTCTCGACGTCGACGCCGTTGACCGAGTCGACCCGGACGAGGCCCCAGAACTTCTCCCCGTCGCGAGGAGCCCGGACCGCGCCGGTCAGCCGATCGCCGATCCTGAGCGAGTAGCGGCGGACCTGGCTCGAGCTGACGTAGGCGTCGTCGGCACTCGGGAGGAGGCCGTGCCGGCGGAGGAACCCGTAGCCCTCGTCGACGATGTCCAGGATCCCGACCGCGTAGGCGAGGCCGGCTCGCTCGGTCTGGCGGCGCAGGATCTGGTCGACCAGGTCCTCCTTGCCGTCGGCGCCGGCGATGTCGACCTCGAGCTCGCGCCCGACCGACTTGAGCTGGGTGACCGACATCGCCCGGAGGTCGGCGACGCCGAGGTCGTTGCGCTCGCGCGCGGCCTCGGCCTCCAGCTGCTCGTCATGATCGGTCGAGGGCAGTCGGCCCTGCTGGGACCGGCGGCGGGGACGGCGGCGGGAGCGCTGGTCGCGCGACTGGTCGGGACCTGCCATCGGGTCAAGACACCTGTGGGTGCGGGATGGGGAGCCCCCCGGGGGCCGGCGTCGCAGCGCGCTGCGCGTGCGTCGGGCACGGACCGTGTGGGGATGCGACGAGCATAGGGCCACGGGACGGTCGCGTCAACGCGGTCGTCGTCCCGGGCGACGGCCGGCCGGTGCACGGTCGCGGCACCTGCCCGCGGTCGATCAGCCCTTGGCGAGCGCCCCGCGGGCGGCCGCCCAGTCCTTCTTGAACTGGTCGATGCCGCGATCGGTCAGCGGGTGGCGCACCATCTGCTGGAAGACCTTGAACGGAAGGGTGGCGACATGGGCTCCGGCGAGCGCCGAGTCGGTGACATGTCGCGGATGCCGGATCGACGCCGAAAGGACCTCCGAATCGAGCTCGTGGAAGCGGATGATCTCGGCGAGCTCGCGGACGACGGTCAGCCCGTCCTCGTTGATGTCGTCGAGGCGGCCCACGAAGGGCGACAACAGGCTGGCCCCGGCCTTCGCCGCGAGGAGGCCCTGGTTGGCGGTGAAGAGCAGCGTGCAGTTGGTCCGGATCCCCTCGGCCCTGAAGCGGCTGATGGTCTCGAGCCCGAGCTCGGTCATCGGCACCTTGACCACGATGTTGTCGGCCAGCTTCGCGAAGTGGCGGCCCTCGCGGAGCATGCCCTCGACGTCGTCCGCGATGACCTCGGCCGAGACCGGTCCCGAGGTGATCGTGCAGATCTCCTTGAGGACGTCGTCATAGGACGCGCCGCCGACCTTCGCGTAGAGGGTCGGGTTCGTGGTCACGCCGTCGAGGACGCCCCAGCGGGCGACGGTCCTGATCTCCTCGACGTCGGCGGTGTCGATGAACAACTTCATGGGCGGGGCGCTCCCTGGGCGGCACGTTCTGGTCGCTGCCAGTCTACCCGCCGGGCGAACGGAGGCCGTGAGCCCCGGCCCGAGTCGACCACGAGAAGATCGGGACTGGTGGGGGTCCCGTCATCGCGCCACCGTGGTGCCCGACGGCGGAGCGAGCGCCCGTCTGCTCCCGGCCGACACGACACGGACGGTGGATGCCACGCTCCGGGAGTGGGCGGTGGTGCCCGCTCGGTCCTCGGTCAAGACCGGCTCGGTCACCTTCGAGGTCACGAACGCCGGCCCGGAGGACGAGCACGAGTCCGTGATCATCCGGACGGACCTCGGCGCTCGCGGGACGCCGCTGGGCCCGGACAGTGCCCCCGACGAAGAGGGCGAGGGCGTCGAGCTGATCGGCGAGGTCGAGGAGTCCGACTTCGGCTCGACCGAGAGCGCGACCTTCGAGCTGGCGCCCGGCACGTACGTCTTCCCGTGCAACCTGGTCGAGGAAGACGCGGGAAGGACCGAGGTCCACCGCCAGCTCGGGATGAGCAGCGACTTCACCGTGGAGTGGGGCCAGCGCGGCACGGCTTCCGGGCCGCGCCGGATCCCGGGCGGCTCCGGGTCGGTCAGGCGAGCTCCTCGAGCGCCTCGGTCGCCGCGGGCGGCGCCGGCGGCGCCGTGAAGACCGGCTCTCGGCCTTCGCGGACCGCGATCGCCGCCGCGACGAAGCCATCGAACAGCGGGTGCGGCCGCTCCGGGCGGGACTTGAACTCGGGGTGGAACTGGCTGGCCACGAACCAGGGGTGGTCCCGCAGCTCGACGATCTCTACGAGCCGCCCGTCCGGTGACTGGCCCGACAGGATCATCCCGGCCGCCTCGAGGGTCTGCCGGTAGCGGTTGTTGACCTCGAAGCGGTGGCGATGCCGCTCGTAGATGACCTCCTGTCCGTAGACGGCGGAGGCCTTCGAGCCCGGCGTCAGGCGGGCCGGGTAGATCCCCAGCCGCATCGTGCCGCCCTTGTCCTCCATGTCGCGCTGGTCGGGCATGAAGTCGATGACGGGGTGCTCGGTGAACATGTCGAACTCGGTCGAGTTCGCGTCCGCCGACCCCACGACCTGGCGGGCGAACTCGATGACGGCACACTGCAGGCCCAGGCAGAGCCCGAGGTACGGGACCCGGTGCTCACGGGCGTAGTGCGCGGCAAGGACCTTGCCCTCGATCCCGCGGTGGCCGAAGCCGCCGGGCACGAGGATGCCGGCCGCGCCGGCGAGTCGAGTCCCGACGGTCACGGCGGTCAGGCGCTCGGAATCGACCCAGCGGACCGAGACGTCCACCCCGTGCGCCCAGGCGGCATGCCTCAGCGCCTCGGTGACGGACAGGTACGCGTCGGGCAGCTCGATGTACTTGCCGACCAGGGCGATCTCGAGCGTCGGCTTGGGGGCCTTGATGCGTTCGACGAGGGCCTCCCAGCTCGCCAGGTCGGGCGGAGCGTCCGGGTCGCCCAGGCCGAGGTCCCGGACGATGAGCCGCCCGAGCCCG
>DATHYZ010000163.1:0-2480 GCA_035458865.1 Candidatus Limnocylindrales bacterium
GTCCACCCGCACCGAGTACCGCGCGACGGTGTCCGCCGTGATGGGCACCGAGGCCGGCGCGGCGTACGAGGCCGTCCCGGCCGAGCCGGCCAGGTGGAGGACGTACGTGCCGTCCGGCAGCGGCCCGCTGCTGCTGGCCCCGTCCCAGGCGAGCGTCTGCCGGCCGGGAGATCGCTGCGAGAGCGCGAGCGACCCGGCCAGCGACCCGTCCGTGCGGTAGAGACGCAGCGTGAGCGAATCGAGGGCCACGGCGTTCGTCCAGGTGACCGCGATCGTGTCATCGATCCCATCGCCGTTCGGGGACACGATCGGCAGCGTCGCCGTCACGTCTCCACCGACCGCGAGACCGTGGATCCCGGCCTTGACCACGGTCACGTTCGGGGGCTGGCGGGGGACGAGGTACGTCGCGCCATTGCCGACGGCAGCCACCCAGAAACCCTCGGCGATGTCGCGGACCGGCGCCCAATCCAGGATCGGACCGCGGACCTGGTACCAGGTGTATCCGTCGGCGGAGGCGGGGCCGCCGACCAGCTGGAGGACATCACCGGCGGTCAGCGTCCCGAGCTGGGCGGCGCTCGTGTCCGGCGCCGACCGCATCCGGAGGCCCGTCGTCGTGACGCGAGCGAACCCACCGACCGCGAGCGAGGTCGGGGTCCCGCCGGTCGAGGACACGTCCCACGCCGACTGGTTGCCCTCGACATCGCGAGCCCTGGCCCGGAAGGCGAAGCGACGACCCTCGCTCCCGAGGTAGATCCCGCTCGTGGCCTTCGTCCCCGACAGCCACGGCATCCACGAACCGCCGTCGATGGCGACCTGGACGTCGTACGAGGTCACGGGGCTCTGATCGTACGCTCGCCAGTCGACACGGAACCCCTCGGTCGACTGCGTCAGCGCCAGGGTGTCGATCCCCACCGTCGGCGGGGTCGTGTCGTCGACGAACTTGTCGTAGAGGAGCTGATAGAGCTCGGGCCGCGTACCGTCGTAGCCAAGAGCCCACATGCCCACCCCGCGGAGTCCGCGGTGGTTGACGAGGTCGTACTTGGCGCCCAGGGCCTGGACGTCGTCCACGTACAGCTGGCGCCAGCAGCTGCCGCTGCAGGTGCTCGTCTGGTAGGCCGTCCAGGCGACCTGCTCGACGCTGTCGTAGCGCCGGCCATGTGTCGCCAGGTAGCCGACAGCGGAGCCGTACACGACGGCGCTCGAGTACCCGTAGGTGGCGTTCGAGATGTTGCGGGCATTCTGCGTCTGCGAATCGGTCGACCAGGCGCGCCCGTAGTACGGCACCCCGAGGATCAGCTTGCTGGCGGGCACCCGGGCCAGGTAGGCATCGACGGTGTCGGTGATGTCGTACGCCGGACCACCCAGAGGGGCGATCGACCCGACCGGGGACGAGCCGGATCCGCGGTAGTCGTAGCCCATGATGAAGATGGCGTCCGCTCCGCCCGGCGCGGTCGCCTCGGCGACCGGGTAGTTGCCGATGTAGCCGGTGGTGTCGAAGGTGAGCTGGTAGCCGGGCGCCAGCGCATCGAGCTCGCGGCGGACCTCGCGGACGAAGGCCGTGAACTCGTCCGCATAGCCGGAGACGATCGGCTCGAAGTCGAGGTTGATGCCGTCGGCTCCACGGTCGCGGACCGCGGCGGCAGCCTGGCGCGCGAGGTTCAAGCGCGCGGACGGGTTCCCCAGCAGGGCGGCCTGGGTCGTGCGCTGCGAGTCCGTCCAGGCGAAGACGGAGACGGTCAGGACCACCCGGGTCCCCGCCTGGTGGGCGGCGTTGATGACCGACGTCATCTTCGCGCTCGTCCAGCCGCTCCAACCGGTCGAGGTCCCCTTGATCAGGTCGCCGGAACTGGTCGCGCCGACGCTGAAGTAGGCGATCGTCGACAGGAGGTCGTACTCGAGCGTCGTCGAAGTGTCGCTGACCTCCCAGTACGGCAGGAACCCGAACACCTCGCGCCGGAGACCGGCCGCGGCCGTGGGGACGAGTGGCTGGTCGGTCGAGCCGGCCACGAACGCGCTCTCCTCCGCCGCGACGACATCGAGCGGATCGACGATCGGCTGGTCGACCCCCCCGGGATCTCCGGTGGGGACGTCCGGAGCGGACGACGGGGCTGGCTTCGCGGCGCCGTCGATCACGTCGGCAGGCTCGGACAGCGGAGCCCAGGCCCGGCCCTGGGGGGTCGCGGCCATCTCCTCGCCGGACGCGCGACCGGCGGGCAATGCCCGGGCAGGCTGGCCACCCACGATGCCATCGTCTCCCGACCGCGGCCGGAAGCCCACGCTGACCCTGCCGCCGGGCTCGAATTCGATGCGGTCGTCCGCGTGGGCGAGCCACTCCTCGTACTGGATGGACGGACCTGTTGGATCGCCGGTGAGCGGCGCGGCCGCTCGGGCTGATCCGGTCGGGAGCGACCCGAGGACCGCGATCAGCCCCGCGAGGAGAACGACGAGGGGGCGCGCGGGCGGCTGACCGACGATCGACA
>DATHYZ010000164.1:0-15620 GCA_035458865.1 Candidatus Limnocylindrales bacterium
CAGGTTGGCGACGACGAGAAGGGTCTCGTCCTCGGTCGCGCGGACGAAGGCCAGGACCTTCCGGTTCTCGGGATGGAGGAACTCGATGGAGCCCCGCCCGAAGGCCGGGTGGCGCTTCCGCAGGGCGATGATCCGCTTCATCCACCAGAGGAGCGAGTGCGGGTTCGCCTGCTGCGCGGCAACGTTGACCGCCTCGTAGTGGTACTCGGGGTCGGTCACCACGGGCAGATAGAGGCGCTGCCGGTTGCCGACCGAGAACCCGGCGTTGCGATCGCCGCTCCACTGCATGGGCGTGCGGACGCCGTCACGGTCGCCCAGGTACACGTTGTCGCCCATCCCGATCTCGTCGCCGTAGTAGATGACCGGGGTCCCGGGCAGCGAGAAGAGCAGGCCGTTGAGCAGCTCCACGCGGCGGCGGTTGTTGCCGAGGAGGGGCGCGAGGCGGCGCCGGATGCCCAGGTTGATGCGGGCCTGCGGGTCGCCCGCGTAGACGCGGTACATGTAGTCCCGCTCCTCGTCGGTGACCATCTCGAGCGTCAGCTCGTCGTGGTTCCGCAGGAAGAGGGCCCACTGGGCCGAGGCCGGGATCGCCGGCGTCTGCTCCATGATGTCGACGATGGGGAAGCGGTCCTCCATGCGGAGGGCCATGAACATCCGCGGCATGACCGGGAAGTGGAAGGCCATGTGGCATTCGTCCCCGTCGCCGAAGTAGGCGACCGCATCCTCCGGCCACTGGTTTGCCTCGGCCAGGAGCATCCGGTCGGCGTAGCGCTCGTCGATGTGGCCCCGGAGGGCCTTGAGGAAGGCATGGGTCTCCGGCAGGTTCTCGCCGTTCGTGCCGTCCCGTTCGAACAGGTACGGCACCGCGTCGAGGCGAAGACCGTCGACGCCGAGATCGAGCCAGAACTCCATGGCCTTGAGGATCGCCTCGCCGACCTTGGGGTTGTCGAAGTTGAGGTCGGGCTGGTGGCCGTAGAAGCGGTGCCAGAAGTAGGCTCCGGCCACCGGGTCCCAGCTCCAGTTCGAGCTCTCGAAGTCCTTGAAGATGATCCGGGCGTCCGGGTACCGGTCGGGGGTCTCGCTCCAGACGTAGAAGTCGCGAGCGCTGCTGCCGGGTGCCGCCCGGCGGGCCCGCTGGAACCACGGGTGCTCGTCCGAGGTGTGGTTGCAGACCAGCTCGGTGATGACCCGGAGACCGCGCCGATGGGCTTCGCGGATGAACGTCCGGACGTCTCGGAGGTTCCCGTAGTCGGCGTTCACCCCGGTGTAGTCGGCGATGTCGTACCCGTCGTCCTTGAGCGGCGACGGGTAGAACGGCAGGATCCAGATCGCCGTGACGCCCAGGTCCTGGAGATAGTCCAGGCGCTCGGTCAGCCCGCGGAAGTCGCCGATGCCGTCGCCGTCCGAGTCGTGGAAGGCCCGGACATGGACCTCGTAGATGACGGCGTCCTGGTACCAGTCGGGGTCGGGCGCGAAGCCGTTCGGGCGGACCGGCTCGGCGGCGGGAGCCGACGCGGCTGCCGATCTGCGGTCGCGGCTCCGGGCGGTCTGGCGGGAGGCGGTCACAGGTAGTACTCGAACTCGGCCTCGGTGCGGAGGCGGGGTCGGACGTGGAGGACGTGGCCGGGACGGATGGCGGGATCGATCTCCACGTAGTTGCGGGGGCCGTCCCACAGGTAGGTCGAGCCGTCGAGCAGATCGTGGACCTCGAACGACCGCTCCGGGTCGATCCCCAGCGCCTCGAGCGGCAGCTCGACCCAGCCGGCCTGGACGTGGTGGGGATCGAGGTTGACGATCGTCAGGACGAGGTCCGAGCCATCGGGGGTCCGCTTCGAGTAGGCGATCAGGCGCTCGTTGCCGATGTCGTGGAACGCCAGCCCGTCGTCGCGCTGGAGGGCCGGGTGCTGGCGGCGGGCCGCGTTGACCCGGGCGATGAGCGGAGCCAGGCTGTCGGCGCGCTCGAGGTCCCAGTGCCGGACCTGGTACTTCTCCGAGTCGAGGTACTCCTCGGATCCGGGCTCCCGGGGCGTGGCCTCGGCCAGCTCGTAGGCCGGGCCGTAGATCCCGTACGACGCGGCCAGCGTCGCACCCAGGACGAGGCGCAGGGCGAAGGCCGGGCGGCCGCCGTGCTGGAGGACCTCGTGGAGGATGTCCGGCGTGTTGGGCCAGACGTTCGGTCGGAACAGCTCGCTGGCCGGAGGGCTGCTGAGCTCCTCGAAGTACTCGGTCAGCTCGTGCTTGGTCGTCCGCCACGTGAAGTACGTGTACGACTGGCTGAAGCCGAGCTTGGCCAGCCGGTACATCACCTTGGGCCGCGTGAATGCCTCGGCCAGGAACAGGACGTCCGGATCGTCGCGCTTGATCTCGGCGATGAGCCACTGCCAGAACGGGAACGCCTTGGTGTGCGGGTTGTCGACGCGGAAGATCCGGATGCCCTGATCGACCCAGAAGCGGACGACGGCCAGCAGCTCCTGCCACAGCCCCGCCCAGTCCTCCGACTCGAAGTCGAACGGGTAGATGTCCTGGTACTTCTTCGGCGGGTTCTCCGCGTACTGGATCGACCCGTCGGGCCGGGCCCGGAACCACGCCCGATGCTCGAGCACGTAGGGATGGTCCGGCGACGCCTGGAAGGCGAGGTCCAGGGCGATCCGGATGCCGTGCTCGCCGGCGGCGCTGACGAGGGCGCGGACATCCTCGAGCGTCCCCAGCTCCGGGTGGACCGCGGTGTGTCCTCCCTCCGGCCCGCCGATCGCCCACGGCACCCCGGGATCGCCCGGCCCGGCGGTCACCTGGTTGTTCGGCCCCTTCCGGAACGTCCGTCCGATGGGATGGATCGGCGGCAGGTACAGGACGTCGAAGCCCATGCCGGCCACGTACGGAAGCCGCTCGACGACGTCGCCCAGCGTCCCGTGTCGGCCGGGGTCGGCGGCGGTGGACCGGGGGAACAGCTCGTACCAGGATGAGAAGCGGGCATGGGCCGGATCGACGGCGATGGTCGCGGCCGGCTCCAGGATGGTCTCGAACCGTCGGTCGGGGACCTGGTCCATCAGCTCGGTGAGCTCAGGGTCGAGGGCCATCGCCGTGGCATCCGCGACCGCCCCGCGGAGGGTCGTCGCCGCCTGCTCGAGGCCTGCCCGCTGCCCGGGCTCGGACGCCCGCCCGATGGCAGCCTCGACGAGTCCCGCCCCAACGAGGAGGTCCACGGCCACGTCCTGGTCGGCCCGGACCCGCTTCTCGAGATCGCGCTGCCAGGTCGCGAAGGCGTCGACCCACCCGACCACGGCCACGTGATGCAGGCCGAGGTCGGCGACGTCGATCTCGCCGCGCCAGCGGTCATTGCCGAGGGGGGTCATCGGCGACTCGCTCCAGGCGGTCGATCCGGGGGCACGGTGGCGGACCCGGGCGACGACCACGTCGTGGCCGTCCGCGAACACGTCGGCCTCGATGACGACCCGGTCTCCGACGACGCGCTTCGCCGGGAAGCGACCGCCGTCGACGAGCGGTGTCAGGCCCTCGACGACGACACGACGTCGTCCTTCATCCGGAAGGGCTGCGTGGGCGCGGCCGGCGCGGTCGCTCAGGGTCAAACGGCACCTCGATGCTGGTTGGCGGGGTCGGCTCCGACCCTACGGAGGCGCGGGGGACGTGTCAAACGTGGCCCCCGGGGCCGGGCGCACGGTCGAGGATGGCGACGCTCATCGGCGCCAGCCGGAGGTCGCGGCCGGTCAGGTGCGTCGCCGCCGGGTCCGAGGCGGCCAGGAGCTCGTGGGCGCCGGCGGACAGCCGGAGCGTCCGCTCGTGTTGCCCGACGTTCGCGGCGAGGGTTGCGGCCGGCCGCTCGACGAGCAGCGTGCCGATCGCGGCATCGGCCCGGACCACCGGCCGTCCCGGGTCGCGCAGGTCCGGCCGCTCCCGGCGGAGGCGGACGAGCGTCCGGTGCCAGGCGAGCAGGCCGGCGTGCGGCTCGCGGTCGAGCTCGTCCCAGATGAGCCTCGAGGCCTCGAACGTCGCCGGGTCCTGGGGGTCCGGGACGGCCTCGGGCGCCCAGCCGAAGGCCGCGAACTCGCGCCGCCTGCCCTCGCGGACGGCGTCCCACAGCACCGGGTCGCCGTAGTCGGTGAAGAACAGGAACGGCGTCGAGGCGCCCCACTCCTCGCCGGCGAACAGGAGCGGCACGAATGGTCCGGCCAGGACGAGCGCGGCGGCGACCCTGGCGGCCCGCTCGCCGGCCAGGTGGACCAGGCGCTCGCCGACCGCCCGGTTGCCGACCTGGTCGTGGTTCTGGGCGTAGCCGAGGAAGCGGTCCATGGGGAGTCCGTCGGCCGGGCGGCCGTGCCGTCGGCCTCGATGGACGGAGTGCTGCCCCTCGTAGACGAAGGCTCGCCCCAGGGCCGATGCCAGGTCGGCCAGGCCGACGAAGTCCTCGTAGTAGCCGGCCCGCTCGCCCGTCAGCGTCACGTGGATGGCGTGATGCAGATCGTCGCTCCACTGGGCGTGGAGGCCGTAGCCACCCACCGAGGGATCGCGCAGCAGCCTCGGGTCGTTCAGGTCGCTCTCGGCGATGAGCACGACCGGGCGACCCAGCTCCGTCTCGAGCTGCCGGACCTCCGCGGCCAGCTCCTCGAGGAGGTGGACGGCCGTCAGGTCCACGAAGGCGTGGACGGCGTCGATCCGGAGCCCGTCCAGGTGGTAGTCCCGCAGCCACATGAGGGCGTTGTCGACGATGAAGCGCCGGACCTCGTCCGCCCCGCGCTCACCCAGGTTCACGGCCCCGCCCCAGGGAGTCCGGAAGCGGTCGGTGACGTAGGGCCCGGACTCGCCGAGGTAGTTGCCCTCGGGCCCGAGGTGGTTCCAGACGACGTCGAGGAGGACGGCGAGGCCACGCCGGTGGCAGGCGTCCACGAGTCGCTTGAGGCCGTCGGGCCCGCCGTACGGCTCGTGGGGGGCGAAGAGGCCCGCGACGTCGTAGCCCCAGCCGCGCTGTCCGGGGAAGCTGTGGACCGGCATCAGCTCGAGATGGGTGACCCCGAGGTCGACGAGGTGGTCCAGCCGCTCCACGACCCCGTCGAAGGTCCCATCCGTGGAGAAGGTGCCCACGTGGAGCTCGTAGACGAGGCCGTCGGCCAGGCGGGGCGGCGTCCATCCCTGGTCGCCCCAGGCGAACGCCGCATGGTCGACCGTCCGGGCCGGCCCATGGACGCCGGCCGGCAGTCGCGGCGCGCGCGGGTCGGGCCGCGGTGGACCGCCGTCGATGCTGAACGCGTAGTCCGAGTCGGGTGGCAGGGGCGCCCCCGTGCTCCGCCACCAGCCATCGGGCCCGCGCTGGAGCCCACGGCGCTCGTCGCCGAGGACGAGGTGGACGGTGTCGGCATCCGGCGCCCAGAGGGACGGGGCGCTCGGGACGACCCGGGCAGGCAGGGTCATCACGGGACGCCTCCGGTCCGGACGAGCAGGGCCGCCGGGAAGTCCGCCAGCAGATCGCCGAGCCCCAGCTCGCCGCCCTCGTGGATGCGGTCGGTCAGCTCGTCGCGCCAGCGCCCATCCGGCAGCTCGAGGGTCGTGTCGCCCCAGCGGGACGTGGCGATGCGCAGGTCGGCGCGGGGTCGTCCACCTGCCAGTCGGAGCGGGAGCCGCGGCACCACCACGACGACATCCTCGCCGCGTCCGTAGGCGACGACGTGGTCCGCCCGGGCCCCGCGGGCGACGATCGGGCGGTAGGCACCCCGGCCGTCGAACACCTCCGGGCGGGCACGGCGCAGCCGCAGCGCCCGATGGACCAGCCACAGCTTGGGAAGACCCTCGTCCGTGCGAGCGAGGATCGAAGCGGTCGGCAGGCCGGCCTCGAGCTCGGCGAGGATCCCGGCCCGGCGCTCGAAGTCGACCGGGCGGCGGTTGTCCGGATCGACGAGCGAGAGGTCCCACAGCTCCGTGCCCTGGTAGACGTCGGGGACGCCCGGCGCGGTCAGCTTGATGAGGACCTGCGCGAGCGAGTTCGTCCGGCCGGCCGCCATCACGTGGCGGAGGATCCCCGCGAAACCCTCGAGGAGGTCGGGATCCCGCGCCAGCGTCCGGGCCACGCGGTCGAGGGCAGCTTCGTAGGCCTCGTCGATCGCCGTCCAGGCGGTCCGGACCTTGGCCTCCCGGGCGGCCTTCAGCAGGTACGCGGCGAGCCGGTCCTCGTCGATCGGCCAGGCTCCGACGAGGGTCTGGAGCGCCAGGTACCCGATCGGGCGATCCGGCTCGACGTCGCCCCAGAGCGGGTCGATCGCGTCGAGCCAGCGACCGGCGGCCGACTCCCAGCGGCGGGGCATCTCCGCCAGGACGGCCTGGCGGGCGCGGACGTCCTCGCTCCGCTTCGTGTCATGGGTCGAGGTCGTCAGCATCGCCGACGGCCAGCGGGCCGACCGCTCCGCGTTGGCCGCGTGGAAGGCATCGATGGAGGACCCGAAGCGGTCCGGGTCACCGCCGACCTCGTTGAGGGCGACGAGGCGGTGGTAGCGGTAGAAGGCCGTGTCCTCGACACCCTTCGCCATCACCGCCCCGGTCAGCTGCTGGAAGCGCATCACGAAGTCCGCCTCCGCCTGCCCGCGGACCCGGAGCCTCAGGACGTCGCCCAGGAAGCCCAGCAGGTCGGGGTCGAGATCCGGGCGAGCCGCGGTCGCCGTGGCGACGGCCTCGTCGACGACCGCCTCGTCGGACGGGGCGATCCAGTCGGCGTCGGCCCGGATGTAGGTCCGGTAGACGGGCATCGAGGCAGCCACCTCGGCCAGGACCTCGTGGATCGCGTGGCGGGTGTGGTCGCGGTGGCGGCGGTGGCCCTCGCAGATCTCGAGGAACCTGGCCGTCAGGCGGTTGAGGTCCGAGCCCAGGGTGTCCCGCACGGCCCGGCCGCGGGCTTCGCGGGAGATCGTCGCGAAGGGTCGACCTTCGCCGGTCAGGGTCTCCAGCGCAGCGGTCAACGGCGCTTCGCCTGCCGGGTCCACCAGGAGGCCGGTCACCTCCCGAAGGAAGTCATAGCCCGTCGTCCCGTCGACGGGCCAGCTGTCGCGGAGCGGCTCGCCGGCCTCCAGGATCTTCTCCACGATGATCCAGCCTCGGTGGCTCGCCGACCGCAGCCGGCGCAGGTACGTCGACGGGTCGCGGAGGCCGTCCGGGTGGTCGATCCGCAGCCCGTCGATGACCCCGGCCGCGAGCCAGCGCAGGACGAGGCCGTGGGTGTCCTGGAAGACCAGCTCGTCCTCGGTCCGCAGGCCGATGAGGCTCGTCACGTCGAAGAAGCGGCGGTAGCCGAGGTCGCGCCCGGCGGCGCGCCAGTGGGCCAGGCGGTAGTTCTGGCGGGCCAGCAGGGCGTCGAGGGCGTCGGGATCGGCGTTGAGCTCGGCGATGACCGAGTCGATGGCCTCGCCCACGCGGGGCCGCTCGTCGAGGAGCCGGGCAAGGAGACGGCGCAGGACCCGCTTGTCACGATGGCGCCGCAGGACGCTCTCCGTGTCGGTGGCGACCGACGGCGGGAGCTGCTCGTAGCCGTCGGCGAGGAAGGCGAGCTCGTCCGAGCGGGCGCGGGCGGCGGCGGCGGCCAGGAGGGTGTCGAGCGAGGGCGGCGCGACCGGCAGCGCGTGCTCGTGGTAGCGGATCCGGAAGTCGGGCCCTCGCCGCTCGAGGCGCAGCTCCCCGGCCTCCAGGATCCGGCCGTAGTGGTCGCCCAGGATCGGTAGCAGGACGAGGTTCCGGAAGTGGGCCTCCGGTGGGTCCCAGTCGACGTCGAACGTCCGGGCGTACCGGCTCGCGGGGCCGTTCTCCAGGACGTCCCACCACCACGGGTTCTCGGGCCCGGTGATGGCCATGTGGTTGGGGACGATGTCGAGGATCTGACCCAGGCCCAGGTCGCCCAGGACCCGGCAGAAGCGCTGGTGGCCGCGGGTGCCGCCCAGCTCGCGGTTGACGCGCCGCGGGTCGACGACGTCGTAGCCGTGGGCGCTCCCCGGCGTGGGCTGGAGGTACGGCGACGCGTAGACGTGGCTCACCCCGAGGCGGGCCAGGTAGGGCGCCACCACGGATGCCTCGGCGAACCCGAAGCCCGGACGGAGCTGGAGCCGGTAGGTGGTCGTGGGGATCACCCGGTCGCGGCGTCGCGAGCGCCGCCGCCGCGACGCGGACGCCGCCGCCTCGAGCGACCCGCTGGTCGGCCCCCCGCCGACGGCCGACGGCCGACCGGCGATCAGGTCACCCGCCACGGCGCAGGACCACGGTCGATCGGCTGGCCAGGGTCAGCGAGCGGCCGGCCGCGACGGTCCGTCCCCGTGTCGGGAACGGTCGCCGGGCGGCCGTGTCGAGGACGACCTGCCAGCGCGGTCCCAGGTGCCCGTCCGGCAGCCGGAAGCGGGCGTCCTCCCAGTGCGCGTTCATCAGGAGCAGGAATGAGTCATCGCGGACCGGCTCGCCGTCGAGACCCTTGAGGGCGTCCCCCGACAGGAACAGGCCAAGCACGCTGAAGGCCCTGCCACCCCAGTCGTGGTCGGACATCGGCAGGCCCTCGGGCGAGTACCAGGCGATGTCGCCCACCCCCGCTCCGTGGATGGGACGGCCCAGGAACCAGCGGCGTCGCCGGAAGACGGGATGCTCGCGCTGGAAGCGGATGAGACGGCGGGTGAAGTCGAGCAGGTCCGCGTCGGCGCCCTCCCAGTCGTACCAGGACAGCTCGTTGTCCTGGCAGTACCCGTTGTTGTTGCCCTGCTGGGTGCGGCCGATCTCGTCGCCGCCCAGGAGCATCGGGACGCCCTGCGACAGGAAGAGGGTCGTCAGCAGGTTGCGGCGCTGCCGGGCCCGCAGCTCCAGGACGGCGGGATCGTCGGTCGGACCCTCGACCCCGCAGTTCCAGGACCGGTTGTGGGACTCGCCGTCCTGTTCGCCCTCGCCGTTCGCCTCGTTGTGCTTGTGGTCGTAGGACGTCAGATCGGCGAGCGAGAAGCCGTCGTGGGCCGTGACCAGGTTGATGCTCGCGTAGGGACGGCGGCCGGTCGTCAGGTACAGATCGGATGAGCCTGCCAGGCGGTAGCCCAGGTCCGAGAGCGACTCCGGGACCCCGCGCCAGAAGTCACGGACCGTGTCGCGGAAGCGGCCGTTCCACTCCGCCCAGTGGACCGGGAAGTTCCCCACCTGGTAGCCGCCGTCCCCGACGTCCCATGGCTCGGCGATCAGCTTGACCTGGCGAACCGTCGGGTCCTGCTGGATGAGGTCGAAGAAGGCCGAGAGGCGGTCCACCTCGTGCAGCTCCCTGGCGAGGGCAGCGGCAAGGTCGAAGCGGAAGCCGTCGACGTGCATGTCCTCGATCCAGTACCGGAGGCTGTCCATGATCAGCTGGAGGACGTGCGGGTTCCGGACGTTCAGCGTGTTCCCGGTGCCGGTGTAGTCCATGTAGTACCGGCGGTCGTCGGGGACGAGCCGGTAGTAGGCCGCGTTGTCGAGCCCCCGGAAGCAGAGCGTGGGCCCGTGGTGATTGCCCTCACCCGTGTGGTTGTAGACGACGTCGAGGATCACCTCGATCCCGGCCGCGTGGAGGGCCTTGACCATCGCCTTGAACTCGGTGACCTGCCCGCCGCCGGCGCCGCTCGACGAGTACTCATGGTGCGGGGCGAAGAAGCCGATCGAGTTGTATCCCCAGTAGTTGCGGAGGCCGCGCTCGAGAAGGTGGCCGTCGTGGACGAACTCGTGGATCGGCAGGAGCTCGACGGCCGTGATGCCCAGCTCGACCAGGTGCTGGATGATCGCGGGATGGGCGAGGCCGGCGTACGTCCCGCGGAGCTCCGGCGGGACGTCGGGGTGGCGCATCGTCAGGCCCTTGACGTGGGTCTCGTAGATGACCGTCTCGTTCTCCGGTCGGTTGGGCCGGCGGTCGTCGCCCCAGTCGAAGTGGGGGTCGACCACGATGGACCGGGGCACGAACGGGGCGCTGTCGGTGGCGTCCTGCGCGTTCGGGTCGTCGAGCCGCTGGGCGAAGACGGCCGGCTCCCAGCGGATGTCGCCCTCGATGGCCCGGGCATAGGGATCGAGCAGGAGCATCTGGGGGTTGCAATGGCGGCCGCTCGCCGGGTCCCATGGGCCGTGGGCGCGGAAGCCGTAGCGCTGGCCGGGCCCGACGTCCGGCAGGTAGCCGTGCCACGCGTAGCCGGTGACCTCGGGCAGGTCGATCCGGGTCTCCCTGCCCGACTCGTCGAACAGGCAGAGCTCGGCCCGCTCGGCCACTTCCGAGAAGACGGCGAAGTTGGTGCCGAGCCCGTCCCACATGGCCCCGAGCGGGTAGGGCTGGCCGGCCCACACCTTCATCGGGTGCCGCCGATCGAGCTGTCGTCCATCGGGCCAAGGGTCGCACGGACCGGCCCAACGCGCTGCGGTCGGATCCCCGGGATCGCCGGTGGCGGCCGGTCGGACGCCGTCGAGCCTCGACCCGCTGGTCCGTCAGGCCCCGACCCGCGCCGGATCGCCCGCCGGCTCGCGGCGGGATGCCAGGACGTGCTCGATGCTCCGTCGCAGCAGCTCGAGCCCGGAGGGGTCGAACTCGTACTGCCACTCGCGGATCCGCTCGGGCTGCTGGAGGTGCTCGTCGAGCCCCACCGCCATCGCCTCGCGGGACATCAGGACGAGGTCCGCCGTCCGATCGATCATCTCCAGGTCGGTCGAGGCCTCGGGCGTCGCCGCGACGATGTCGACGCCGGTGGCCCCGGCGAGGCGGAGCGTCTCGGCGATGTTGTCGGAGCCACGCGACGAGGCGCAGACGACGCCGACCCGCGAGCCGGCCGGCAGGGCCGTGACCTCGTGGACCAGGTCCATGAAGCCCGGTCCCACGAGCATGGCGACGACCGGGACCTCTCCGGCGACCAGCGCCTGGGCCTCGTCGGCGTGGAAGGCCGTCGTGGCCACCAGGTCGTAGTGATAGGCGCGGAGGCGCTCCACCAGGTCGTCGAGCACGACGCCATCCGCCTCGGCCACGCTGGCGAAGGCCTCGCTGACCTGTTCGGAGTGGTAGACGGCATCGGCCGTGGTGCACTCCACGAAGAGGACCCGGACCAGGGGACCGGGCTGCCGCCGCTCGGATACCGCGGCGTAGGCCGCCGCCGCCACCTCGTCCGGCGTGAAGCCCGCTGCCGCTGCCCGGCGGATCATCTCGGCAACCAGGCCGTCGAGCGCCTCGGCTCCGCGCCGCTGCGGGGGCCGATCGGCGACCCTGGTCCCGGCCCCGTGGCGGCTGGTCACGTAGCCCGCATCGGCAAGCCGCCGGTAGACGGCCCGGATCGTGTTGGGGTTCACCCGCAGCGCGGCTCCCAGCTCGCGGACGGGGGGAAGGCGTTCGCCGGGCAGGAGCCGCCCCGAGTCGATCTGGTACGCGAGCTGCCAGTAGATCTGGGTCGAGATCGGCACATCCGAGTCGCGCCGCACGTCGAGCCGACCCGCCGACGGCTGGCTGTCGCCGCCTCCGGTCGGGACCTCGGGCCCGCCCGGAGGCCCGTCGTTCGAGGGTGAGGTCCTACGTCCGTCGTCCACTTGACATAGCCTGATAGTCCAACTAGGGTCACCTTGGCCTAGCCGACTATACCAAACGAATCTCCCCCGGGCGGCCGGCAGCCCCTCCGCCGGCACCTGGACACGTCAGCCCGTGGCGCGCAGGCCGCGGGCTGACGGCTTCCTGGGATCCGGCCCTGGTCGGCCCGCCTCCGCCAGGGCCCGCCGGTACAGGGCCGCCCCGTCGAGCCCGGAAGTCGGCGAGCTGAAGAGGGCCAGGTCGTCGAGCAGGCGCGTCTCGAGACCGGAGGTCCCGTCGGGGTCGGCCAGGCGGACGGCCCTCGCTGCCGACAGGAGGACCTGGCGCGTCTCGGTCCGGTCCGGCTCGGCCCAGTACCAGCCATCGCTCGCGAACATCGCCAGCCGCCACCGCTGGGCCTCCATCAGGTCCAGGAAGGCGCGCCGATCCTCGGCGGGAGCATCGCTGCCGGTCCAGCGCGCGCTGAACGCGCCAGCTGGCTCCACTCCCACCACGACGTCGACGTAGGCATCCCGCGACTTCCACGGGTCCGGCCGACCCGACAGGCGCGCCATCCGGAGCTCGGTGAGCGCGTCGATGCCGGCCGCCAGGCGTTCCAGGGCCGCGCGCAGGGGCCCCTTCCAGCGTCCGTCGGCCGCGCACGGACACTCGGCGGACCAGCGCAGCACGCCGTGGTGACAGCTCCACGAGGTCCGCTCGGCGATGCGGATCGGTGGGTGGCGGTGACCGGGAGCCTCCACGACGGCGGAGGCGAGGTCGACGACGTCGAAGCCGCGGTCGGGGCCGTCGGGGGCGACGAGGCGTTCGAGGAACAGGTCACGGAAGGGCTGGTGGTGCCCGTAGAGCTCGCCGTCGGTCGCGATCAGGGCCAGGCCGGGCGTCCCGTCGGCGAAGGGCGTTCCGACGAGGCGGGCCGCCACGTGCTCGTGCGCGAACCGCTCCGCGTCGGCCGTCGCGGCAGGCTCGAACGACACCGCAGACGAGATGACCGAGTCGTAGAAGGCCACTGCGATGGACCGTCCGCCGCCCAGCTCGGCCCGGTACGGGCGCCGGCTGTCGAGATGGGGGACGTCGGCCTGCCAGGGAGCCAGGATCACGTACCGGACGTCCTCGGCCGCGAGATCGCGGAGCGTCGCCAGGTCGACGGCCGTCTCCGGCAGCCAGAGACCCTCCGCCGGTCGTCCGTAGCGGAGCTCGAACTCGCGGAGGCCCCAGCGGATCTCCGTGCGGCGGTCGGCCGCGGAGGCGAGCGGCAGGATGGCGTGGTGGAACCCCTGGGCCATGGCGTTGCCGCGATGGAGCGGGATGGCCGGGTCGCGATCGGCGGGTCGGTCGGCGGCCACGTAGGCCTTCCAGGTGCCCGGGTCATGCTCCGCCAGCCATGCCGCCAGGGTGGGCCCGACGTCGAACGAGATCCGACGGATGGTGCCGCGCTCGGCATTCGGCTCGTAGCACTCGGCGTCGATCCGCTCGTTCCAATCGTGGAACGGGGCGGCGCTCGGGTCGGCCGGGACCAGGCCGCTAAAGGGATCCCGCCGCTGCGGCTGGTAGAAGTGGGCGTGGACGGCGAGGCGGCTGCGCGTCACGCGGGTCCCGGGACGGGCAGGTCCTCGGCCGCCGCACGGTCGGTGGCCACGGTGACCCGGTGCTCGAGGTGGAGGTCGATGGACTCGCCGGGCTCCAGCGCCACCACCTGCGAGAGTAGAAGGGCGCTCCCCTGGTAGACGCGCTCGAAGCCCGACTCGGAGTTCGAGATGGTCTCGATCGGCGCGATCCAGGCATCGCAGGCCGGGTCGACGATGGTCTCGACCTGCAGCCCGACGTGATCGTTGCCCTGGAGGAGCCGTCCGACGCGCTCGTGGGTCCGGGCGACATCGTGGCCGGTCCGCCCACCTTCGACCTCCCACCAGGCGGACGGGTTGCCGCCGCCGCCCAGGAGCATCGTCGGCCACTCGATCCCGATCCTCGCCGTGACCGTCGAGCTGCCGACGTTCCGAACCGTCCCGGTCATCGCGAGCGTCGGGTCAAGCCGCCCGCCCCCGAGCCGCAGTCGCGTTCCGATGGCGAGCCCGTTCGGGCCGGCCGTCCGCTCACGGGATGTCGCCAGGCCTGTCTCGTCGATCGAGTCGAGCCTGACCGGGCCGCCGGGGCCGTCGCCCAGCTCCGTGGCGCTCCCCGTGGCCCACGCCGCGGGCGTCGTGCCCGGGTCGAGGACCCGGACCAGGCCGGCCCGGCGCTCGTAGCGGTCGTAGTGGAGGCGATCGGCGAGGTCCGGCTCCTTGAGCGTCACGTGCTCGTGGATCGACGCGACCGCGCCGGCGTCGTCGGTCCCCGCGTCGGAGGAGAGCCCGGCGCGGGCGACGAGGGTCTCGTGGTAGGCCTCCGGCCGACGCGCCAGGACCGCGCCCAGGGCGTGGCGGGCCGCCCGGATGTCCCACGCGCCGATGCCCGCGCCGTCGTCGATCTGGACCGCGACCGTCTGACCCGGGCCCGCCAGGTAGGCCTCGTCCTGCCCGTCGAGGTCGAGGTCGACGAGGGCTCCGCTGCCGAGCGATCCGGCGACGGCGTCGGCGGTGTCCTCCGCGGCGATGAGGTGCTCGTGGGTGGCCAGGCGCATGTGGGCGATGTAGACGCCGCCGAAGAGCCCGTGCCAATAGCAGTCGTTCGACTGACCCTGGTAGAGGTGGTCGAGGGCGGCCTCGCGGGCCGGTCCTTCCGGCATGGCCGCGACCTTGGCCGAGGTCCGCAGCATCTGCTTGTGGAGGTCGTTCACCTCGCGGTACTTGACCTGGAAGTTCCGCCAGAACGCCCCGCGCAGCCAGCGGACCTCCGGGCGGTGCTCGGCCTGGGCGGCGTGGACGGCCGCGGCGTAGGCGAGCCCCTCGACCGCCGGGAGCGCCCACTCGCCCATCTCCGCGTAGGAGCCGGTCGGGACGTAGACGCGGCCGATGGGCGGTTCGCGATCGAGCCACTCGGACGGCGTCACCGTGGCCAGCCAGTCGGCATTCGCCTCGAGGGCCTCGAAGAACCGCTCCATCCAGCGGCCGCGGCCCCAGCAGTGCTCCCACGTCGTGGGCCAGGCGCCGAACTTCTCGCCGTCGTCGCCCATCATCCCGACCCGGCGACCGTCCTCGGTGGCATGGGCTCGCAGGTGCTCGATGGTCTCCGCCACGTCGCGGAACGGGATCCGGTAGCGCAGGCCCTGCTCGGTGCCGAACACCGTGAGCAGGCTGCCCTGGTCGTCGGTCGTGTAGGGACCCCAGAGCGCCTCCTCCGGGATGGCGGCGGCGCGGAAGTGGGCGTCGTCGAGGATCGTCCAGCGATAGCCGGCCGCCGCCAGCGACGTCGGCACGTCCGGCTCCCAGACCCGCTCGGCGAGCCAGGCGCCGGCCGGCCGGACCCCGAAGGTGGCCTCCAGCTCGTCCGCCATCCGGCGCGCCTGGCCGACCCGATCGCGCTCGGGAAGTGAGGCGAGCACGGGCTCGTAGTAGCCCCCGCCCATGATCTCGACCTGGCCGCGGGCGACGAGCGCGGCCAGCTGCTCCACGAACCCCGGGCGCTCGTGGCGGAGCCACTCCAGGAGGGGGCCCGTGTAGTGGAGCGACAGCCTCACCGACGGGTGGCGGTCCAGGATGGCCAGCATCGGGGCGTAGGCCTGGTCGAACACCTCGGCGAAGACCCAGCCGAAGTTGCCGACGGGCTGGTGATTGTGGATGGCCAGGGCCAGCGAGATCCGGGGGGCCACGGGCGACGCCTCCTGCGCGAGCGAGTGTCCGGCCGGGACTAGCCGGCCTCGGTCACGAAGCTGCCGGACTCGGCCGCGGCCACGGTCACGCCGGCCGCCGGCAGGTACAGCTGCTCCGTGTACTCGTGGAGCATCCGGGTCGTGGAGAAGCGCCAGATCGCCGAGCCGATCGACGCGCGCATCGTGTCGATCCAGTCCACCGACAGGCCGTCGGGCCCTCGATCGTAGTAGCGGGGCACGACCTCCTCCTCCAGGATCCGGTAGAGGTCCAGCGCGTCGGACCAGTCCTGTGCGCCCTCGTCCGGGTCGGCCTCTCGGCCGCCGATGGCCCAGCCGTTC
>DATHYZ010000165.1:0-10522 GCA_035458865.1 Candidatus Limnocylindrales bacterium
GATCTCCAGCCCGCGCGACACCTGATCCTCGGCCCGGACCCAGGCGAGCGGGAGCCGGCTCCGGTTCCAGGCGACGACCGTCAGGGGGACCTCGTCGCCGACGACCGCCCGGTCGTGCCCGAAGTGTCGTCGGTAGACGATCCGGGAGGCCCCGGACCGCCGCCAGAGGAGACGGACGGCCTCGATCAGCGTGGCGATGACGCCCAGGACGACGACGAGGGGCTGCTCGACGAGCGCCCCGAGGAGGATCAGGCCGCCGCCGAGGACCAGCCCGCCGGGCATGATCCCCTCAGGACCCGCTCGGCCCGCTTTCGACGGAGGGCCGGCTCCATCGGGCCATGCCGTCGGTCGCGTCGCCGACCGGCGGTGCCGCGACCGTCGCCAGGAGCTCCGCCACGACGGCCTCGCTCGTCGCGCCCCGCAGGCCCTGGTCGAGGTCCACGACGAGGCGGTGGGCCAGGACGGGGCCGGCGACCGCCTTCACGTCATCGGGGAGCACGAAGTCGCGCCCCGCCAGGAAGGCCCAGGCCTGGGCCGCCCGGTACAGGGCGACGGTGGCCCGGGGGCTCGCGCCGAGCTGGAGCTGCGGATGGGCCCGCGACGCGGTGACGAGGGCCACCACGTAGCCCTCCACCTCGTCGGCCACCGCGAGACGTCGGACGCGGTCGCGGAGCCGCAGGACGAGGGTCGCGTCGACCACGGTCGGGACCCGGTCGAGCGGCTCCGCCTCCGCCTGGTAGCGCCGGGCGATGGCCCGCTCCTGGGCCTCCGTCGGGTAGCCGAGCCGGATGCGCAGCAGGAACCGGTCCACCTGCGCCTCCGGCAGCGCGAAGGTGCCCTCGTACTCGATGGGGTTCTGGGTGGCCAGGACCAGGAAGGGCTCGGGCAGGGGTCGGGTCGTACCCTCGACGGTGACCTGGCGCTCCTGCATCGCCTCGAGCAGGGCCGACTGCGTCCGCGGGGTCGCCCGGTTGATCTCGTCCACCAGGAGCAGGTTCGTGAAGACCGGACCCGGGACGAACCGCAGCGAGCCGCCCTCGAGGATGCTGCCGCCCGTGACGTCCGTGGGCAGGAGGTCCGGCGTCCCCTGGATGCGGGCGGTCTCGAGGCCCAGGGCCCGGGACGCAGCCCGGGCCAGGAGCGTCTTGCCGATGCCGGGGACGTCCTCGATGAGGGCATGACCGTCCGCGAGCAGCGCGACGAGGACGAGGCGCAGGGGCGCCTCGGCCCCGACCACCGCGACGCCGACCGCGTCCCGGACGGTCGCCCAGACCGCCCGTCCGTCGGCGTCCTCCGTCGGTCCCTCGGTGGACTCGCGCCTGGTGTCGTCCGTCACGTCCTCGCCCCGTGCAGTGGCCGCCGGCCTCGACCCTCCTGGTCCCGGCGACGGCGTCCGACCCGATGGTAGTCCCGCCACGCGGTGCGGGTTGCCGATCCCCGGTCGCGCTGGCACGATCCCCTGATGGTGGAGCGCGCGGATCCGGCCGGCACGGGGCCCCTCGTCGGCCTGCCGGCGATGGACCGGCTCGCCCCGCCGCCACCGGCGGACCCGGTGGCCGAGTGGATCGAGGCCGCCACCGTTCCGGGCGACGTCGTCATCGACCTCCACGGCCGCGGCGGCTGGATCGCCCGGTCGGCCGTGGAGCGGGACCGCCGGGCGATCTCCATCGAGGCCAGCCCGCTGGCGCGGCTGCTCGCCGAGCTCGTCCTGCGGCCCCCGGACCTGCGGCACCTCGACGCCTCGTTCGGAGCCCTGGCGGCGTCGCCGCGGCGGGACAGCAGCCTTCGGCTGTGGATCGGCGCCCGGTTCGCGACACGCTGCGCGACCTGCGACCGGCCGCTCATCCTCGACGAGCTGGCCTGGTCGGGGGGTGATGACGATGTCCGCGGTGCGCCGGTCGCGCGTCACTACCGCTGCCCGGTCTGCGCCGCGCAGCGCGGCGGCGGGGAGTCACGCACGGCTCCGCCGTCCCCGGCCGATCTCGAGCTCGCCGGTGACGACGGTGGCCAGGATGGCCGCGAGGCGCTCGACCTGGTCCGCGATCGCTTCCCGGTCCCCGAGGGCGGCGAGGCGCTCGTCGGAGATCTCCTCGCCATCCACACGCCGCGGCAGCTCATCGGCCTGGCGGCCATCCTCGAGCGGATCGAGGGCGACCTCCGGGCTGCGAACGTCGAGGCCGCCCTCCGGTTCGCGCTCCTCGGCGCCCTCCTCCAGGCGAGCCGGCTCCATCACCAGGGCGGCCGGGCCGGCATGCCGCGCCTCGCAGGCGATCGCCTCCGGCCCTCGTCCGGCGCCTGGCGGGAGCGCAACCCGTGGCTGGCCTTCGAGGACGGCTACCGGCAGGTCCGGCGCTTCCTGCAGCACCTGGAGGGCTCGAGCGGTCCGGTGCCCGCCAGGTTCGGGCCCGACCTGTTGTCGCTGCTCGAGGGGACGGCCACGGTCTCGCTCAGGGTCGGCACGGCATCCGGCTACCGGGCGCTCGCCGGCGAGGCGAGGCGGACGAGTCGCGCGGAGGGTCGGACGGCGGTCCGCCTCATCCTCGCCCAGCCGCCCCTGCGGCCATCGCCCGACCGACTGGCCTTCGCCTTCCTCGCCACGTCGTGGGTCCTGGGTCGGGGCGCGGCGAACCTGCTCCCGCTTGACGCACTCGTCGCCGGCGGGACGCGCGTGCCCTGGGGCTGGCAGGCGGCCGCGATGGGCCGGTCCCTGGAGGCCGCCGAGCCGCTGCTGGCGCGCGACGGCCGGGCCGTCCTGCTGTGCGACCCCGACGGCCAGGAGCCGCTCGTCGCGGCGGCCCTCGGGGGGATCGCGGCCGGCTACCGGCTCACCGCCGCGCGACTGGCGGAGGACCCGGAGGTCGTCTCGATCGTCGAGCTCCGTCCTCCCGGGGCCACGATCCCGCCTGGTCCGCGGACCCGGGCCAACGTCCCACTTCCCGCCGTCCCCGGGGGGGCCGGCGATCCGGACCTGGTCCCGGGCCGGGGCGTGCTCGGTCCCCCCGAGCGCTTCGACGCTCGACCGTTCTCGGCGAGCGAGGCGGCCCGCTCGGTCACGGAGACCGCGGTCGACATCCTGAAGGCCCGGGGCGAGCCGGCCCGGACCGACCGGCTCGTCGGCGAGATCCTCGTCGGCCTCGACCGGGCCGGCCATCTTCGCCGGCTCGTGCTGGCCGGGGCCCGGGATCCCGGCGACCGGTCCGGTCACCGGGGGCCCCAGGCGGGGGACCCCGGATCGCCGCTCGAGGCGGCCGACACGGGATCGCCACCCGACGCTCCGGCGCCGGCGTCCCCGGCGATCGCGGCCCCGGGCGCCGAGCCCGCCGACGATCCGACGGCGGGGACCGGCTCATCCCCGGCGACGAGCGCCGCCCCGTCGGTCCCGGCGGCCGCGACCGACCCGGATCTGTGGAGCCTCCGCCCGTCCGGTCCGGACCGCGCGGACGGCCACGTCGGGCAGGTGATCGCCCTCATCCGAGACGAGATGCTCCGCTCCGACCAGCGGCGCCTCCTCCAGGTCGAGCCGGGCCGCTGGTGGCTGGCGGATCGCCGCGATCGGGAGGCGGCGGCCGTGCCCCTGGCCGACCGCGTCGAGTGGGCGATCTTCAGCCTCCTGTCCACGGCCGGACCGCTCACCGAGGAGGGGTTCCTCGAGCGGATCGGTGGCCTCTTCTCGGGCCACGACCGCCCCGACGAGACGCTCGTGCGGACCTGCCTGGAGGCGTACCGCTCCATGTCGAGCTCGCCGGACCGGCTCGTCACCTCGGACGACCTGGTCCTCCGGACCCGGGAGCGAAGCGAGCTCCTGGCCCTCCTCGCCGACCTCGGCCATCGACTCGGTCTGTCCGTCTGGCTCGACGTCCGGGAGCAGGAGCGGGTGGTGGCGGGACGGCCCCTCATCGAGCACCTCGAGCCCCGCGAGCGAGCGGCCCACCTGCCGTCGATCGTCCGGGGGCCGATCGACCTGCTCCCCGAGACGGACGCCATCTGGTACGCGCGCCGCCGCCTGGCGGTCCTGTTCACCGTCCAGTGGACGGCCATGCTCGACGAGCCGATCGTCCGACGGGGCGGTCGGATCCCGCCCGACAACGCCCTCGTCCGCATCCTCGTCGTTCCCCCGGAGCGCGCCGAGCTCGTTCGCTACAAGCTCGAGCGCTCGCCGATCCTGCGGGCCGCGATGGCCGTCGACAACTGGCACGTCCTCAAGGCCCATCACCTCCGGGAGTTCGCCGAGCTCGAGGCGCCGACCCTGGAGGCGCTCGAGCCGTACCTGGGGCTGGATCCGATCGTCGAGCGCGGCGGCGAGCAGCTGCCGCTGTTCAACGGCTGAGGCTCCGGCATGGTGGGCGCGCTACGCTAGCCCCATCGACCCACACCCGCCCGGGTGCCGCCACGGAGCCGTCATGACAACCGAGCCCGTCTCTCCCGTCGACGACCTCGCCGATCGCTACCTGGACTCGCTCCTCGAGCTCAACCCCGGCGTCGCCACGATGTACGGCGACGAGCGGTACGACGACCGCCTCCCTGATCCGTCGGGCGTCGGTCGAGCGCGAGCCCGGGCCGTCAACGAGGAGGTCCTCCGGGAGGCCGGCGCGATCGACCCGTCGGGCCTGTCCGTCGAGGAGGCCATCACCCGCGACGTGCTCCTGATCATCGCCGGCTCGGCGATCGAGCAGGACGACCAGCGGATCGACACGCTCCGCGTCGTCGACCAGATGGAAGGACCGCAGACGCTCCTGCCACAGCTCGTCCAGTTCCAGCGGGCCGACACGCCCGAGCGGGTCGAGCGGCTGCTGACCCGCCTCCGCGCCTACGGCCCGTTCATGGCCGCGAACGCCGAGCTGATCCGTGAAGGCGTGGCCATGGGCCTCACGCCCGCCCGGGTCGCCGCGGATCGGACCATCGCCCAGCTGGAAGGGCTCCTCGCCGTGCCCATCGGGGAGGCCGTCGTCCCGGCGCTGCTTCGGGGCGTGTCGGAGGAGACCCGGGAGCGCGTCCGCGAGGTCGTCCGTGACGTCGTCTACCCGGCCGACGCCGCCTTCCTGGCCGCCATCAAGGAGGCCTATGGCCAGACCCGGGAGGATCCCGGGATGTGGGCGCTGCCCCGTGGCGACGAGCTGTACCGGACCCAGATCCGGGCCTGGACCACGCTCGACATCGATCCGGCGGAGGTCCACCGCATCGGCCTCGAGCAGCTCGAGGCGATCCAGGACGAGCAGCGGGCGATCGCTGCCGCGGCGGGCTTCGACGGCGACCTGACGGCCTACCGAGCCCATCTCGCCGACGACCCGGAGAACCATCCCGCGACACCCGAGGCGCTGCTGGCTCGAGCCCGGGAGGACATCGAGCGGGCCATGGCCGTGGCGCCACGCTACTTCGGGCGGCTGCCGCGGGCCGGCTGCGAGGTCCGGGCCGTCGAGGCGTTCAAGGAGAAGGACGCCCCCTTCGCGTACTACAACCCGCCGAACATCGAAGGCACCCGGGACGGCGTCTACTACGCCAACACCTACGACCTGCCGTCCCGGATGTTCTCGAGCCTGGCGACCACGACCTATCACGAGGCCGTCCCGGGCCATCACTTCCAGATCGCCCTCGAGATGGAGAGCGACCGCCTCTCGCGGTTCCGACGGCTCGGGGCGCGCGCCGCCGGTGGCGCCTACGTCGAGGGCTGGGGCCTCTACTCGGAGCGGCTCGCCGACGAGATCGGCCTCTACCGCAACGACCAGGAGCGGTACGGCATGCTGACCGCCCAGGCCTGGCGGGCGGCGCGGCTCGTCGTCGACAGCGGCATGCACGGGCTCCGCTGGACGCGCCAGCAGTCCATCGACTTCCTCGATCGGGCCGGGCTCACCATGACCGACGCCGTCATCGAGACCGACCGCTACATCGTCTGGCCCGGCCAGGCGCTCACCTACATGCTGGGCCAGCTCGAGATCCAGGGCCTCCGCCGCCAGCTGGAGGCCCGCGACGGCGAGGCCTTCGACCTGAAGGGCTTCCACGACGCGGTCCTTGGTCACGGCTCGCTCCCGCTGGCCACCCTGCGGGCCCACCTGCCCGACTGGGTCGGCCCGCGGACCTGACCGACGGGCGGGATCGCCCGTCGCGGCGCGGGGTCGTGGCCGATCGACGACCGGTGGTGCCAGGACGCACCGCCGGACGAGCGCGCCCGCTGGCGGTCGCCTTGCGGTCGGTGGTCGGGCAGGGCACGATGGTCGTCCATCCCGAGTGCCCTGGAGGAGGCTTCGCATGGCACAGCTCTCCATGCCCGCGAGGGGTCGCCGGCTGATCGCCCTGTTCGCGGCCACCGCGATCCTGGTGACGACGGCGTCGACCGTCAGCGCGGACCCCGGATTCCGAACGGGCGCCGACCCGATGCTCATGCCGGCACGCGACGGCGTCGAGGTCAAGGCCCTCATCAGCGTCGGCGACACGGTCGGGAGCTACACCTTCGAGGCGATCCCCGACGGCGTCGCCATCGATCCCCGCGGCCGGAACACGCTCGACATCTACGTCAATCACGAGACCTCGCTCGAGCCGTTCCCGGCGACGAAGGTCGACTACACGAACGCCCTCCTGAGCAAGCTCACGCTCAAGCGGGGCAGCGGCAAGGTCCTCGCCGGCTCGTACGTGATCCCGTCGGAGGCGAACTTCCAGCGCTTCTGCTCGAACTTCATGGCCGGCCCCGAGCACGGCTTCGACCGTTACATCGTCCTGACGAACGAGGAGGCGGTCCAGACCTTCAACCGGGTGGGAACGCCGTCGTTCCCGCTCGGCGCGGGTGGCTCCGATCCCGAGCAGGCCGGCGTCGTCGTCGCCTACGACGTCGACAGCGGCGAGTACCGGACGATCCATCGCATGGGTCGCCACAACCACGAGAACAGCGTCGCCCTGCCCGGCTACGACACCATCGCCGTGCTGTCGGGCGACGACACGTTCTCCAGCAACCCGCCGAACTCGCAGCTCTACCTCTACACGGCCCCCGACACCGACACGATGTGGAACGACGGCGGCGCGCTCTGGGCCTTCAAGGCCGACGGCGCCGACGACGACTACTACGACGTGTCCTTCGGCGAGGTCCTGAGCGGCGAGTTCATCCGGGTGCCCGACGCGATCGCGGACGGGGACCAGACGGCCCTCGAGACCTGGTCCCAGGCGAACGGCGTCTTCGACTTCATCCGGATCGAGGACATCGCCTACGACCGGTCCACGCCGAACGTGGTCTACCTGGCGGACTCCGGGCGCGGCTCGGGCGGCGCCCCGAACGGCCGGATCTGGCGGATGGAGCTCGATCCCGAGGATCCGTCGCAGGTCACGAGCCTCTACTTCATGTTCGACCACGATGCGCTGGGCCAGAAGGCCCTCGGCGCCATCCACCAGCCGGACAACCTCGAGACGACGGCCCACAGCCTGCTCATCACCGAGGATCCCAGCTCCGGCAACACCTTCGCGCCCGGATCGCCGGACTCGACGACGGCCCGGATCTGGCGCTACGACCTCCACAGCGGCGAGCTCGAGGTCGTCCTCAAGGTCGACCAGGCGCTCGACCCGGCGGCCAACCTCGGGTCCTGGGAGGCGAGCGGCGTCGTCGACGCCTCGCAGTACTTCGGCAACGGGGCGTTCCTCGTCACCGTGGAGGCCCACACGTACTTCGTCGGTCCACAGGTCGAATCGCCGTGGATCCCCGGCGCCATCCAGAAGCGGGAGGGCGGTCAGCTCCTCCTCGTCCGGATCGACGGCGCGTAGGGCGCCACCGCCCACGGCCACTTCGGAGCCCCGCCCGACGGCGGGGCTCCGTCACGTCCCGGGCGGCGATCCGTCCGGGTCCGGGGCGGGTCGGGTCCGCCGGGCGGTGGCGGCATAGCGGGCGACCAGGACCAGGTAGAGCAGGCCGATGCCGGCCAGGAGCCAGGCGTCGTCGAGCGAACGGACGCTCAGGACCGCCGCCCCGATGGGGTAGGCCGCGAAGCCCACGGCGACCGCGACGACCCGTCGCCGGGCCACGAGCCAGGTCGCGGCGAACAGCCCGATGGCGATGGCAGCCGCAGGCGGATGGAGGACGATGGCGGCGCCGGCGCCGGCGTTGACGCCACGTCCGCCGGGCACTCCCGGGACGAGCGGCCACATGGCCCCGAGCACGGCCCCGATCGCGGCGCACCAGGCGCCCCAGAAGCCGCCGGCGAGCCAGCCGGCGATCCCCGGCAGGACCACCTTGGCGAGGTCCAAGGCGAAGACGGCGGTCCCGGCTGCCGGCCCGGCGAGCTTCCACACGTTCGCGGACCCGGGGTTGCCGTCGCCCTCCGTCCGCGGATCGATTCCGACGAGGCGTCCCACGACGATCGCGCTGGGAAAGGACCCGGCCAGCCAGCCGAGCGCGACGAGCCCCAGGGTGAGTGGCAGTCCGAGGTCGGGAGCTCCGCCGCCAAGGTCGATGGCCGGCACCCCGGCGAGGAGATCCATCAGCTGCCTCGGCCCGGGCCGCCCACCGGTCCGGCGAGGACGCCGGCGAGGATGACCGCCTTCCGCCAGCGTGGCACGACGGCCCGATGCGGCCGCCGGGACCCCAGCCCATCCCGCTCGATCTGGCGGAGGATCTCGCGGTAGAGACGGCCGGCGGCCAGGATCGACCGGCGGCCGTGCCGGAGCAGCGGGGTGCCGGCCAGGCCGACCTCGTAGGCTGCCTCGGCCCGGGCGATGGCGTCCCGGAGCAGGGCGGTCCGATCGGCCACGACGAGCGCCTCCGGGCTGGCGATGCCATGACGGGCCAGGGTCTCCCGGGGGACGTAGCAGCGTCCCCGGGCGAGGTCCTCGTCGATGTCGCGCAGGATGTTCGTCCGCTGCATCGCGATGCCGAGCGAGCGGGCCGCGGCGTCGGCCTCCGGGCCCCGGGCGCCCAGGATCGCTGCCATCAGCCGCCCCACGGTCCCCGCGACCCGGTAGGCGTACTCGTCGAGGTCGGCTTCGGTCGCGATGTCGGGGCCAACGAGGTCCTGGCGCATCCCGGCCGTGAAGTCCGCGACGGCGTCGCGGGGGAGGTCGGGGTGTCGCCGGACGAGATCGTCGAGGATGCGGGTCTCCTGCGTCGGAGCGTCTGGGACGCGCCCGGTCGCCCAGGCCTCGACGGCCGCCAGCCGGCCGGAGACGGACGGATCGTCCGAGCCCTCGGCCTCGAGGTCGACCAGGTCGTCGAGCGTTCGCAGCACCAGGTACAGGAGGTCCACGTCCTCGCGCACCCCGCCGGGCAGCAGCCGCGCCGCGAGGGCGAACGTGCGGGCGACCCGCTCGATCGTCTGTCGCGCCTCGGGCAGCAGCGCGGCGACGGCCGGGTCATGGGGCACCGGCCGATCGGGCCGGGCGGCCGCCTCGGGCTCCACTCGACCGCTCACGGGGCGGCATCCAGCTTCGCTCGAGGCCGGTCGCCTCGAGCCCGGACGGACCTCACCGGCCCACGGGGGTCGTGGCTCGGGCCGCTCCGTCGGACCGGATGAGGCCGGCGGTCACCTCGGCGGTGAGGAGGGTCCCGGGCATCCCGGCGCCGGGGTGGGTGCCGCCGCCGACCCAGTACACGCCGGCGACGGATCGGTCGCGGTTGGGCTGCCGGAAGTAGGCCGACTGGTAGAGCGCCGGCTCGATGGCGAAGGCGTTGCCGTCCGGGGCACCGAGCTCGTCGCGGAAGGTCAGCGGCGTCCAGCGGTGCTCGACCGCGATCGACGAGCCCAGGTCCTCGAGGCCGAACCGCTCGAGCGCGAGGACGACCCGGTCCCGGAGGCGCGACCCGGCCTCCTCCCAGTCGATGTCGGCCCGCAGGTTCGGGACCGGCAGCAGCACCGAGAGCGACTCGCCGCCGGGCACGGCCATCGACGGCTGGGTGTGGGCGGGGGCGTGGATGTAGAAGGACAGGTTCCGCGGCTCCCGGCGGCGCCGGGTGACGTCGTCGATGAAACCGTGGTAGTCGTGGCCCACCATCAGCGTGTGGTGGAGGAGCTGCGGGTAGCGTCGGGTGGTGCCCAGGTAGAGCAGGAAGGCGCTCATCGTGGTGCGGAACGGCCGGGCTCGCCACGGCAGCGGCTCGGGCGCGTCGGCCAGCAGCGATCCGCGGCTGGTGACGTCGGCGTTCGAGACGACGACCTCTGCCGGGACCTCGTCACCGGAGGCCAGGCGGACCGCCCGGACGCGGCCGTCGCGGTGGAGGATCCGCTCGACGGGCGCGCCGGTCACGATCCTGCCGCCGCCCCGCTCGACGAGCCGGGCCATGGCCTCGATGACGCTGAAGACGCCATCCTCGGCGTACCAGATGCCGTCCGCGATCTGCAGCCACACGAGGGCGGCGTAGATCCCCGGGACGCGGCGCGGGTCGCCGCCGATGAAGAGCGAGTGGAAGTCGAAGACCTGGCGGACGCGCGGGTCGCGGAAGTAGCTGCCGACGAACGAGTCGAGCGAGCGGATGGCGTTCATCCCGACCATCCGGGGGACCAGGCCCACGAAGTCGGTCAGGCGCAGGAACGGCTTGCGGCCGGCCACGAGCACC
>DATHYZ010000166.1:0-9071 GCA_035458865.1 Candidatus Limnocylindrales bacterium
TCCTCGCGGCCGCCGCCGTCCTCGTCCTCTCGGTGGCGGGGGTGGCCGTGATCATGAACCAGCCGAGCCCCGGCATCGGCGGCCCGGAGGCGACGCCCACCCCGATCGCGTCACCGTCACCGTCACCGTCGCCGAGCTCGACCGAGGCGGCGCTGTGTCAGCCGACCGACCCGAGCTGCTTGGGTCCGCTGGCTGCCGGCCGCCACTCGACGAGCCGCATCGTCACCCCGTTCACGTTCGAGGTCCCGGAGGGATGGTCAAGGGTCCAGGAGAAGCCTGGGTACCTGGCCCTCGAGCGACCTGGCGAGACCGGGATCGTCTTCATCTCTGCGGATCCGGTCGCCGTCGATCAGGAGCTCTGCAGCTCCAAGGCGGACGCTTCCGTCGGCACGTCGGCCGAGGACCTCGTCGGGTGGCTGACCGGGCATCCCGGCCTGACCGCGACGGAGCCGGCCATCGTCAGCCTCGGGGGCCTGAGTGGCTGGACCCTGGAGGCCGAGATGCGGGACGGCTGGGATCCCTTCCCGTGTCCCTTGAGAGTGAACCTCTTCAGCCACGACGGGACCGCGGTCGAGGACGACATGTGGTGGCAGATCGATGCCGCTGAGCGGATGCGCCTGACCATCCTCGACGCCGGTGACCACACCGTGATGATCGACGTCGAGGCCGACAAGGCCGACTTCGACGCGGTCGTGGCAGAGGCCGCCCCAGTCGTGGAGAGCTTCGACTTCGAGTGACCGCAGGCGCCCATGCGCCGCGGGCGGCCGGGTAGCGACCGGTCGCTCGCGGCGCTCTTGCGCCCACCGATGGACCTGGGGGGTCCCGGGACCTCCGTACCGCGGTCCGGGGCTGGGCGAAGGGGTACATCTAGGGTCACTGGGAGGACGTTCCGTCATGTCGAAGATGAAGCCGCGTCACCCCCGGCGGCGCGATGCCCGGGCGTTGAGCCGCCTGGCCATCACCTCGATGCTCCTGGCCTGGCTGCTGGGCGTCGGGGCGGTCGCGGTCGTCGCGGTCGTCGCGGTCGTCGTCACCGAACCCGGCCTCGTCGGCATCCCGCTCGATGCCGCCTCGGCCCAGGCCGCAGCGGCGATCCTCGGCGCCGTCGCTGCGGTCGTCACCGTCCTGCTGCTCATCCTCGGGCGAAGGATCCGCCAGGGCGCAGGCGAGCTCGCCGGGGAGCTCTCGGAGCTCCGCGCGGCCTACGACCGGGCCCGGCTGGAATCGGTCACCGACGGACTCACCGGGCTGGGCAACCACCGCGGGTTCCAGGAGGAGCTGGATGCGCGCATCGCCGTCGCGCGCGACGAGGGTTCAGCCGTCGCGCTCCTGATGCTCGACGTCGACGATCTCAAGCGGACGAACGAGCGGCGGGGGCACACGGCCGGCGACGAGACGCTCCGCAGCGTGGCGATGATCCTGCGGGCCAACGCCCGTCGCGGCGATCGGGCCTTCCGCATCGGGGGCGACGAGTTCGCGATGCTCCTGCCCGGGACCGACCTCGACGCGGCCGTCGTCCAGGCGAAGCAGATCCTCTCGACGGCTCTCAGCGGCAACCTCGGCGGGGTCGGCGAGCCCGTCTCGCTGACCATCGGCGTGAGCGCCTACCCGGTCCCGAGCGCAGGGCGCCAGCCGCTGGCCATCCACGCGGAGGCGGCACTCCACTCCGGCAAGCGACACGGGCGCACGATCGTCGAGCGCTTCGATCCCGGCCGACACGGGATCGCCGACGACACCCGGACCCTGGTCGAGCTCGAGGGATCCGTCCGCCAGGTCGCCGAGGGAGACCTGCTCCGGCCCGTCTACCAGCCGATCGTGTCCCTCGCCACCGGTGAGGTCGTCGGCTTCGAGGGCCTCGTCCGGCTGTCGCCCGACGCCCCGTTCCGCAACCCGGCCAGCCTCTTCGTCGCCGCCGAGGCCACGCGCCGGACCATCGAGATCGACGTCGTCGCCGCCACGACCGTCCTCGCCGGCGCGACCGGCCTCCGGCCGAGCGACTACCTGTCGGTCAACCTGTCACCGCGGACGCTGGAGGCCGACGCGTTCAGCCCGCTCGAGATCGTCGCCCTGGCCCGCCGGCACGGGATCGCCCCGGCGCAGCTCGTCGTGGAGTTGACCGAGCGCGAGGCCGTGGAGGACCTGGAGCGCCTCCGAGCGGCCATCGGGACGCTCCGGCGCCACGGTGTCCAGGTGGCCATCGACGACGTGGGCGCCGGCAACGCCGGACTCCGCCTGATGAGCGCGATCGACTTCGACATCATGAAGATCGACCTCTCGCTGGTCCGGGCCGCCGCATCCGATGAGCCGTCGGAGGCGGTCCTGCGGGCGCTCGGGCAGATGGCCCAGGAGCGAGGGCGCCGCATCGTCGCCGAGGGCATCGAGACGACCGAGCAGCTCGAGGCGGTGCTGGAGCTCCGGTACCACGCCGGCCAGGGCTACCTGCTGGGACGCCCTGCCCCGACGCTCGTCACCGATCCGGTGCCGCTGCTCGACCTGGTCGCCGACGTCGACCAGACGGTCCCGGCAGCCTGATCCCGCGGGCAAGCGAACGGCCCCGGCGTCGCCGCCGGGGCCGAGATCGATCGCGCGGGTCGAGCCCGTCGCTGCCTAGCGCTGATTGCCGAAGAGGCGGAGCAGCATCAGGAACAGGTTGACGAAGTCGAGGTAGAGGACGAAGGCGCCCATGACCGCGCCCTTCTCCATCGACTCGGTGAAGGCCGCCAGCTGGCCGCGCTGGATCCGCTGGACGTCGAAGGCGGTCAGACCCGTGAAGATGAGCACGCCGCCCACCGAGATGATGAAGTTCAGCGTCTCCCAGCCCACGAAGAGGTTGACGACCATCGCGACGAGCAGGCCGATGAGGGCCATGAACAGGTAGCCGCCGAGCGAGGCCAGGTTGCGCTTGGTGACGGCGCCGTAGATGGCCGCGCCGGCGAAGATCGAGGCCGCACTCACTCCGGCCGTCAGGACCGAGCCGAGCTCGTAGGTCCGGAGGATGACCCCGAACGTGAAGCCCATCGTCGCCGCGAACACGAAGAACAGCAGCAGCGCCGCGGTCGCGCTGATCCGCTTGATGGCCAGGCTGAGCGTGAAGGCCAGGACGAGCTGGCCGATGATGATGAAGAGCCAGAGGTTCGCCAGGGTGGCGAATGACTCGTCTGGCAGCGTGCTGACCAGGGTCCCCACGCCGGTCGTCACCAGCAGGGCGACGAACATCCAGGCAAAGGCCTGGCTGAGGAAGGCCGTCGACAGCTGGACCGACGGGCGGACCCCCAGCTGCTCCGGGTTCGCGTACGGCGAGTTCATCATCGGTGGTTCGTCTCCATGCGCTGGTGCGCGACCGACGTCGCGGTCGAGCGTGCGGAAAATCCTAGCCGGTCGGGGCGATATCTCCCAGCCGGGTGGCGGGCGGTGCGTGGCGCTCCTCGGCCTGCTCGGCGGCCCGGGCCATGATCCAGAGCAGGTCGGCGGCCCGGTTCAGGTACGGGATCACGAGGGAGTCCGCGGGGAGGGTCCCGGTGCGGACCAGGGTGACGACACGGCGCTCAGCCCGGCGCAGGGTCGTCCGCGCCAGCTCGAGCCCGGCGCTCGTCCGGGTCTCACCCGGGACGACGAACTCGCGGGGCATCTCGATGCGGCCCTCGAGGTCGGTCAGGATCCGTCCGAGGTCGTCCACCATCCCGCGGCTCACCCTGGTCTTGCCGTCGACGAGGCGCTCCCGGGCCTCGGGGTTGGTGGCCAGCTCGGCGCCGACCACGAACAACTCGCGCTGCAGGCGCAGGACGAGATCGTCGAGGTCGCCGAAGGCCGGCGCCAGGAGCCCGTAGCGCTCGCGCAGCCCCAGCTCCGCCCGGACCAGCCCGAGGTCGGCGACGGCCTCGTCGACGGTCCCGTACGCCTCGGTCCGCGGGTCGTCCTTGGGGATGCGGTCCCCACCGTACAGGAGCCCGGTCGTGCCATCGTCGCCACGACCGGTCGCCACGGCGGAGTCGAACGGCAGGCGGTCGCTCATGTCACCACATCAGGCCGGCGTCACGGGGGTCCCAGCGCTCGGCCAGCAGGGTCACCTTGACGTCGTGGTCCACCACGGACTCGGCCTGCTCCTTGACCTGCTGGATCATGGAGCCGGCGTAGGGGCAGAACGGGGTCGTGAGGATCATCTTGATCTCGGTCGTGTCGGGGCCGAGGACGATCTGCTTGATCAGGGCGAGCTCCACGACGTTCATCCCGATCTCCGGATCGACCACCGCGCGCAGGGCGTCCAGGACGGCCAGCTCGGTGGCCCGGCGCTCCGCGTCGAAGGCGGGCGCGGGCTCCTGGGCCGGTGTCCCGGCGGCGGTCGCGGTCTCGGTGGAGGGGTCGGTCATGGATGAGGTCTCCCGGTGCGCCGAAATCATAGCATCGAGGTCGGGATTAGCCGCCGACGCCATCGGGCCGGGAGGCGATCGGGTCGGCGTCAGGCCGGGACGGGCGCCGTGACGACGATGCCGGGGAGGCGCAGTGGCTCGGGGAGGGCGGCGACGTCCTCCGCGGCGAAGCCGGGGCCCACGAGCGAGCCGTCCACCTCGAGGAACTCGCCGTAGCGATCGGGGTGCCCGGCCGCGTAGACGAACGCCGAGGCGATGCCCATGACCCGCAGCTCCGGGTGGTCCTTGAGGACGTCGGCCGGGGCGAGGCCGTTCGCTCGCATCTCCAGCAGCTGGCGGACCGTCAGGCGGCTCCCGTAGAGGAACGGCTCGCCGTTCATGACGAGAGGGTCGACCTGGACCCACTTGATGGTCATCGTCAGCCGCCCTTGTAGATCGCCGCCAGAAGGGGATTGCGGCGGCGGGCGTCCCCGGCGATCCGGCGGTAGTCGCGGAACACCGCGACCCCGGCGTCGATGGCCCGGTCCGCGGGCACGCGCTCCTCGGGCCCCAGGGCGGCGGACGAGGCCGACCGGATGCCCTCGAGCAGCTTCACGGCGTCATCGACCGACACGCGCCGGCGACGCAGGAGCGGGCTCACCTGGTCGGCGAACGAGCGCATGAAGGTGGGGTCGTCGGCAGCCACCGAGTGGGCGAGCCGATCGATGAGGATCTCGGTGTCCCGCAGGAGCCGGCGGAGCCCGGTCTCGTCGAAGCGGTCGCGGAACGTGGGATCGCGCTGGATGGCGATCTCGAGGGCCCGCGCACCGAGCGTCGAGCGCTGGGCCATGAGCCGCGCGGCGGCGTCCGGGAAGCCGGCCGTCATGTCCGGTGGCGGGGCGCCGAGATTGGGATGGGTCACGAGCCGAAGTCTAGCGTCCGCCCGATCCCGGTGCCACGGATGCGGGCGCCGACTACGATGGAGGCATGGACCCATCAGGAGTGCCGACACCGCCCGACAGCGCGCCACCGACCGCGGACCCGCCGGACGCCGAGCCTGCCCTCGAGCCGGGAGACCGGCCGACCGCGCGCCGCCTCGAGGCGGCGCCATCCCAGCGCTACGTTCAGGCCGCCCGCGGCGCGGCCGGAGAGGACGGAGCGGACGGCGCCTCGTCTGGCCGAGCGGTGCTCATCGGCGGCCTGGTTGCCGCCTTCGTGGCGATGGTCATGGTGGTCCTGGGGGCCGCCTTCACGATGACCGCCGGCCTGCTCGTCGCGGCCTTCTTCCTCGGCCGCCTCACCGCGGCCGGGGTACGGGCTGGCGGCGGGACGGCCGTGTCGGCGACCCTGCGGATCGTCCTGTCGGTCGGCCTCTCCCTGGCCGCGGTCGCGATCGTGCAGGTCGCCCTGTGGGCCATCGCGGGGATCCAGGGCGGGAGCCTGGGATTCGCGGCGTTCCTCGACCAGACCTACGGCCCGCTCGTCCTGCTGGAGGCCAGCGTCGCCACCCTGGCGGCCTGGTGGGGAGCGGCGCGCTGAGCGGCCCCCAGGCCCTCCGGTATCGCCGTCCGGTCGAGGCCGACCACGCGTTCGTCGTGGGCCGCGTCGATGGCTGGTGGGGCGGTCGACGACTCCACGACCTCCTCCCTCGGCTCTGGTTCCAGCACTTCACCGGTACGTCCTGGATCGCCGAGGCCCCGGACGGCCGGACCGTCGGATTCCTCGTCGGGTTCGTCTCGCCGGATCATCCCGACGTCGCCTACGTCCACATGATCGCGACGGACCCCGGCCTCCGGCGACAGGGCATCGCCCGCGAGCTGTACCGGCGCTTCTTCGACGACGTCGCGGCGCGTGGCGCCAGGACGATCCGGGCGATCACCTGGCCGGGCAACCGGGTGTCGGTGGAGTTCCATCGGGCCATGGGCTTCAGCCCGGTGACGGGCCCCGGGACGGTGCCCGCCTGGGGCTCGCCGGCGTTCCTCGACTACGACGCCCCGGACGAGGACCGGACGGTCTTCGAGCTGCGCCTCGATGCGGCCGGGCGCCCGTCGAGCGCCGGCCAGGCGCCCGTCGAGCGCTAGCGGGACCCGTCCGCGGCGACCAGCTCCGCGGCGATGCTGTCCGGCGTGAACGGCTCGCGGAACAGGCGCCGGAATCGCCCGACGCGATCGCCGTCGGGCGCGGCCGCCACCCAGCGCTCGAGGAGCGAACGGCCCTCGTGATAGACGTGGATGTAGGTCCGCCAGCGCGGGTCCTCGATGAACCGCAGGGTCGCCTCCGCCCGCTCGCGCGGGAGCCGGCCGGCGCGCATCAACAGCTCGAGGACGGTGTCATGGTCCGACCCGTCGACCCAGCGGGCGAGGGCCGCGTCGACGGCGACCTCGCGGAGCCGCTCCCGGAGCGGCGCGATGGCCAGGGCGAGCTCGGCGGCTTCCCTGGCGGACCGGGCGTCGGACGCCGCGGGCACACCGACCCGCTCCATGAGGTCCGCCAGGAGGTCGGCGCGCTCCCGGGGCGGCAGGAGGATGTCAGGGCCCAGGTCTGCGAGCCCCTCGGAGATGACGGCGGCCGGGGTCAGGAGGACGGCGGCGGTCATCTCGACCCGCCCGAGACCCTCCACGAGCTCGGCCTCCTTGGTGGCCGCCTCGAGGTGATGGCCGGCGTACGTCTCGTGGGCCAGGGTCGGGAGCAGGGCCGGGGCGCGGATCGGCAGGTCCACGTTGAGGTCGACCCGGGAACGCCCACCGCCATCGAACCAGTGATAGCCCGACCAGGGCTGATCGCGGACCAGCCCGAGGCGGACCGACTCCCCGGCGGGGAGGCCGAAGGCGGTCGCGGCGCGGGTCCGCAGTACCTCGGTGACGATGTCGACCGCCTCCCGGACCCGGTCCCCGGGGATGGTGACCTGCTGGTCCCAGGCGCTCAGCCGATCGGCGATCGGTCCGTCGTCGGGCAGGAGGTCGGCGAGCTCGGAGGCCGCGTCGTCGAAGTAGGCGGCGCCACGCGGCCGGGGCTCGATCCCGAAGGACCGCCGGACCTGCTCGAGGTACGGGACCGGCTCCCCGTCGAGCACCGCCAGGCGGGCCGCCATGGCCCCGACCTGCCCACCCAGCCAGGCGCGCCGGTCGGGCTCCGGGACGGTGGCGTCGAGTCGGCCCAGGAGGTCGTCGGCTTGGCTCCGGAGCCTGGCCAGCGACGGCGGCTGCTCCATGTCGACCCGTGCCTTGAGATCGGCTGGGCCCGTGTACGCGTCCAGGATCCCCGGGTCGCGCAGATCGAGGCGGAGGGCCAGCAGCAGAGCCTCGGCAGCGACGATGTCCGGCTCCGGCACGGTGCGGTCGCCGCCCATCGCCGGCACCCGGGCCCGCCCGGTCTGGCCGGTCACCGCTCCATGCGCTCCGGCCGTGGGGCCCGTGGGACGTCGTGCTCGGCATGCTCGGCGGCCTGACGCCGGGCCTCGCGCAGGCGAGCCTCCATCGCCGGATCGAGCGGGATCGACCGCGCCGAGCCCTGGGCGGTGTGCGCCGACGAGCGGTCGCCGCCGATCGCGGGGTCCCCGTCCGCCGGCTCCCGGTCCGCCGGCTGCTCGTCCTCGGGTCGCGCGGCCGCGGGGACGGCCCCCATCCCCTGCCCCGGTCCCACGCCCCCCTCCTCGCCGCGGAACGGCATGCCCTGGCGCTCGACGGCGTCCAGGCTCATCCGCAGCGCAGAGGTCTTCTGCGCGGCGACCTCGCGGACGTAGATGGCCTCCTCGTCGGCCGTCATCCGCCGGCCGCGGACGATGTCCTTGGGCTTGCCGACCATCAGCCAGGCGAGGTGGTAGCGATCCATCGTCCCCCAGGCCCGGGCGAGGAGGTCGTCCGAGAGCTGGAGCCAGGTCCGCAGCGCGTCGAGGTCGGGCCGGGCCTGGAGACGCTCGCCCTCGTTGACGAGCTGGCGGGTGCGTGCGATGAGCTCGTCCCGGGTCATGGGCGCGGCACGGCTCGTCCGGCCAGGGAGACCTCGTCGATCCAGCGTTCGCGGGCCTCGCGGAGGGCCAGGGTCCGGCGACCCGCCTCACCCCGCCCGACGGGGCGGCCGTCGAGAGCGACGAGCGGCACGATGCCGGCGACCGTGCTCGAGAGGAAGGCCTCGTCGGCGGCCACGAGATCGTCGGGGCTGAGGTCCTCGGCGGCGGGCTGGAGCCCCAGGTCCCGGACGCCGGGGTGCTCCAGCAGCCAGGTGCGGGTCGTGCCCGGCAGGATGGCGGCGCCAAGGGTCGGCGTGAGCAGGCGGTCATCGGCGAGGACGAAGACGTTCGCGCTCGTTGCCTCGCTGACCCGCCCGTCGGTCGTCAGGAACAGGGCGTCGTCCACGCCGGCGCGCTCGGCCTCCAGGCGGGCGTACACGTAGTCGGCCCGCGAGGTCGCCTTGATCCCAGCCAGCGGCGACGCGGGGTCGCGGTGCACGTGGCTCGTCACCGCCCGGATCCCCCGGCGGAGGGTGGCGGTCGGCGTGGGCACGTGCGCCCAGGCCTGGATCGCGACGGTGGCATGGGCGATCTCCCAGCCGGGTGGCAGCGTCCCGCGCCGCTCCAGGGAGCCGCGACTGACCGTGATCCGCACGGCCGCATCGCCGGGCGCCAGCCGGTGGTCGCCGGGTCCGCTGAGATGCTCGGCATCCAGGAGCTCCAGCAGGCCGTCCCGGATCACCTCGTCCGGCAGCAGGTGGATGGCCAGCGCGATC
>DATHYZ010000167.1:0-2343 GCA_035458865.1 Candidatus Limnocylindrales bacterium
TCGGTCGTCTTCTCCAGCACCTGGAGGTTGGTGCGCGTCCGTGCCTTGGCGATGATCGCCTTGGCGCGCTCGCGGACCTCGGGCGAGAGCACCTCGAGCAGGCTCGAGGTGTCGATCGTCGCGTACCAGACCTCGAGCGCCCCGTAGCCCGCGTACTCGGCGATCCGCTCTCGGTAGCTCCGGACGGCCGCCCGGGCGGCGTCGCGGGCCTTCCCCTCGCCGACCCCGCCGTCCCGCCCAGCGACGACGAAGCTGGCGGCGAGGCGCTTCACGTCCCACTCCCACGGCCCGGGCAGCGTCTCGTCGAAGTCGTTCATCCCGAAGACCAGGTTGCGCTCCTGCGTCCCGAAGACCCCGAAGTTCAGGAGGTGCGCGTCGCCGCTCGCCTGGACCGTGAAGCCGGTGATCGGCGTGCGGGACAGGTCGCTCGCCATGACCGTGGCCGAGCCGCGGAGGAAGGCGAAGGGGGAGGCGAGCATCCGGCCGTAGCGGATGGGGGTCAGTTCCGGGACCCGGGCCTGGTCCTCGTCCTGGGCCAGCAGGAGCGCGATGGGGTCGGGTCGATCCGCCGGCGCATCCCACGCGGCATGGCTGCTCCTCGGGACCTCCTGCCGTCGGGCACGGCCCGAGGTCGACCGCTCCTGGACCGTCAGGGCAGCTCGCCGCGCGGCAGCCGATCGAGCCCGGACCACCGTCGGGGTCGCTTCAACGGTCTCGGTCGCGGTCGTCTCCGTCCCACCCATCGTCATTCCCCATCGAGTGATCCAGACGCGGGATTGTGGCACGCGCTGACCGACCGGTGTGGGCATTCGCGTCGCAAACGGGCGCTGGCGCTGCACGAGCGCACCGGGGGCCCCTAGAGTCGCCACCATGGGATCTCCGGATCGGCCCGCGCTCCTGCGCTCCTCCACGAGGATCGTCGAGATGGCCGTCCCGGCGCGGCTCGGCGGGAGCTTCCGGTGGCTCCTGGCATCGACCGTGCTGACCAACGTGGGCGACGGCTTCGCCCTGGCCGCAGGCCCGCTGCTCGTGGCATCGCTGACCCGCGACCCCCTGGTCGTCTCGACGGCCTTCCTCGCCCAGATGCTGCCGACCCTGGTGTTCGGGATGATCGCCGGAACGATCGCGGACCGGCGCGACCGTCGCCGGATCATCGTCGTGGTGAACCTGGGCCGAGCCGCCGTGCTCGCCGTCCTTGCCGCGGTGATCGCGGGCGGGTTCGTGACGATCCCCATGGTGCTGGCCGCCCTCTTCCTGCTCGGCACTGCCGAGGCGTTCGCCGACGTCGGCAGCGAGAGCGTGCTGCCGCGGATCGTCCGGCGCGAGGACCTCGGCATCGCCAACGCCAGGCTCCAGGGCGCCTACCTCCTGGCGAACCAGCTGATCGCGCCGCCGATCGGGGCCTTCCTGTTCGCCGTCGGCATGGCCGTCCCGTTCGGCGTCGACGCGGTCTGCTTCGCGCTCGGAGCGGTGCTCGTGAGCCGGATCGTCCTGTCGGCTTCGCCGGCGCCCGACCGTCCCGAGGGCGGGATCCTGGACAACCTCGGGGAGGGCCTCCGCTGGCTGGCCGGCAACCCGCCGATGCGGACGCTGGCGCTCACGATCCTCGCCTTCAACGTGACCTTCGGGGCAGCCTGGTCGGTCCTGGTCCTCTACGCCCAGGAGCGCCTGGGCATGGACGAGGTCGGATTCGGGCTGCTCACGACGGCGATGGCGGTCGGGGGGATCGTCGGCACGAGCGCCTACGGACGGCTCGAGCGGCGCTTCTCGCTCGGGGACATCATGCGGGTCGGCCTGCTGGTCGAGACGGCGACCCACCTGGTCCTGGCCCTGACCACGTCGGCCGCCGTCGCGCTCCTGACCTTCGTGGCCTTCGGGGCCCACGCGTTCATCTGGGGCACGACCTCCACGGTCGTCCGCCAGCGGGCGGTCCCTGACGCGCTCCTTGGGCGGGTGACCGGGGTGTACCACATGGGTGTCGTGCTCGGGATCGTCGTGGGGACGCCGATCGGCGGGCTGCTCGCCCGCGAGTTCGGCATCACGGCCCCGTTCTGGTTCGGCTTCGTGGGCTCGGCGGCGCTCGTCGTCGTCCTGTGGCGCCAGTTCTCGTACATCGTCCACGCCAGCGAGGTCCCGCCCGGCGGCGGCGAGGTCCGTCCCGGCTAGGCTCGGCGGAGGCGGGACGAGGTGGCCCGTGATCGCCCCGCCATGGACGGGACGGTACGCTTCGCGGTACGAACGTCCCTGCCCCAGGCACGAGGATCATGACGGACGATCGAGTGGCGCCTGAGCTGCGCGGCAAGGTCCCGAGGTTCCCGGCCGCCCTGGACCGAGCACCGAACC
>DATHYZ010000168.1:0-2699 GCA_035458865.1 Candidatus Limnocylindrales bacterium
CGGATCGAGCACGACCACCGTGACGTGGTTGCCGCTCGCGGTGACGGTGGCGCCGGGCTGGGTCGGCACCGACTTCGTCTGATCGATGGCGGCACTGAGCACCGTGAACGAGCTCGGCACGGTGAACTCGAACGAGTTGAACGTCGAGTTCCCGGGCGTGACGTTCGTGAACTTCAGCTCGAACGTGGAGGTGCCCGTCCCTACCGACGTCGGAGTGATATCGAGCCGGTAGAGCTTCTCGGTCGACTTCGCCGCCGACAGCGGCGAAGCCGTCAGACCCATCAGTAGTGCCGCCCCGACGGCGACCGCCAAGGCTTTGCGGAACGCTGGAGACATAGACCCCTCCTCACATGGACCGCCCGCCCCGCAGCGATCCGGGTTGGCACGTTTCTGGGACACTCTAGGCTCCGGGGCTTCCGGTCAAGTGACCTTTGGCCCGTCCGGGCGCCGTTCGGCGACGGCGACCGTCCTCGGTTCCGAGGGGCGGTCCCCGATTCGGCCCGCCCCGCACCCGCGTGCCCTTCTGCGCCCGGGCCGATCCACCGGCCTGCCTGGGCCCCCGGGCAGCGGCTCGCTCCGGCGCGGTTCCGTTGCCGGCACGCACCGGTCTTGCAGGCGCTGCGCGGACCGCGTACCGTCCTCCCGTGGTCAGCGCCCTGGTCGTCCCCGTCGACCTGCCACGCCGGCTCGAGCTCGTGCGTCGAGCACGGGTCGCGAGCGCGGCGCTCGGCGTGCCGGCTCACATCACGCTGCTCTTCCCCTTCAAGGGCTCTGACGAGCTCCGCGAGGCCGATCGGCGGCGCATCGCAGCCATCCTGCGGGCCACGGGGCCCATCCCCTTCCGCCTGGCCACGGCCCGCCACTGGGATGACGTGCGGTATCTCGCCGTCGAGCCGGGCGAGCCCTTCACCCGGCTCGTGGAGCGCCTGGTGGCGGCCTATCCGACCTGGACCCCCTACGGCGGAGCGTTCCCGTACGTCCCGCACGTGACGATCTCCGAGGGCGCCCCCGGCGAGCACCCGGCCATCGCCGATCCTCGTCGCCCGCTCGAGCGCATCGCCGATCGGGCCCTCCTGATCGAGGAGGGCGACGACGGCCGCTGGCGGACCCGCTGGCGGTTCCACATGGGCCGGGGCTGACCCCCATCGGCCGGGGCTGACCCCCATCGGCCGGGGCTGACCCCTCCGCAGATCCGCAACGCTCCGCCGCAGCGAGCGTCTACCTCCCGGAGCCCGGGCCGGGGCGCGACTTGGCTCGTGCGGGCGTCCGTGCCAGGAGGCCCCGAGATGTCCCGTGATCAGGCGGGCCCGCGGCCGGCCCGGCGCGACCGGCCACTGGGCGCGGTCCTCGCGGTTCTCGCCGTCCTCGCCCTGGCCGCCGTCGTGGCTGCCTGCGGCGAGGCGCCTGCGTCCGCCCGACCGACCTCCACCCTCGACCCGCTCAGCATCCGGCTCGTGGAGTGGTACGACCCCGTCGCGTTGGCCAGTGACCATGAGTGGGGCCAGGGCTGTGCCGAGGTTGCCCGGTCCGGCGAACCGCAGGCGACCGAGGTCCACGCCTTCTGGGCCGTGGACTGCCCTCGAGGACCGGGCGACCGCACGATCTACTTCCTCCTCGAGGAGGACACCAAAGCCGCCATCGAGGCGGCCGGCGGTCGGATCGGCTCGGGCAGCGGCCAGGGCAACGCTGACCGAGGGCTGCTCTCTCAGTCCTGGGAGTTCTCGATGCCGGGCGCCACGGGCTTCGGTCGGATCACCTCGACCGACGTCGGCGAGGACCAGATCCGGATCCTCATCACGCTCGACATCCTCGCCGGCTGACGCGCTCTCGCGTCGTCCCGAGGAGCGCCCGCCCGATGGACCGAGGGGTCGTTCGCGGACACCGCGCGGGTCGGCGGTCTACGATGGAGCCGACCGAGCAGTGGAGGGCTTGCCCCACCGGCCCGGGATGCGTCCCGATCCAGCGGTGACCTTCGGCCCACCGGAACGGGTCGCCTGTCGGGTGGGCGGCGCATTCGCATACCTGCACGATCAGACCAAGCGGCCCATGGCCGACCGTGTCCGGAGAACGGAGTCGCATGCATCCCATCGTCGAACGAGAGCAGCTCTCGCCGAACGTCTACCGCCTCGTCGTCGAGGCCCGCCGCATCGCCGAGATCCGCAAGCCCGGCCAGTTCGTCATCGTCCGCAAGGGTCCGGGAGCGGAGCGCATCCCGCTGACCATCGCCGACAACGACCCGGCGGCCGGCACGATCACCCTGATCATCCAGGCCATCGGCAAGAGCACGACCGACCTGGTGGAGCTGGAGCCCGGCCAGGCCATCACCGATGTCGCAGGCCCGCTCGGGCGGGAGACCGAGCTCATCGAGTCGGGGCATGCAGTCTGCGTCGGGGGCGGGGTGGGAACGGCGGTCATCCTGCCGATCGCCCAGGAGCTCAAGCGGCGCGGGGTCCGGGTCACGAGCATCATCGGCGGTCGATCCCAGGAGTGGGTCATCCTCGAGCGCGAGCTCGCCGCGTCCGGCGAGGTCATCGCCTGCACCGACGACGGCAGCTACGGCCGCCACGGCTTCGTGACCGAGGCTCTCAAGGACGTCCTGGACGCCGGCGGCGTCGATGCCGTCTACGCCGTGGGCCCGGTCCCGATGATGCGGGCGGTCAGCAACCTGACCCAGCCGTACGGGGTCGAGACGACCGTGT
>DATHYZ010000169.1:0-5107 GCA_035458865.1 Candidatus Limnocylindrales bacterium
CGAGCCGAGCGTCGAGCCGAGCGTCGAGCCGAGCGTCGAGCCGAGCGTCGAGCCGAGCGTCGAGCCGAGCGTCGAGCCGAGCGTCGAGCCGAGCGTCGAGCCGAGCCCGACCGGCGACGTCTTGGGGATCACCGCGCCACCACAGATCACGCCGCCCCCCACCGACTCGATCGCGGCGCCCTCGGCGGCTGCGGACGCAGGCGCGGTGCGCCTCGCCCTCCTCGGGCTGGCGGCTGCGATCGCCGGGGTGCTGATGGCCCGGCCCCGACGCCGAGCAGCCGTGACCAACGACTGACCGTCGCTGTCCCCGACGTGCTCAGGACCGGGGTGCGGTGATCCGCACCCCGGTCGCTCGATTCCTGCTGGATGGCCGGTGGCCGATGCCGATCGGGGTCCTGATCGCGGCCGCTGGGAGCCGGGCTGGGCCGCCGGGGTCCGCGGCGATCAGACGGTGAGGCGATCCCCGGGCCAGACGAAGCGGACCTCGCCGTCCCAGCCCTCGTTGACGGCGGCGATCGTCTCGTCGGCGTCGTAGCCCATCTGGAGGTGGGTCAGGAGGACCCGGCCGGGCCGCGTGGCGGCGGCCAGCTGGCCGATGGCCTGCCCATCCAGGTGGAGCTCGTCCACGGGCACGGGCCCCGGCCCGAACGACACCTCGGTCAGCAGCGTGTCACCGGGGCGGACGAGCGGCGCGAGATCCATGGCTGCGCCGCAGTCGCCGGAGTACACGAGGCCGGGGCCATCCTCCCCGCTGACGGTGACGCGGACGGCGTGGCTGTCGGCCGTGTGGGTCACCCGGATGGTCTCGATGCTGAGGGGCCCGATCGTCCTCAGTCCGGGGCGGAGCGGCTCGAGGTCCAACGAAGCGTCGAAGAAGCCATCGCTCGCGTGGAGGGCATCCAGGCGCTGGTCCAGGCCCTCGGGCGCATGGACCGTCATCCGGCGTGACGGCTTGAACTCGTAGCAGAGGTAGTGGCGGAGCGGGACGAGGTCGATGAGATGGTCGGGGTGGAGGTGGCTGATGACGATCCCGTCGAGGCGGCTCGGCTCGATCATCGCGAAGAGGGAAGGCAGGATGCCGTGCCCGAAGTCGAGGACGATCGACGCGCCGGCCGCCTGGACCAGGTAGGCGGACCCCAGGGCGCCCGGGCGGTCCGTGTAGGCCGGCCCGGCCCCGATGACGGTCAGCTCCACGGTGGCGTCGACTTCATGACCGGGAGACTACCGCAGGTCAGGGCGCCGCCGCAGGTCAGGGCGCCGCCGCAGGTCGGGGCTGGGCGGTCGGGGGTGACGGACCGACCCGACCGTCGGAGCCGAGCGAACGGCTCCGGGGGCTCGCCCGAGCTACGGGACGGTGGACGGCTTGCCCGGCGGCTCGGACGGCTTGCCCGGCGGCTCGGACGGCTTGCCCGGCGGCTCGGACGGCTTGCCCGGATCGACCTCCTCGAGGCGCTCAAGGACCTGGCTCGAGTGCTCGATCGCGATCCGCAGCCCCGGCAGGGCGGCGTCGGGAGCCCCATCGAGAAGGCCCTGCAGCACGGCCAGGTGGGCGCGCACCCTCGCCTCGATCGCCCCGAGCGATCCTGGGTCGGCCTCGCCGGCCAGCACGGCGTCGTCCAGCTCGTCGTCATAGGCGCGGAGGGCCGCGTTCGCTGCGCGCGCATCGCCGCCGGTGATGGCGGCCATGATCTCCTCGATCCGCTGATCGAGCTGCTCGAGCTCCGCGACGGCATGGGCCGCTGGGTCGGCCGGCGCCATCGCCTCCTCGACCCACAGGCGGAGATCGTAGAGCGGACCGCCGGGGCCGGTCGCGGCAAGGGCCCCGCCCGCCAGGACGAGGACGGCTGCAGCGCCAAGGACCGCGGCCACGAGCCGTCGGCGCTGGCTCCACGGTGCACCGGTGCTCGCGACCGCGACCGAGGCGGCCGGCGCAGCCTCGGCGGCCTTTGCCACCAGCACCGCGCGCAGGCGGCCGGCCGCGGTCGCGTCGGGTCGAAGGCGCCGCTCGGCGTACAGCTCGAGCAGCTCCTGGACCTCGCGCTCGCCCGCCGTGGGCTCGCCTGTCGTGTCGTTCATCCGTCGTCCGTCCGTTCGATCCTCCCGCCCGGCTCGCCGCCGGTCGGTTCGTCCAGCCCGAGTCGCCGCCTCAGCGCGGCGATCCCCCGGAACTGCAGCCCCCGGATCGTGCCTTCCTGCTTGTCCATCGCGACGGCGGCCTCCCGGGCCGAGAGCCCGGCGAAGAACCGCAGAGCGATGGCGTCACGCTGATCGTCCGTCAACTCCGCGAGCGCCTCGGCGACCTCGTCGAGGGCTTCCCGCATCGTCACGATGTCGTCCGGCCCGGCATCGTCGCCGGGTCGCTCCGCCACGGCCTCCAGGTCGGTGTGGTCGCGCCTGGTGCGCACGTGGTCGATGACCGTGTTCCTGGCCAGCCGGAAGAGCCAGCCCCCGAAGGGTGCGCCGCGTGCCTCGTAGCGTGGCAGCGCCTCCAGGGCCTTGACGAAGACGAGCTGCGTCAGGTCCTCCGCGTCCGCCGGGCGTGCGACGCGGCTGGCGACGAAGCGATAGACCGGGCCATGGTAGTGGTCGAACAATCGGCCGAACGCTTCCGCGTCGCCGGTCCGAGCCGCTTCCACGAGCCGCTCGATCGCGGCGTCGTCGCTCGTCATAACGAACCCATGCCCCCGGCGTTAGGCGGCGCCGTCGGGGATGGCGACCCGGACCGGCGCTCCGCCGCGGCGGAAGTGAAGGGCTCCGAGGCCGGTCGAGGCCGCCAGCCGGTAGCCGTCGCCCAGGAATGCCCCGAAGCTGTGGAGGCGATGGGCGTCGGATCCGACCGAGATCCGCTCCCCGCCGAGCTCGCGGAACCGCGCCACGGCCCACGGCGCCGGGTAGATCTCCTCGGCCGCCTGGCGGAGCCCGCTGGTGTTGATCTCCAGGCCCGTGCCCCCATCGACGAGCGCACGCAGGATGGGCTCGTACAACTCCGGCGCGGATGCCAGCCGGGACGGCTCCACGTGCGGCACGAGGTAGCGCTTGACGAAGTCGAGGTGCCCGAGCGCGTCGAACAGGCCGCTGCGCGCGGCCGCCAGCACCTCCACGAAGTACGGCTCGAGGATCTCGGGCAGCGACCGCCCGGCCACGAACGACGCGACCCGCGACGCCTCGTACGGGGAACCCGCCATGACGTGGACCGAGCCGATGACGAAGGCGTAGGCGTGCCGGGAGAGGTGCTCGCGGATGTCGGCCTCGTAGCGAGCCTGGGAGGTGATCTCGATGCCGAACCGGATGGCGACGCGGTCGGCCCAGCGCTCGGCCGCCTCCCGGACGACCCGCTCGCGCTCCTCGAACGTCGCGAAGCCATGGGCCGGGGCGCCGGGCTGGAAGTCGAGGTGGTCGGTGATGGCGAGCTCGGCGATGCGGCGCTCGACCGCCAGCTCGGCGTACGCGTCGAGATCCGCGTCGGCGTCGGGCGACAGCCGGGTGTGGAGATGGGCATCGAGGGGCAGGTCCCGGTCACCCGGGCGGATGCCGGTCGTCACCCGCTGATGACGCCCAGCTCCCGACCGACCCGGTCGAAGGCGCCGAGGGCCAGCTCGAGATGCTCGTCGGTGTGGGCAGCCGTGACGATCGTCCGCAGCCGGGCGGCATCCAGGGCGACCGTCGGATAGACCACCGAGGTCGCGAAGATGCCCTCCTCGAAGAGGCGGTCGCTGAAGCGGATCGCGGTGGCCGAGTCCCCCACGATGACCGGCGTGATCGGCGTCTCGGAGACACCGGTGTCGAAGCCGAGCCGGACCAGCTCGCTCTTGAACCGCCGGGTGTTCGCCCAGAGCCGCTCGAACAGCTCTGGCTCCTCGAGGAACACGTGGACGGCCTCCAGGCAGGCGGCCGCCACGGCGGGCGGGTGCGACGTCGAGAACAGGAACGGGCGGGCTCGCTGCGTGAGGAGCTCCCGGAGGGCCGTCGGGCCGGCCACGTAGCCGCCCAGCACCCCGACGGCCTTGGACAGCGTCCCGACCTGGATGTCGACCCGGCCGTGGAGGTCGAAGTGGTCGGTCGTCCCGCGGCCGTTCCGGCCCAGGACGCCCGAGGCGTGGGCGTCGTCCACGAACACCGCCGCCCCGTACGCCTCGGCCGCCTCGACGATGGCCGGCAGCGGCGCGATGTCGCCGTCCATGCTGAAGACGCCGTCCGTGACCACGAGGATCAGCCGATAGGGCTCGCCCGTGTCGGGGCGCCCCTGCTCCGCGGCCTCGCGGAGGATCTCCCGGAGCGCGGCCGCGTCCTTGTGGGGGTAGATGCGGCGCGGCGCCTTGGACAGCCGCATCCCGTCGATGATCGACGCATGGTTGAGGGCGTCGCTGACGATGAGGTCGCGCTCACCGGTGATCGTCGGGATGACCCCGGTGTTGGCCGTGAAGCCCGACTGGAAGGTGAGCGTCGCCTCGACGCCCTTGAACGCGGCCAGCTCCGCCTCCAGCTGCTCGTGGAGGGACATCGTCCCGGCGATCGTCCGGACCGCCCCCGAGCCGGCGCCGAGGTCGCGGACGGCGCGGAGAGCCGCCTCGCGGAGCCGGGGATGGTGGGTGAGCCCCAGGTAGTCGTTCGACGAGAAGCTCAGGACCTCGCGGCCGTCCACGACGCAGACCGGGCCCTGGGCCGAGCTCATGACCCGCAGGGGCCGGTACAGGCGCTGCTCGCGGAGCTCTGCGACCTCGTCGGCGAGGAAGGCGAGCGGGTCCTGCCGGGTGTCCTGGGCGACCATCACGCGCTCCAATCCATGATGACCTTGCCGGAGGCGCCGGAGCGGGCGGCGGCGAAGGCGGCCTCGAACTCGCGGAACGGGAAGCGGTGGGTGATCGCCGGCCGGATGTCCAGGCCGGACTGCACCATCACCGTCATCTTGTACCAGGTCTCGTACATCTCACGGCCGTAGATGCCCTTGACCGTGAGCATCTTGAAGACGATCTCGTTGAGGTCGAGCGAGAGCTCCTCGGTCGGGATGCCCAGCTGGGCCAGGCCGCCGCCGTGGGCCATGTTGGCGATGGCCAGGCGGATGGCGTCGGCCACGCCCGACATCTCCAGCACGACGTCGAACCCCTCG
>DATHYZ010000170.1:0-37875 GCA_035458865.1 Candidatus Limnocylindrales bacterium
ACGCTGCGACGGCCATCACCATGAGGGCGATGACCGAGGCGTGCGGATTGAGGGCCGGGTCGAATGCCCCGAAGGCGATGATCGCGAGGTTGACCGCGTTGAGCATGAGCTCGATCGACATCAGCATGCTGATCGCGTTCCGGCGGGCCAGGAAGCCGAACGTGCCGATGGCGAAGAGCATCCCGGAGAGGACGAGGTAGGCGTCGAGCGAATCGCTCACGAGCCCTCCTCCTGCTCGTCGCGGCGGGCGAGGAACACCGCCCCGATGACGGCGGCCAGGATCAGCACGCCGACCACCTCGAACGCCAGGACGTAGTCGTCGAACAGCACCCGGGCGAGCGCGTCCGTGGCCGTGGACACCCGGCTGGCGACGGCGCCCCAGTCGGTCGCGGTGACGGCGATCGCGATCAGGATGGCCAGCACCGCGGACGCGATGGCGGCCGGGATGGCCTGCGTCTGGAAGACGAGGCGGACGGGCGCCGCCTTGGTCTGGGTGAGCATGATCGCGAAGAGCACCAGGACGCTGATCGCCCCGATGTAGATGAGCACCTGGGCGGCCGCGATGAGGGGCGCCCCGAGCACCACGTAGAGCCCGGCGAGCCCGGCGAAGCTGACCATCATCGCCAGGCCTGCCCGGATGATGTCGCGCAGGACGACGACGAGCAGCCCCCCACCGAGCATCACGGCGGCGAAGACGACGAACAGGACGTCGTCCCAGCTGGCCCCGATGATGGGGACGGTGTCCGGGATCGCCACGGTCCTCCCTCTGCCTCCCTCAGTCCGCGGCGCCGGGACGAGCTCGCTCGACCCGGGTCCGCGATCCGCCGTCCACGGGTCTCGTCATCGGTGGGTCCTGTCGCCGGACGCACCATGGCCGTTGTGGCCGTTGTGGCCGTTGTGGCCGTTGCCGCTCTCGAGGTGTCCGGCGATCGACGCCGGCAGCACCGGCAGCAGCCGGGTCGAGCCCGGCTCGGCGCCCGCGGCCCGGGCCCGCTCCACCCAGTCGCGCTCGCGGCGGATGTAGGTCGCCTCCGTGTCCTGCTCGACCGCCGCCAGGGCGATGAGGTCGATCATCGGCTCCTCGCGGCTCGTGTGCGCCAGCTCGAACTCGGCGCTGTCGCGGAGGGCGTCGTAGGGGCAGGCATCGACGCAGATGCCGCAGAGGATGCAGCGGCTCTCGTCGACCTCGTACTTGGTCAGGATGCGGGGCTTCGGCATCAGCGCCCCGGTCGGGCAGGTCTCGGCGCAGCGCCCGCACGACACGCAGGGGGTGTCGTTGAGGCTCATGTCCAGCGGCGTCGTGACGAGCGTGTCGAAGCCGATCCGCATGAAGTCGTAGCAGGCGGCCCCCACGACCTCGGCGCAGACCTGGGCGCAGCGCCCGCAGTCGATGCAGCGCGACGGCTCCCGAAGGATGAAGGCGTGGCTGTCGTCGCGCAGGTAGTCGTGGTTCGTGCCGGTGAAGCGGTTCTCCGTGACCGACCGGAAGCCGGCGCCATGGTGGTGCTGCTTCTCGAGCGTCTTGAGGGTCGTCCCGTACTCGATGCCCAGCCGGCGCAGGTCGCAGAAGCCGATGGCCTCGCAGGTGCACTGGAGGCAGCGGGTGGACTCGGAGACGGCGGCCTGGCGGGTGTACGGGATCTCGTACTCGATGTAGTTCGAGCGGCGCTCCTCGGCCTCCATCGCCTGGAGCCGGATCCGAGGCTCCTTCACCTCGCTGGTGAAGGGCACGATCGACAGGAACTCGGGCTGCGGCTCGGCCAGCTGCTGGCGGGTCTTGATCGCCGACAGGTCCAGGCCCTTCAGGTAGGCGTCCATGGCGTAGGCGGCGCGCCGCCCCTCGGCGATGGCCTGGACGACCGTGGCCGCACCGATCCGGACGTCGCCGGTGCCGAAGACGCCGGGTCGGCCGGTCTCGAAGGTGACGGCATCGGCCTTCAGGCGTCGCTGCTTCGTCGCCGAGACGCCCTCGGCGCCCGGCCCGAGCCATGACAGGTCGGGACCCTGGCCGATGGCCAGCAGGACCCGGTCGCAGGGGATGACGAACTCCGTGCCCGGGGCCGGCTCCGGCCGGCGTCGTCCCGACGCGTCCGGCTCGCCGAGCTGCATCCGGATGAACTCGACGCCGGTGACGGTGCCATCGTCGTCGGTCACGACGCGCGTCGGCCCGGCCTGGAAGATGGTGGTCACCCCTTCCTCGATGGCCTCGTGGACCTCGCTGGCGGCCGGCATGTCCTTCATGTCGCGGCGGTAGACGAGGGTCACCTCGCCGCAGCCCTGGCGGACCGAGGTCCGCGAGCAGTCCATCGCGGTGAACCCGCCGCCGATGACGACGATCCGCTTTCCGGCGTGGTCGGGGTACGGCAGGCCGAGGGTGGCGGTCCGCAGGTACTCGAGGCCGTCGACGACCTCGGCCGCGTCCTCGTCGGGGATGCCCAGCTTGTTCGTGTCGTAGCAGCCGATCGCCACCAGCACGGCGTCGAAGCCCTGGTTCTGCAGGTCATCCAGGCTGAAGTCACGCCCCAACGCCTGGTTGCAGACGATCCGACCGCCCAGGCGGGTCACCGACTCGTACTCGGCCTCGAGGACCTCGACCTTGGGAAGCCGGTACTGCGGGATGCCGTAGCGGAGCATCCCGCCCGGGGCCGGGTCGCGCTCGAAGACCGTGACGTCGTGGCCGGCGATGAGCAGGTAGTAGGCGGCCGACATGCCGGCCGGGCCGGAGCCGATGACCGCCACCCGGCGTCCGCTCCGGGGCTGCGGCTCGAAGGGCACCGGCGGGTCGATCCCGTCGTCCAGCATCTGGCGGAGGACCTGGTCGCCCGCGTAGCGATGGCTGTCGCGGATCGCGATGGCCTCGTCGACCTCATCCCGGCGGCAGTGCTCCTCGCACGGGGCGGGGCAGACCCGTCCCAGGATCGACGGGAAGGGGATCGTCCGCTTGAAGATCCGGGCCGACTCCCGGAACTCGCCCTCGGCATTCGCCTTCAGGAAGCCCGGGATGTCGATGTGGCTCGGGCACTTGTTCTGGCAGGGCGGCAGGCAGTAGGCGTTGTGGTCGCTGAAGATCAGCTCGAGGTTCGTGTGGCGCAGCCGGCGGAGCTCGTCGGTCTGGGTCTGGACGACCATGCCCGCCTCGGCCGCCCGGGAGCAGCTGATCGGCGGATGCTCCTCGCCCTCGACCTCGACGACGCACATCCGGCAGGCCCCGAACCCGGGCAGCTTGGGCTCATAGCAGAGGGTCGGGATCTCGATGCCGTTGTCGCGGCAGATCTCCAGGATCGTCTGGCCCTCGAAGCCCTCGATGACGCGCCCGTCGACCTCCACCCGGATGCGGGCCGACGACTGGGGTCGCTGCGGCGACTGCGTCGTCACCAGGCGCTCGGCCAGCGTCTCCTCCCGCGGGGTGACGGTGTCGAGGACGGCGGGGGTGTCGGGCCGGGTGCTGGGGGGTCGGGAGATCAGGTCCGTCATCTCCGCCTCATCGGGCCGCGCCGGACGGGGCCGCGATCGGGCGGCACACCCCGGCGGGGCAGGTGCTGCGCAGGATGTGATCCTCGAGCTCGGACCGGAAGTATCGCATCCCGCTGGTCATCGGAAGGGTCGCCAGCCGCTCGTGGTCGCACAGGGCGGAGGCGACGATGTCGTGGCTGAGGTCGTCGAGGAGCCCGGGATCGGTCGGCCGGGAGCGACCCTCGGCCATCCTATCCCCGACCTCGAGGAGTCGTCGGGTCCCGATCCGGCAGGGGATCGTCTTGCCGCAGGCTTCCGTCGAGCAGAAGCGGGTGAGGAGCCGGGCGAGGTCGACGACGCAGGCTCGCTCGTCGGCCACGATGACCGACCCGGATCCCACGTGGGCTCCGGCCGCCCGGAGCGAGGCATAGCCGAACGCCGTGTCGAGGGCATCGGCCGGCAGGAGGCCGCCCGATGGCCCGCCCACGATGACGGCCTTGAGGCTGTGGCCGGTTCCCGCGCCACCGACCAGGTCGACGATCTGGCGGAGGGGCGTGCCCAGCGGGACCTCGGCGATCCCCTCGCCCTGCGGGCCCCGGACGTGCACCAGGGCCGTACCCGGCGCGTCGTCGCTGCCCACCGCCGCGAACGCCTCGGGGCCGTTGCGGACGATCCACGGGACGGCGGCGAGGGTCGCCACGTTGTTGACGACGGTGGGCTCGCCGAACAGGCCTGCGACCGCCGGGTACGGCGGCCGCTGTTCCGGCTGGCCCCGCTTGCCCTCGAGCGCCCTGAGCAGCACGGTCTCCTCGCCGAGCATGTAGGCGCCCTGCACCGTGCGCACGGCGATCTCGATGGACCGCCCGGAGCCCAGCACGTCGTCGCCGGCGAATCCCGCGGCCGTCGCGGCAGCAGCAGCCGCCTCCAGGGTCTCGACGGCGGCACGGGCGTCGGCTCGCACGGCGATGACGACGTCGTCGGCGCCGACCGCGAGGGCGGCGATGAGGGCGCCCTCGATGACCGCGTACGGGGAGCGCTCCATGAGGGTCACGTCGGTCCGCGATGCCGGGTCGGCGGCGTAGCCGTTGACGACGACGAAGCGTCGCGTGGATGGCTGCGAGGCGCAGGCCCGCCACTTCTCCCCGGTCGGGAAGCCCGCCCCACCTCGACCGCGCAGGCCGGACGCCGCGATGGTCGCGATGGTCGCGGTCGGGCCGAGGTCGCGGACCGCCTTGTGGAGGCCGTCGAAGGCCCCGGCAGCCACTGCCGCGTCGAGGTCGCTGGGGTCGGCGGCGTCGGCTCGCTCGAGGAGGATCCGGGGCCAGGCGGCGGGAGTCGCCAGGAACTCGGTCACCGGCCCAGCCCCCCTCCGCCGAGTGAAGCGGTCAGGCCGGCAAGGTAGTCGGCCTCGGCCGGACGGTGGGCGGCCACGGCAGCGGCCTGGGCGGCATCGTCGGGCCGCTCGAAGCGGAGATGGCGGTAGTAGGAGGCCGTGCCGTAGACCATCGCGTACCAGGCGCCGGTCCCATGGGCGACGCGCTTCAGGGCTGCGACCGGAAGATGGCCGTAGGCCTCCTGGACGTCCTCGAGGATGGCCAGCATCCGGGCCGGGTCGTGCTCGTGCGCGTCCAGGATCGCGTCCACCGCCGCGAGGTCGATCGGATCGAACGACCGGTAGGTCGCCTCCGGGACGGTCCGTCCCGACCGACGGAGGGCCGACTCCTCACGGCGCTCACCGTAGGTCTCGGCCGCACCCCAGTGGACGTGGTAGCGGCCGCGGGTATCGAACCCACCCATGTCGATGCACTCGATCGGGCAGGCCTGGGCGCACTGGAAGCAGGTCTCGCACTTGAGCGTCCCGTGCTCGTCGTAGAGCAGCTGGAGCCGACCGCGGAACTTGGTCGCGACGTCGGCCGGGACCTCCGGGTAGCGGATCGTGGCTTTCGGCGAGAAGAACCGGCGCAGCGTCAGCGCCATGCCCTTCGCGATGCCGAGACCGGGGATCGAGCTCATCCGCCTAGGACCTCAGGTACTCGATGAGGATGATCGCCGCGGCGGTGATGAAGATGTTGAGGAAGGCCAGCTCCATCAGCCACTTCCAGGCGAAGTTCATCAGCTGGTCGACCCGGATGCGCGGGAGCGTCGCCCGCATCCAGACGAAGAAGAAGACGAAGACGTAGGCCTTGGCCATGAACCAGAACAGGCCCACGACCCAGTCGAAGCTCACGAAGGCCCAGCCAAGGACGGCGGCGACCGCCACGAGGTTGAAGAGGACGAACCCGACGACCAGGGCCTCCCAGCCGGGGCGGTCCGAGCGGGCCATCCAGAACGGGGCCGCGAAGGCCAGCGTGCCGATGACCGGGATCAGCAGCAGGGCGATCAGCCCGGCCAGCCCGTAGCCGAACGGATCGAGCTCGAGGGTGATCGGGAACGGCCAGTCGAACGGGGCGTTCCAGCCGCCGAAGAAGAGCGTCACCGCCAGGGCCGAGATGATGAAGACGTTGACGTACTCGGCGAAGAAGAAGAAGCCGAAGCGCATCCCCGAGTACTCGGTGGCGAAGCCGGCCACGATCTCGGAGTCGGCTTCGGTCAGGTCGAACGGCGTCCGGTTCACCTCGGCGGTGGCGGCGATCATGAAGATGAGGACGCCCAGCGGCTGCTGCCAGACGTACCAGTCGAGGAACGACCCCGCCTGGTTCTCGACCAGCGTGTTCAGGCTCATCGAGCCGGCCAGCAGGATGAGGCCGACGACCGACAGGACGAGCGGGATCTCGTAGCTGACGGCCTGGGCGGCCGAGCGGATCCCGCCGAGGAGCGAGTACTTGTTGAAGCTCGCCCAGCCCCCCATCAGGAGGCCGACGACGGAGATGCCGCCGATGGCGAAGAAGTAGAGCAGCCCGATGTTGAGGTCGGCGCCGAAGAGCCCCGGGGCGAAGGGGATGACCAGGAGGGTCATGACGCTGGCCAGGAAGGTGACGACCGGTGCCCAGGTGAAGACCAGGCGGTCGGCCCCGGTCGGGGTGAAGTCCTCCTTCATGAGGACCTTCAGCCCGTGGACCACCGAGAGGGCCGACCCGAAGGGACCGACGCGGTCCGGCCCGATCCGGAGGTTCATCAGGGCGATGATCTTCATCTCCATGTAGATGATCAGGAAGGCCGTCGGGACCGTCATCAGCAGGACCGCCGTGGCGGCGACCAGGAACCGCAGCAGCGGCTGGTTGTCGTCGATGAAGACGAGGGCGAGCGGTCCGACGAAGACCAGGCCCACCACGAGGCCGAGGGACAGGACGATGACGACCGGGATCGCCCCGAGGAGCAGCTTGGCCGGCAGGCTCATCCGCGCGAAGTTGCGGCCGAGCATCGTCATCTACTTGTCGACCCCGCCCATGATCGGGTCCAGCGACGCGTTGATCGTCATCCAGTCGGCCAGGAGGTTCCCCGGAACCAGGTGGGTGAAGCTCGCCAGGTGGAGGAAGCTCGGGTCGTGGATCCGCAGCCGGAAGGGCTGGTCGGTGCCATCGCTCATGGCGTAGACCGCGTACTCGCCGCGAGGCCCCTCGACCGCCGCGAACGCCCGGCCCGGTCGCGGCCGAAGGAGCCGCGGGAGCGTCGCCAGCACCGGCCCGTCCGGCATCTGGTGGAGGCACTGGTCGATGATCCGCAGGCTCTGCTTGATCTCGTCGATCCGCAGCAGGTAGCGGGCCAGCGAGTCCCCCTCGCGGCGGGTCGGGATGTCGAAGTCGAGCTCGGGGTAGACGCTGTACGGGTGGGCCCGGCGGATGTCGAAGGGGAGACCGGTCGCCCGGAGGTTGGGTCCGGTCCAGCAGAGGCGCAGGGCCGTCTCGCTGTCGATCACCCCGAGCCCCCGGTTCCGGCGGACGAAGAGCTCGTTCTCGTTCAGCAGCCCGATGTTGGCCTCGACCTGCTGGGTCGCCCGGCTCATCCAGTCGCCCAGCCGGCTCATGAACTCGTGGTTGAGGTCGCCGTTGACCCCGCCGATGCGGAAGAAGTTGAAGAGCATCCGCTGGCCGGTCAGGGCGGCCAGCATCTCGACCATCTCGTCACGCTCGATGAAGCTGTAGAGGATCGGCGTCAGGCCGCCGAGGTCGAGGGCGTGGAAGCCCATCGCCAGGGCGTGGCTGGAGATGCGGTTGAGCTCGCCCGACAGCACCCGGATGTACTCGGCCCGGCGGGGGACGGTGACGTCGAGCAGCTTCTCGTAGGCCATGACCGCCGGCCACTCGCAGAACAGCGAGCTGACGTACTCCAGCGGGTCGAGCTGGGTGATGGTCTGGTGGTAGTCGGCGTTCTCGCAGAGCTTCTCGACGCCGCGGTGCAGGTAGCCAAGGACGGGGTCCAGGTCGACGACCTGCTCGCCGTTGATCTTCATGACCACCCGCATGACGCCGTGCGTCGACGGGTGGTGCGGGCCCACGTTGACGAGCAGCTCGCCATCACGGACCGTGTAGAACTCCGACTCCCGCTCGGTCCGCGGCGGGAAGGGCGGGACCGCCTCGTAGACCCCGACCTGCTCCTCGAGGGTCACCCTGGGGTCGTCGGTGGAGGCGTGGGCCGGGATGTCGAACGCGCCGCGATCGCCGGGCCGGGTGGCGGTCATCGTCAGCCCGCCTTCGAGCGCCTGACCGTGGCGGCCGGCGTGGCGTTGGATGGGCTGAAGGGACGCTCCATCGGTCTGACGCCGGCGCCCGGGGAGCGGCTGGCGTCATCGGGCAGGAAGAAGTCCTTGCGGAGCGGGTAGGACTTGTAGTCGGGCGGCATGAAGATGCGCCGCAGGTCGCGGTTGCCCTCGAAGACGATGCCGAACATGTCGTAGGCCTCGCGCTCGAGCCACTCGGCGCCCTTCCACAGGAAGGTGATCGAGGGGACCCGGGGATCCTCTCGCGGGAGGCCGACCGCGATCACCCGCAGCCAGTCCGTGGTCGTGTCGCTCCAGAGCTGGTAGACGATCTCCATCGTCGTGCCCGTGTCGACGCCGGCGACGTCGGCGAGGACCAGGAAGCGGAGGTCGGGCTCGTCATGGAGCGCCCGGAGCACCTCCGGGACGTCCCCGGGGCCGATCCGGATCTCGGTCTCGTCGTGGCGCTGGCGCACCGGGCCCACGAGCCGCTCGCCGAACCGGGATTCGAGGCGGCGCTTGAGGGGACGATCCATGCCGGGTCAGACTCCCTCGGGGACGGTGGGGCCGACCCGCCGGGTGTCCCAGTGGCCACGGCGATCCTTGACCAGCTGCTGGAGCTTCATCATCCCGTAGATGAGGCCTTCCGGCCGCGGCGGGCAGCCCGGGACGTACACGTCGACGGGCATGATCCGGTCGATGCCCTGGACCGTCGAGTAGCTTCGCTTGTAGCGCCCGCCCGAGCACGTGCAGTCGCCCATCGCGACGCACCACTTGGGCTCCGGCATCTGCTCCCAGAGACGGAGCAGCGGCGGTCCCATCTTCGTGGTCAGGGTCCCGGCGACGATGAGCACGTCGGCCTGGCGCGGGCTGGCACGGAACGGGAACATGCCCCAGCGGTCGATGTCGTTGCGGGAGGTCGCCGACGACATCATCTCGAAGGCGCAGCAGGCCAGCCCCGACAGGAGCGGCCAGAGGCTGTTCATCCGGATGAGGTCGAGGACGTAGTCCGCCTTCGTCGGGATCACGCCGAGGGCACCCGACCAGCGGGCGTCCTCGCGGTAGGCCTGGCCGGACGCCTCGATCTCGGCGAGGTGGGTGATCTCGAGGCCGGCGTCCCCGCCTCGGTAGGCCAGCGGGTCGGCCGACCGCCAGAGCGCGTTCGGCGTGACGATGGCCTCGGCCAGGGCGTCCTCGCCGGCGGGCACGAGCGCGTCGGTCGGCTCGGGCTTCATCGCCATGTCAGCACCCCCTTGCGCCAGGCGTAGGTGAGGGCGAAGAGCAGGACGACGACGAAGATCAGCATGCTCACGAACCCTCCGACGAGGAGGTCCCGGAAGACGAGCGCCCACAGGAACACGAAGACGATCTCGATGTCGAAGGCCACGAAGAGCAGGGCGTAGATGTAGAAGGACAGCCCGTACCGGCCGTGCGGATCGCCGTACGTGTCGATGCCGCTCTCGTAGGGAAGGCCCTTGTGGACGTCGCCCCGGTTGCGGTGTGAGATCAGCCAGGCCGCGCCGATCGTCAGGAAGACGAAGCTGACACCGGCGAAGGCGAACCCCACCACATACCAGATCCCGTCCACCGATCCTCACTTCCAGCGGCGCCGCTCGGGTCCAGCGGCCGCGATGCGCCGTTCGTCCCGGGAGCCCTCGGGCGAGGGCACGAGGCGTCCGCGAGGATCGCCCACGCATGGTCATTCTAGCAGCGGGCCCTGGCCGCCATGGGGGCGCGGTCCCCGGCGTCGTGGCCCTGGGGATCCGCCGTCGAGGCGCTGCCGGGGATCGTCCCGGCCCCTGGTCCCGGCGGAGTCGCCGGGCGGGTCGGGGGGCGGACGCGCCGAGCGCGCGTGCAGGTCCACGCCCGCCCCCCGGCGGGGATGAGGCGCGGACCGGCCGTGCCCTGCCGGTCCGCGCATCGAGCGCAGGGTCGACCGAGCCGGGCAAGCCCCGCAATGGGGAAGTCGCCCTATCGCGGGTCGGGGCTCCCCGGCCTCGGCGGGAGGCGGAACGACAGGCCGGCCAGCGGAGGCTCCGGGGCCAGGCCCCGGCCCAGCAGGACCACCTTGAAGCCGCCCATGGCCCGCGGGTCGATGAGGCGGACGACCGCCGCGCGGAGCTCGAGGTAGGCGGCCGCCTCGTCGAGCGGTCCGAGTCCCGCCGAGGCGAGCACCTCGCCAAGGCCGAGGCCGGCCAGGAACTCGGCCTGGCTGGTCGTTCCGAGCAGGTCGAGGCCGGCGGCCTCCGCCGCCCGCTCGACCGCGGTCAGGTCGACGTGGGCGGTCAGGTCCTGGCGACCGACGTGGACGTACGGGTCCCCGTGCACCGTGTGGCGGACGTAGGCGCGGAGGCGTCCCTCGCGGCGGTCCGGCCCGTACAGCTCGGCCGCCGGATGGCCATAGTCGATCACCACGATCAGGCCTCGCTCGAGCGCCGTCGAAGCGGCGGACAGCCAGGGATCGATGGCCAGGCTGACCTCGGCGCGCTGTCCCTCGGCCAGGACCACCCCCTCGGCCTCGAGCCGGGCCGCCAGCGCCGGCGTGGAGGGCGCCGCGATGACGTCGACGAAGCGGCCATCCCAGCCGACCAGGATCTCGCGGAGCGCCCCGTCGACGACGGTCAGGCGGTGCACCGGCAGCGCGTCGAGCAGCTCGTTCGCCAGGATCGCCCCGGTGAACCGGCCGGACGCGGCGTCCGGAGCCAGCAGGCAGGCCTCCAGGCCGGCGTCGGCGAAGCGTCGGCGAAGCTCCGCCAGGCGATGCTCGTTGAGCTCGACCGGGAGGTAGCGGAGCACCTCGGCCAGCCCGGATCCGTCGGCGACGAGTCCCGCGTGGACGGCCAGGCCGAGCGTGCCGGAACCGGCGCCATCCTCCCGAAGCACGAACGGATCGGGTCGGCCCAGCCGCTCCCACGCCTCCGTCAGCTGACGGCCGATCATCCGCCCGAAGACCGGGTGGAGCTCCGCGGCCGTCAGGAAGTCGCCGCTCCGGGTCGGGCGGGCCTCCGCGGTGCGGTAGTAGCCGTGGTCGGGGTCGTAGAGCGCCGTCGCCATGAAGTGGGCGAAGGTGATCGGCCCGTCCGTCTCGATGACGGTCCTGAGGCGCTCGACGAGCGCCGGGTCCTCTCCGACCTCCGCCGGGTCGGGCAGCGGCCGTCGCCGGAGTCCGGGGTCGAGATCCATCGCGTCGATGCTACGCGGGAGCCGTCACCCGGGTGGCGCCGGCGGCGCCCGACGAGCGCCCCACGAGCAACCGGGCGCCCGGCCCGACGAGGGTGTGGCCGCCCAGCACGATCGGCACCGGCGCGGTCGCCGCGGACCGGGTCAGGGCCCGAAGCCAGGGATCGGATACCCGCTCCGCCAGCAGCAGGTCGGCCGCGAAGCGGTCCTCGGGGCCGGGCCAGGCGGCCTCGTCGGCCCCGAAGCGGTGGGCCAGGAGGACCCGCAGGTCCACGAGCGCGGCGTCGGCGAGGCCCGCGACGATCGACCCGAGGGCCTCCGGTCCGGCTGCGTCGAGCTGCATCCCGAGGATCGACCGGGGCGGCCGCTGATGAGCGCCCGGATCGCCACCACCGATCGGCTCGCTGGCCCGGAGCCCACGCTCCTCGACCAGGAACCTCGTCCGCGAGGCCGTCCGGCGTTCGAGCCAGGCGAGCGTCCGCGACGAGGACCTCCCGGCGACGAGCAGCTCCGCTCGCGGGTCGGTCGTCACCCGGCGGACCGCATCGAGCCGTCCGGCCGCCTCGGCGATCGGCAGGTCGGCGATCGCCTGCCGTGCCCACCCGGCCGAGGGCTCGGCGCGGGCCACCAGGGCCACGTCGAGGGGGGAGTCCAGGTCGATCGCCAGGCGCCACCGCCGACCGAGGTCGTCGACCGTCATGTCGGGTCGGCCGGCCAGCCAGCGCGGCAGCGCATTGTCCGCTCGCAGGTCCGGGATGCCGGCCAGCAGGTCGCCACGCCCCACGGCCACCGCATCGGCCGAGAAGCGGTTGTTGGCCAGGGCGCGGCGCTCACCGGACGCGGCGACGTCGACGAGCGCTCGACGGTCAGGCCCGCGGGCGAGGGCCAGCGACCCCGAGCCCAGGACGACGACGCCCGTGCGATGGAGGTCGGAGACGAGGTCCCGCAGGCGCCGCCCGAAGGTCGTATCGTCGGGGGCGCCGGTCACCAACCGGACCTCGTCCGCCCCGACGGCGCGGAAGCCGAGCTCGTGGCGGCGGCCCAGCTCGGCCCGGGCGGCCGCCAGGCTCCTGGCCAGCGGACCGTCACCCGGGCGGACCCCGGGATGGAGGATGAGCACCGTCACGTGCGGCATCGGACGAGTCTAGGCCCGTCGGGGGGAGGGCCGGCAGGAGGGAGATGACGGGAGCGGGCCAGGACCGATCGGGCGTCGTCCGGGCGTACCTCGGGCTGGGATCCAACGTCGGTGACGCCACGGCATCCCTGGCCGCCGCCGTGGCCGCCCTCGACGGGCTCGACGGCGTCGAGGTCGCCGCCGTCTCGCGGCTCTACGCGACCGCCCCGGTCGGGGTCGTGGACCAGCCCGAGTTCCGGAATGCCGTGGTCGCCATCGACGTGCGGACGGACGAGGATCGCGAGGCCACGGCGCTGGGCCTGCTCGTCCGCCTCAAGGAGCTGGAGCGGTCGTCCGGCCGGGCGTCGGGTCCGCGCTGGGGGCCGCGGCCGCTCGACCTTGACATCCTCACCGTCGGGGCCTGGCGGATGGCGGTGGAGCGACCGCGCGAAGCCTGGTCGGGGGAGGCGACGAGGCCGGCGGCCGGCCCGGGTCCGGCCAGTCACCTGCTCCGGATCCCGCACGCGGAGGCCGCGGAGCGGCTCTTCGTGCTCGCCCCGTGGGCCGATCTCGCGCCCGACCTGGTGCCCCCGGGCTGGACCGAGAGCGTCGCTGCCGCGGCTCGACGGCGGGCGCAGGTCGAGGGTCCGGCAGCCGTCCGGGTGGTGGGGACATGGGACCGCGGCGCTGGGACCTGGCGCCCGGAGCACGGGGCCGTCCCTGGACCGCCGTCCGGGCCCGACGCTCCAGGCTAGCGACTCGACCGGCTAGAGGCGTACGGCCGGGGGCTTCTCCCGGTCGAACATGTGGACCGTGTCGACGAAGCGGACCTGGCCGGTCCGGTAGGCCATCACGAGGGAATGCGTCCGGGCCCCGCCGCCGAAGAACCGGACGCCCTCCAGCAGGTCGCCGGCCGTCACGCCGGTGGCCGCGAACACCACGTTCGAGCCGGACGCCAGGTCGGCCGTCGTGTAGACGTGGTCCTCGTCCGCCACGCCCATGGCAAGGGCGCGTTCGCGCTCCTCGGCCGAGCGATAGCGCATCCGCGCCTGGATCTCGCCGCCCAGGCAGCGCAGCGCGGCTGCCGAGAGGACGCCCTCGGGGGCGCCCCCGATGCCCATGACCGCGTGGACGCCGGTCCCCTGGACCGCGCAGCTGATGGCGGCCGACAGATCCCCGTCCGAGATCAGCTTGATGCGCGCGCCCGTCGACCGGACGTCGCGGATGAGGTCGTCATGGCGCGGTCGGTCGAGGATGACGATCGTGATGTCGTTGACCCGGCGGCGGAGGGCCTCGGCGACCCGGTGGACGTTCTCGGCCGCGGGCCGGCGGATGTCCACGCTCCCCGCCACGACGGGGCCGACCATCAGCTTGTCCATGTACGTGTCCGGGGCATGGAGCAGCCCGCCACGCTCGGAGGCAGCGAGGACGGTGGTGGCGTTCGCCTGGCCCATGGCGACGAGGTTCGTGCCCTCAAGAGGATCGACGGCGATGTCGACCTCCGGCGAGCTCCCGGCCTGGACGCCGACGAGCTCGCCGATATAGAGCATCGGCGCCTCGTCCCGCTCGCCCTCGCCGATGACGATCCGGCCCTGGATGTCGGCCTCGTCCATGGCCAGGCGCATCGCTTCCGTCGCCGCGTGGTCGGCCCCGTTCCGGTCGCCCTGGCCCATCGTCCGGGCGGCCGCGATCGCGGCAGCCTCGGTTACGCGGACCATCTCGAGCGCGAGGAGCTGCTCCATGATCGCCTCCTGTCGCGTCCTGCCCTCGTGCCCGGCCGGTGCCGGGTGCTGGGCCGATCCTCAGTGGCGGAAGTGTCGGCGTCCCGTGAAGACCATGGCCAGGTGGTGCCGGTCGGCGACCTCGACGGCCATCTCGTCCCGGATCGAGCCCCCCGGCTGGATGATGGCGGTCACCCCGGCCATGGCGGCCATCGAGATGACGTCGGGGAAGGGGAAGTAGGCGTCGCTCGCCATCACCGCGAGGCGGGCCCGTTCGCCCGCCTTGCGAAGGGCGATCTCCACGGCCGTGCCGCGGCTCGTCTGGGCCGCCCCGATCCCCACGGTCGCCGCATCGCGGGCGAGCACGATGGCGTTCGACCGGACGTGGCGGACCGTTCGCCAGGCGAAGAGCAGGTCGGTGAGCTCCTCGAGGGTGGGCCGCCGCTTCGTGACCACCTGGAGATGTCCCTTGTCCAGGGCCAGCGCGTCGAGATCCTCGACGAGCAGGCCGCCGCCGACCCGCTTGAAGTCCAGGCTGGCGATGCCGTAGTCGCGCATGCCGTCGACCGGGTCCGGCGGGACGGCCAGCAGCTCGAGGGACGGACGGTCGGCCAGGATCCGCAGTGCCGCCTCCGAGTAGCCGGGGGCGATGACTCCCTCGTAGGAGTTGGCCATGATCTCGCGCGCCGTGCCCTCGTTGAGCTCGCGGTTGACGCCGACGATGCCGCCGAAGGCGGCGACCGGGTCGGTCTCCAGCGCCTTCGAGTAGGCCTCCGTCAGCGAGTCCGCCGAGGCCAGACCGACCGGATCGGTGTGGCGGACCAGGGCGACCGTCGGGGAGGTGAAGTCCCTGGCCATCCGGTACGCGGCGTCGAAGTCGAGCAGGTCGTTGAAGGTCGGCGGCGCGCCCTGGACCCTTGTCGCGTCGGCGATCGTCCCGCTGCGATGCGTCGTCTCGCGGTAGAAGGCGGCCTCCTGGTGCGGGTTCTCGCCGGACCGCAGGTCGTCGACCTTGGTGAGGACCATGGCCAGGCGGCGCGGGTAGCGGTTGCCGGCGATCTGGTTGAGGTAGGCGGCGATCTCCGCGTGGTACGCGGCCACCATCCCGAAGGCCTCGGCGGCCAGCCGGGCCCGGGTCTCGGGCGTGGTCCCCCCGAAATCGCGGAGCTCCGCGACGACGGTGTCGTAGTTGGCCGGATCGGCGACCGCCGTCACCCCGGCGGCGTTCCTGGCGGCCGCGCTCAGCAGCGCGGCTCCACCGACGTCGATCATCTCGATCGCCTCGTCCAGGCCCATGAGGGCGCGGCCGACCTCGGGGGCGAAGGGGGTCACGTTGACGACGACGAGGTCGATCGGGGCGAGGTCGTTCGCCGCCAGCTCCGCCATCTGCTCGGCGCGGTCGCGACGGGCCAGGATGCCGGCATAGACCGCGGGATGGAAGGTCTTGACCTGGCCGCCCGCCAGCATCGGGACGTTCGTCAGCTCGGCGACGCTGCCGACCCCGATGCCGTCCGCGGCGAGGTGATCACGGGTCCCATCGGTCGCATAGATCTCGACCCCCAGCTCCAGGAGCTCGCGGGCGAAGCGGACGATCCCGCTCCGGTCAGCGACGGAGAGCAGCGCTCGCAAGGGTTCGATCACCTCCTGGTCGCCGGTCGGGGTCGGGCCGGACGAGGGTGCGCGGCTGGCTCGGAATCGCGCGTCCGGCGCCCGAGTATAGCGCCGGCCCGTGGCATACTCGGGGCACGTCGCCCGATGCGGTTCGGCTCCGGACCGTGGTCCGGTGACCATCCGACCGCCGACCCCCGCACGACGAGGAACCGCGTCCACATGGAACTGCCGCCCTGGGAGTACCTCTTCCTCTCGTTCAACTCCGCGAACTTCGAGGACATGTTCTTCCCGACGGTCGTCGCGGCCGCGATCATGCTCGTGGGCGTCCTGGCCCTGTACCTCGTCCGGACGCGCCAGCTGCGCCACCACCCGCCGTACCTGGCCCTCTACGAGTGGCTCCTCTGGAGCGGCGTCGCCGTCTACGGCGGACTCATCGTGAGCGCCCTGTTCGTCTTCGACTTCATCATCCCGCTGGGCCTCGAGATCGTGGGCCTCGGGGTGATGGTCTGGATCCGCTTCGTCCGCTTCCCGCCGCTGATCGCCGCCTATGAGCAGCGGCTGGCCCGTCAGCGCTACTTCAGCCGCGAGCGATTCAGCCACCCGGAGACGACCATCCGTCCCAAGGCCGCCCGGCGCCGGCGCCGCCGGCGGTAGGCGACCCGACCGGGGCCGGAGGCGGCCGGATGCCGATCGAGATCCGCCGGTTCGGCGTCGGCCATCGGCGACCCTACGGGCCGGACGGCTCGAGCGGCGTGGCCGGCCAGACGATCCACGCCGCGGCGGACGGTGTCGTCGCGGAGGTCGCCTTCTCGAGGGGCGCCAGGATCGAGCCGCACTCCAATCCCGACCAGGCCTGGTTCGTCGTCATCGAGGGCGGCGGGTGGGTGAGCGTGGGCGAGGAACGGGCGCGGGTGGCTGCCGGCGAGGCCGTCCTCTGGCCGGCCGGCGTCGAGCATGCGGCCTGGACCGACCTCTCCGAGATGCGGGCCATCGTCGTGGAGCTGTCGTCGAGCGCGGTGGCGCCCCGCCTCATCGAGGGCCGGGTGGTCGATGGGCCACCGGACCCCGCCTCGGGCGTCGACCGCGGCGAGGGCTCGCTCCGCCAGGACACCCCTGCATCGGCCTACGACCCGGCCGAGGGCGAGCCGCTCTGACGTGTCGTCCGGGTCAGTCCCGGGCCGGCCCGCTCCCCGCGACGATGGCGCCCAGCTGGGCGAGGATGCGCGCCGTCGCGCCCCAGACCACCAGGTCCTCGACCGGATAGGCCCCGTAGCGCAGCGGCATCCCGCGGATCTCGTCGTGCACCAGCACGATGGGGGCATCGGGCAGGAACGCGGCCAGCGGGGCCTCGACCACCCGACGGACCTCGTCGGGCTGGGCGTGCCAGTGCCAGCGATGGCGGGCGATGGCCACGACCGGTGACACGGTGAACCCGCTCACCGGGATGGTGAACGGCTCCAGCCGTCCGACGACCCGGACCTCGGCTGCCCGGGCGTCGAGGCCGATCTCCTCGGTCGCCTCCCGAAGGGCGGCTGCCACGTCGTCGGTGTCGTCGGCCTCGACGGCCCCACCCGGCAGCGAGACCTCGCCGCTGTGGTGGCCCCCCAGGTGCGCCCGCTCGGTGAGGACCACCCGGGCATCCCCCTCCGGCCCGGGGACCACGAGGACCAGGACGGCGGCGGAGCGGGGCGTCGTCCCCGGCTCGGGCAGATCGGGTCGACGCCCGCCGGTCGAGGTGAGGACCGGCATGAGCGCCGCCGGCGTCGTGGGCCAGCGCTCGGGGAACGGTCGCGAGAGGCGGTTGACGGCCTCGGCGTAGTCCATGAGTGAAGGCTACGCCCTTCGCGTCAGTTCAGCAGTCCGCCCCCCTGGTCGCCACCCTCGTCCGCGGCCGCGGGCTCCGCGCGGGTACCCGAACGCACCGGCTCGCCACCGGACTTCGGGCGGGCATCGCGCCGGTCGTTGGCGTCAGCGACCACGGTCGAGCCCTCGCTCCGGAACAGGAGGGTCCCACCGATCGGGTCGGCGTCCGCGACGACGTGGTCGCCGGGCCGGAACTCGCCCGCGATGAGCGCCCGGGCGAAGGGGTTCTCCACGAGCCGCTGGACGGCTCGCTTGATCGGCCGGGCTCCGAACGCCGGGTCGTGGCCCTCGCGGGCGATGAGCGCCCGGGCGGCCGGGGTCAGCTCCAGGTCCAGGTCCTGCTCGGCGATCCGCCGCTGCAGGTCGGCCAGGCGGAGATCGACGATGGCCGCCAGGTCCGCGTCGCTCAAGCCGTGGAAGACGATGACCTCGTCGATCCGGTTGAGGAACTCGGGCCGGAACTGGAGGCGCAGCGATTCGGTGATCTGCTGCTTCATGGCCTCGTACGCGGCTGCGTCCTCCTCGGCGTCGCCGCGGCCCGCGAAGCCGGCGATGAACTGCGATCCGACGTTGCTGGTCATGACCAGGACCGTGTTGCGGAAGTCGACCGTGCGGCCCTGGCCGTCGGTGAGCCGCCCATCGTCGAGGACCTGCAGCAGGACGTTGAAGACGTCCGGGTGGGCCTTCTCGATCTCGTCGAGGAGGACGACCTGGTACGGCCGGCGACGGACCGCCTCGGTCAGCTGGCCCCCCTCCTCGTAGCCGACGTAGCCGGGCGGGGCGCCGACGAGCCGCGAGACCGAGAACTTCTCCATGTACTCGCTCATGTCGATGCGGACCATCGCAGCCTCGTCGTCGAACAGGAACTCGGCCAGGGCGCGGGCGAGCTCGGTCTTGCCGACCCCGGTCGGGCCCAGGAACAGGAACGAGCCGATCGGCCGCTTGGGATCCTTGAGCCCGGCCCGGGCCCGGCGGACCGCGTCGGAGATCGCCTCGACCGCCTGGTCCTGGCCGATCACCCGCTGGTGGAGGCGCTCCTCCATGTGGACGAGCTTGGCCATCTCCCCCTCGAGGAGCCTGGTGACGGGGATGCCGGTCCAGGCCGAGACGATCTCGGCCACATCGTCGGCGTCCACCTCTTCCTTGAGCAGCTGACCGGTCCCCTGGAGCGTCGCGAGGGCGGCTTCCTGGCTGGCCAGCCGCTGCTGCAGCTCGGGCAGGGTCCCGTACTTGAGCTGGGCCGCCGTCCCGAAGTCGGTCTCCCGCTCGGCCTGGTCGATCCGGACCTGGAGGGCCTCCAGCTCCTCCTTGGTCGTGCGGATGGCCGCGATGGCGTCCTTCTCGAGCTGCCAGCGCTGCTTCATCGCGCCGGCGCGCTCGGCGATCTCGGCGAGCTCGCGCTCGAGGGCGTCGAGCCGGGCACGTGAGGCGTCGTCGCTCTCCTTGCGGAGGGCCTCCCGCTCGATCTCCAGCTGGATCCGCCGTCGCTCGAGCTCGTCCAGCTCGATCGGCATGGAATCGATCTCCATGCGCAGGCGGCTCGCCGCCTCGTCCACGAGGTCGATGGCCTTGTCAGGCAGGAACCGCTCGGTGATGTAGCGGTCCGAGAGGGTGGCTGCCGCCACCAGGGCCGAGTCGGTGACCCGGACCCCGTGGTGGACCTCGTAGCGCTCGCGCAGGCCCCGGAGGATCGAGACCGTGTCCTCCACCGAGGGCTGGTCCACGACGACCGGCTGGAAGCGCCGCTCGAGAGCCGCGTCCTTCTCGATGTGCTTGCGGTACTCGTCGAGCGTCGTCGCGCCGATGGTGTGGAGCTCGCCGCGGGCGAGCATCGGCTTGAGCAGGTTGGAGGCGTCCATGGCTCCCTCGGCCGCCCCGGCACCAACGACCGTGTGGAGCTCGTCGATGAACAGGACGACCCGCCCCTCGCTGTCGCGGATCTCCTTGAGGACCGCCTTGAGGCGCTCCTCGAACTCGCCCCGGAACTTGGCGCCGGCGATGATCGCGCCCAGGTCGAGGGCGACGACCCGCTTGTCCTTGAGGGTCTCCGGCACGTCACCGCGGACGATCCGCTGCGCCAGTCCCTCGGCGATGGCCGTCTTGCCGACCCCGGGTTCGCCGATCAGGACCGGGTTGTTCTTGGTCCGACGGGAGAGCACCTGGATGACCCGCCGGATCTCGTCGTCGCGGCCGATCACGGGGTCGAGCTTCCCGGCCCTGGCGTCGGCGGTCAGGTCGCGGCCGTACTTCTCGAGGGCCTGGTAGGTCGCCTCGGGGTTGGGGCCGGTGACCCGCTGGCCGCCCCGGACCGATGAGAGCGCCGCCAGGATGGCCTCGCGATCCGCCCCGTGCCGGTCGAGGAGGGCCTGGCCCTCGCCGCCGGCGTCGGCGACCCCGAGGAGCAGGTGCTCCGTCGAGACGTACTCGTCGCCGAGCCGACGGGCCTCCTCGCGAGCCCGCTCGATGGCCCGCTTGGCCCGCGCATCCAGGCTCAGCGAGCCTCCGGCGATGCGAGCCCGACGCGACAGGGCCGCCGCCAGCTCGCCGCGGAAGGCCGGCAGGTCCACCCCGATCCGTCGGAGCGTCTCGGCCGGCACGCCATCATCCGGCTCGACCAGCGCGCTGAGCAGGTGCTCGGCGTCGAGCACCGGGCTCTCCAGGCTCTCGGCGAGCGACTGGGCAGCGAGGACGGCCTCCTGGGCCTTCTGGGTGAAGCGGTCGAGGTTCATCGGCTGGATCCTGTGGTGGGGTCGCTGGTGGGAGGTGCGGTCGAGGCCCGGTCGGCCCGCGGGTCCGGCTGGTCGACCAGGTCGAGGAAGGCTCGGCCGGCGGCCTCCGCCTCCTCGCTGAGTCGGGTCGGCAGGACGACGCGAGCCCGGACGTAGAGGTCGCCCACGTCGTCGCCCCTGAGGGCCGGCATGCCCTGGCGGGCCAGGCGGAAGCGTCGGCCGCTCTGGGTCCCGGGTGGGATCGTCAGGAGGACCCGACCCTTGAGCGTGGTGACCGGGACCTGGCCGCCGAGGAGGGCTTCGGCCAGGCTGACCGGGAGCTCGCACTCGAGGTCACGGCCCTTGCGGGTGAACGCTGGGTGCGGTGCCACGCGCACGACCACGACGAGGTCGCGGCCGCCGGGAGCCTGCCCCTTCAGGCGGACGCGGCTGCCGGTGGTGACACCCTTCGGGATCGACACCTCCAGGCGCCGGCCGTCCACCTCCACGAGCCGCTTGGTCCCGTGGAAGGCCTCCTCGAGGGTGATCTCGGCCTCGGCCTCGATCGGGCCGGGCCTGCGCGTCAGGGGCCGGCGGTCGGTCGCCGACCGTTCGCCCAGGCCCATGCCCGCCAGGATGTCCTCGAAGCCGAGCCCCGCGGTGTCGCCCGACCGGCCGCGTCGGCCTGGACCCTGGTCGGTCCCCCGCCGACCGGCGTCGAAGCCCTCGGCCGCGCCACCGAAGAACATGTTGAAGAAGTCGCTGAACTCGGACGCGTCGCCGCCCGTGCGGAACTCGTAGCGGATGCCACCGGGGAAGCCGCCGAAGCCGGCGCCACCGAACGGGGATCCGGCGCCCGCGCCCGCCCCTGCCCCGGCGCCCGCCCGAGCGTAGGTCTCCCAGTTCGACCCGAGCTGATCGTAGAGCTTGCGCTTCTCCGGGTCCGAGAGGACCTCGTTGGCCTCGTTGATGTCCTTGAAGCGGCGCTCGGCGTTCGCATCTCCCGGATGGCGGTCAGGGTGCGACTCCCGGGCGAGCTTGCGGAAGGCCTTCTTGATGTCGGCCTGGCCGGCCGTCCGGGGGACGCCGAGGGTCGCGTAGTAGTCCTTGAACTCCAAGTGCGATCAGCCGCCCTGGACGACCACCGGGGGCTGGTCCGTCGGCGGGAAGGAGGGTCGTCGACCCCCCTGGCTGCGCGGACCCGGAGCGTCGCTCGACGGCTCCTCGGTGCTGCTCGGCCCCGAGCTCTTGGTCAGCGGGCGTGGCCGACGACGCAGGGCCGCCTCGAGGACCTGGTCCATCGAATCGACGAGGACCAGCCGCATCTGCTTGCGGATCTCCTCGGGGATGTCGCGGAGGTCCTTCTCGTTCTTGCGCGGCAGGATGACGGTCTTGGCGCCCGAGAGGTGAGCCGCGAGGATCTTGCTCTTGAGCCCACCGATCGGAAGGACCCGTCCGCGAAGGGTGATCTCGCCCGTCATGGCCACGTCCTTGCGGACCGGGATCCCGGCGAAGGCGGAGACCATGGCGGTCACCATCGTGATGCCCGCTGACGGGCCGTCCTTCGGGATGGCGCCGGCCGGCACGTGGATGTGGAGGGTGTTCTTCTCGAACTGCTCGCGGGTGATCCCGAGCCGGTCGGCGTTCGCCCGGATCCAGGACAGGCCGGCGCGGGCTGACTCCCGCATGACGTCGCCGAGCTGGCCGGTGAGGATGAAGTCCTCCTTGCCTTCCATCCTCGTGACCTCGACGGCGACGATATCGCCCCCCACCTCGGTCACGACGAGGCCGGTCGCGGAGCCGGTCTGGTCCTCGGGCTCGAGCTCGCCGTAGTCGAAGCGCGGCGGACCCAGGTACTCGACGAGCTTGCGCCGGTCGACGACCGTCTTCCTCTTCCGGCCCTCGGCCACCGCGCGGGCGACCTTGCGCATGATGTTGGCGATCTCGCGCTCGAGGTTCCGGACACCGGCCTCCTTGGTGTAGGCCTGGACGAGCTCGGTCATCGTCTCGTCGGTGATCTCGATGTGCTTCGGCTTGAGACCGTGGTTCTCCATCTGCTTGGGGATCAGGAACCGCTTGCCGATCTCGATCTTCTCCTGCTGCGTGTAGCCGGGCAGCTGGATGATCTCCATCCGGTCGCGGAGGGCGGCCGGGATCGGGTCGGTGAGGTTGCCGGTGGCGATGAAGAGGACCCGGCTCAGGTCGAACGGGACCTCGAGGTAGTTGTCCTGGAAGGTGTTGTTCTGCTCCGGGTCGAGGACCTCGAGCAGGGCCGACGAGGGGTCGCCCCGGAAGTCCATCCCGATCTTGTCGATCTCGTCGAGCATGAAGACCGGGTTGTTCGAGCCGGCCGTCTTGATGTTCTGGATGATCCGGCCCGGGAGCGCCCCGATGTAGGTGCGTCGGTGGCCCCGGATCTCGGCCTCGTCGTGGATGCCGCCGAGGCTCATGCGGACGAACTTGCGGCCCATGGCCCGGGCGATGCTCTTGCCGAGCGACGTCTTGCCGACGCCGGGCGGGCCGATGAGGGCCAGGATGGGGCTGCGGATGGTGTCGGCCAGGGTGCGCACCGCGAGGTACTCGAGGATCCGCTCCTTGATCTTCTCGAGGCCGTAGTGGTCCTCCTCGAGGATCTCGGCGGCGCGGCGGATGTCGAGCTGGTCGTCGGTGGAGACGTTCCAGGGCAGCCCCACGAGCCAGTCGACGTAGGTCCGGATGACACCGACCTCGGGCGACGCCGAGGGGATGCGTGACATCCGGTCGATCTCCTTGAGCGCTCGGGCCTTCACCTCGTCAGGCATGCCGGCGCTCTCGACCTTGTCGCGGAGCTCGCTGATCTCGGCCTGCTGGGGGTCCTCCTCCCCGAGCTCGCGCTGGATGGCCTTGAGCTGCTCGCGGAGGATGTACTCCCGCTGGGTCTTGTCCATCTCGGACTTGACCTCGCTCTGGATCTTCCCCTTGAGCTCGAGGATCTCGACCTGGCGGGCAAGGAAGCCCGACACGAGCTTGAGGCGCTCGATGACGTCGATCGTCTCGAGGAGCTCCTGGCGCTGCTCGGTGGACATGTCCGGGCTGTAGGCGACCATGTCGGCGAGCAGGCCCGGCTCGGCGATGTTCCGTGCGGCGACGGCGGCCTCGGGCGGGACCGGAGCCCCATTGGCCACGTACTGCTCGATCTGGCCCTGGACGGTCCGCATGAGCGCCTGGATCTCGACGCCGCTGACGGCCGGCTCATCCACCTCCTCGACGACGGCCCGCAGGTACGGTTCGACCTGGGCGAACCCGTGGACCCGCAGCCGACCCTGTCCCTGGACGATCGCCCGGACGGTCCCGTCCTGGAGCTGGACGACCTGGGCGATCTTCGCCAGCGTCCCGACCTCGTACAGCTCGTCGGGCGAGGTGATGTCCTCCTGCTCGGCGTGGCGCTGGGTGACGAGCGCGATCGGACCCCCGTCGGCGACGGCGGCGTTCAGGGCATTGACGCTCTTGTCGCGGCCGACCTGGAGCGGCACGATCATCTCCGGGAAGATGACGGTCTCCCGCAGGGCGACCAGCGGCAGCTCGCGCCGCGCAGGCACGACGGGCCGCTTCGTCTCGTCCGATCCGGACGCTCGCTTTGCCATCAGGTTCTCCTGGTTCGAGGGTTCATGGGTTCTCGTGGTCGTGTCGGGGTGGGGCGGGCCTCAGCCCGAGGGATCGCGCCGGTCGGCGTCGGCTCGGTCGGCGCCCGTCCCCCGGGTCCCTTCGTCGTAGAGGACCTCGAGGATGCGTTTGCCCAGCCGCTCCTCGAGCTCGAACAGCAGTCGGATGCCGGCGAGGTTGACGCCTCGGTCCTGGGTCAGGTGGCGGATCCAGAGGACCCGCCGGATGTCGTTCTCGCTGTAGAGGCGGATGTTCGTCGGTGTCCGCGCCGGGGCGAGCAGGCCCTCGTCCTCGTAGATCCGGAGCGTCCGGGGGTGGACGCGGACCATGCTCGCGGCGACGCTGATCACATAGACCGGCCGGGTCGGATCGCGATCGAGCCGACGGATCGCCATCCGCTCAGCTCTGCTCGCTGCCCGTCGGGACCGCGACGGCCTCGGTCGTGGGAGCGGCGGAGATCTTGATCTGACGTGGCTTCACCTGCTCGGCCTTCGGCAGCCGCAGGCGCAGCACGCCGTTCTCGAAGGTGGCCTCCGCCTGATCCGGCTCGAGGCCCTGCGGGAGGCTGATCGCGCGCGTGAAGGTGCCGCGCCGCAGCTCACGGATGAGCTGGTCGCCCTCCTCGGTCGAGCGCGAGGCCTCGAAGGTTCCGCTGATCGTCAGCGTGCCGCTCTCGACGGTGATGTCCACGTCCTCGGGTCGGACTCCGGGCATGGAGGCCTCGACGACGAGGGCGTCGGGGGTCGACGTGATGTCGAGCGGGATGGCGCCCCCTTCGGGCGCGGTGGTCGTCCAGAACGGGGAACGCAGGAAGCTGTCCTCGAACGCCCGGTCCATGGCCTGGCGGAGCGTGAGAAGGTCGCTGAAGGGAGACGGACGACGGATCAGGGTCATCGTCGGAATACCTCCGGTCGGATGGTGACATGCGATGGTCCGCCGGCCCATCCGGCGGACATGTCACATCCTAGAACCTTGACAATCACGTTGTCAAGATACCTTCACGCTCGACAGGCACGCTTCCTGATGCCGGGACACGGCTCCTGCTCGCTGGGTGGACCGGCTCAGATCCCGACGACGTCCTCCGACGGCTCTCCGATGAGCTGCGCCTTGAGCTGCGCCTCGCAGTCGGCGCGGCCGATGGCGATGACCTTGTCGCCGTCCTCGAGGACGGTGTCTGCACGGAGCGGCACGGCGGAGCCTTCCCGGATCACGGCGAAGAGGGAGCATCCCTCCGGGATCGCCAGGTCTCCCGACGCCCTGCCGATGGCCGGTGATCCCTCCTGCAGATGCGCCTCGATGATCTCGAGCTCGCCCTCGCCGAGGGCGGCCAGGTGGAGCAGCTCGTGGACCGGGATGTCCTGCTCGATGGATGCGAGGATCATCCGCGTGGGGCTGTTGATCTCGTCGACCCCGAGATGGCGGAACAGCTCCTCGTTCTTGGGGTTGTTGACCCGGGCGATCGTCCGGGGGACGTCGAAGTGGTGCTTGGCCATCTGGCAGATGACGAGGTTGTCCTCGTCGTCGCCGGTGACGGCGGCCACGATGTCGGCCCGACTGGCGCCGGCCTCGGCGAGGTAGGCGCCCTCGCAGCCGTCGTGCGGGATGACGACGGAGCCGATCTCGTCGGTGATCTGGTCGGCGCGGCCGCGGTCCTTCTCCATGAGGACGACCTCGTGGCCGGACTCGATCAGCTCCTTCGTGAGGTAGTAGCCGACCTTGCCGCCGCCGACGACGATGACGAACATCGCTCAGGCCTCCGTCGTGGGCGCCGTGGCCCCGGTTTCGTGGTGGTCGCCGCCGGGGTGCGTGCCCGTCGGAGCGCGGACCCCGGTCAGGTGCCTGGCCGGCTCGCCGATGAAGGTCAGGATGGCATCTTCCATCAGGTTGGTCCGGCAGATCGTCGCCACGCCCAGGGCGGCGTAGGCATCCGCTCGGACCGGGTCGTTGACCTTTACGATGACCCGCTTGACGCCCAGGACCTCGGTCGCCAGCTGGCCCGCCATGATGTTGCGGTTGTCGCCCTCGGTCAGCGCGAGGAGCAGGTCGGCGTCGGTGACGCCGGCCCGTCGGAGGACGTCCTCGTCGGTGCCGTCGCCCCGGACGGTGCCACCACGGAAGGATGACGGCAGGCGGTCGAAGGCTCGAGTGTTGGTGTCGAGCACCGTCACCTCGTGACCGAGCGACTCGAAGGTCTCCGCGAGGACGGCCCCCGTTCGGCCGCACCCGATGATGACGGTCCTCATGCCACCTCCTCGGGCATCGGCTCCCGGACGATCCAGACCATGCAGGGAGCGTTCTTGAGGGCGTAGGGGATGGTCCGCCCGATCGCGAAATCGCCGCCGAACCGGCGCCGGTAGGCGAGGGCGAGCACGAGCAGGTCGGCGCCGCGCTCGGTCGCCTCGTCCACGATCGCCGCCCCGACGTCGCGCGCCTGGAGCAGGACCGACTCGACCTTCCAGCCGGCGGACTCGGCGGCCAGCTCGGCCATGTCGAGGACCCGCTGGGCGTCCTCCGACGTGCTGGCGACGTCCGCATCGAGCGGGAGCGTCCAGTCGATCTCGACGACGTGGACGGCGATGAGCTCCGCCTTCGCCTGCTTGGCGACCTCGGCGGCCAGCCGGACGACGCGCTCGTCGCCGGGCCCTCCACCGAGCGCGAGGACAGCCCGTCGGAAGACGGGCGGATGATGATCGAACACGGGTGCGAGGGTCTCCGGGCGATGGTCGCGACGGACCGCGGGGTCGGCGGCCGGCATCGCGCGCCCGTCACGATACCACCGCCGGGGGCGCTCCCGGACCGACCGGGACCCGGTGCGGTCCGGCTCAGGTCGGCGGGCTCGGCCGGTCGGCTGGCTCGTTCGCCACGAACGACTCGGACCCCCGCTCCCGCCGGTAGGGGACGTAGACGACGACCGTGCGTGGTCGCCCGAGCAGCGCCCGTCGAAGGCGCTGGGCGGACTGGTTGGATGTGCCGCTGGTCGTCGTCGAGTCGCCCTGCCGAGCCCTGATGCACCCCATGCCCGCGGCCCCGGATGGGACGACGGCCCCCGATCACGCGGGCGCCTCCTCTGCGGTGACGACTACTGGCGACGACGGTAGGGAACGTCGGCGATGACCGTGTGCTCCCTGCCCACGAGCGCGGCCCGCAGCCGCCGGGCGGACTGGTTGTACAGCAGGCGGTCGTACCAGCGCTTGGCGACGTACTCGGGGATGACCACGATCGTCGTCGGGGCCTCCTTGTCGGGCGGCCAGGCCATGTCGAGCACGTCGAGGTACGCGACCACCGGTCCCACCAGGGCCCGGTAGGGGGATTCCACGATCACCAGCGGGACGTCCGGGAACTGCCGCTCCCAGCGCTCCCGGAGCTCGTCGCCCTGATCTGGATCCTCGGTGACGTAGACCGCCCGGACATCGGTCGCGATGGAGCGCCCGAAGTTGACCGCCTGGACCACGGCCCGGGTGATGCCGGGGACCGGGACGATGACCCGCTGCTCCCGGTGCGGCGCTGGGATCTCGAGCTCGTCTGCGACGGCCAGCTCGGCGGCCTGGAGGCGATACTGTCGGCGGATCGCCACCATGAGCAGGGCGACGAGCGGGACCGCGATCAGGACGATCCAGGCGCCTCGGCTGAACTTGGCGCCGATGATGATCACCGCCACCACGCCCGTGACCGCCGCGCCCAGCAGGTTGACCCCGAACTTCCAGCGCCAGCCGGGGCCGTGCTCCAGGAACCAGTGCTTGACCATCCCGGCCTGGGAGAGGGTGAAGGACGCGAAGATCCCGACCGAGTACAACGGGATCAGCCCGTTGACCGAGCCATCGAAGATGGCGACGAAGATGCCGGCCGTCACCGCCAGGATGATGATCCCCCACGAGTAGGCGAGGCGGTCGCCCCGGAACGCGAACTGCCTGGGCAGGTAGCCGTCGGCTGCCAGGATCTGCGCCAGGCGGGGCGCCCCGTTGTAGCCGGTGTTCGCCGCCAGCAGGAGGATCAGCGCGGTCGCGGCCTGGAAGCCGATGTAGACCGGCCCGTCACCGAACACCGTGCGGGAGACCTGGCTGATCAGCGTCTCGGTCTCGCTGGGGACCATCCCGTAGGCCGCCGCCAGCAGCGAGATCCCGATGAAGATCGTGCCCAGCAGGACGGCCATGATCGTGAGCGTGTTGGCGGCGTTCGTCGGCTCCGGGGGCTTGAAGGCAGGCACGCCGTTCGAGATGGCCTCGGTGCCCGTCAGGGCGACCGAGCCGAAGGCGAAGGCTCGGACGAGGAGGACGATCGTCAAGACCTCGAATCCGCCCGGCGGAGGCTGGATGTCGGGCGCCGGGAACGACGCAGCAGGGTCGCCGGAGGCGATCGAGATCAGGCCGAGGCCGATCATCAACAGGGCCCCGCCGACGAACGCGTAGGTCGGCAGGGCGAAGATGTTGCCGGACTCACGGAGGCCGCGCAGGTTGGCGACGGTGAGCAGGGCGATCGCCAGCAGGGCGAGCTCTACCCGCAACGGGATGAGCTCGGGGATCACCGAGGTGATCGCCGCGATCCCAGCGGCGATCGAGACCGCCACGGTCATCATGTAATCGAAGAGCAGCGCTGCCGCCGCCAGCAGCGCCGACGGCATGTTGATGTTCGCCTTGGCGACCGCATAGGCCCCGCCGCCCGACGGATAGGCATGGCAGATCTGGCGGTAGGAGGTCGAGACGATCAGCAGCAGTGCCGCGATGCCGATCGCGATGGGCACGGAGAAGGTGACCGCCGTCGCCCCCGCCGTCACCAGGATGAGGAGGATCTCCTCGGAGGCGTACGTCGAGGAGCTGATCGCGTCCGAGCTGAAGATCGCCAGCGCCTTCTTCTTGGGCAGGCGCTCGGTGATCTCCTCCTCGCTGGCCAGCGGTCGGCCGATCATCACGCGCCTCGTGGCCGCCCAGGCCCGGCCGATCGCCGTCGTCGGCGCGCTGGCGGCCTGCTTGGCGACCAGCTGCCCGGGGCCGCTCCAGCGGAAGTAGGCCGAGTGCGGGCGCTCGACACGGACGCGCCGATCGCCCGGCTTGCGTCCCTGGAGCGGCCGTCGACCGCCGATCGCCATCGCTACAGCCCGAACGCGAGCCGAGCGGCGAGACGCTCTGGCAACCCGACGTCGCGCATCCTGGCCTGGACGGCGGGGATGTCGTAGGGGATGCGGAGCCAGGTCACCTCGCGCCGGCCAAGGTCCAGTGCCAGGGCGCTCGCGGCCGGATCTCCATCGCGGGGCTGCCCGACGCTGCCGGGGTTGAGCAGCGTCGGTCGATCATCGAGTCGGACCGGGACGCCCGCGACCGGCTCCTGGGCCTCGACCCGCCCGTCGGACCGCCGGAAGAGGATCGGCACGTGGGTGTGGCCGAAGAAGCCGACCGCGACCCCGTGGTCGGCGAGGCGATCGAGGCTGGCGCCTGCTACCGGAGCGTGGGTGACGTACTCCCAGATGGGGTCCCGGAAGCTCCCGTGCACCAGGGCCGCGCCGGACCGGACCTCCACCTCCGGTCGAGCCCGAAGCCACTCGAACGTCCGCGTGGCCGCCGTCGCGCGGGTCCACTCGACCGCCCGGCGGGCGTCGGCATTGAACCAGTCGAGCTCGAGATCGCCGATCGCCGCCGCGTCGTGGTTCCCGCGCACGCCGACCGCTCCGATGTCCCGGAGGCGGTCGACGACCCCGTCGGGATCGGGTCCGTAGCCCACGATGTCACCGAGCTGCCAGACCTCGTCGACGCTGCCGACCGCCGACAGCACGGCATCCAGCGCGACGAGGTTGGCGTGGATGTCAGAGAGGATCGCCACGCGCATGCGTCGCGGAGTGTAGTCCCGCGGACGGTCACCATGGGCGTCGCTTTCGTCGTGCCGGATCGCGAGGGAAGCCATCGGGCGTCGGGCTCGCCTTGGTCAGGGCCACGATCACGTGACCGGGCAGCGCGGCCAGGCCCTGGTGGTGCACATCGAGCGACCCTCCGCCAAGGGCCCGCATCGCCCGTCGTGCGGCACCCAGCTCGGCCGCACCCGGGTCCCGCTTCCAGGCCAGGAGGACGCCGCCCGATCGAAGGAGCGGGAAGGCCAGCTCGACGAGCTCCGCGAGACTGCCGACCGCCCGAGCCGTGACCGCCGGCCACCGCTCTCGCTGGGACGGCTCGACGGCGACGTCCTCGACGCGCCGTCGGTCGATCGCCACGCGATCCCCGAGGCCGAGCGCCGCGACGGCCGTCTCGAGGAACGTGGCCTTCTTGCCGATCGAATCGACGAGGCGGGCGTCGGCCGGAGTGGCCACGGCCAGGACGAGACCCGGGTAGCCGCCGCCGCTGCCGATGTCGAGGAAGCGGTCGGCACCGAGCCGTCGGAGGAGGGGCACGCCACCCAGCGAATCGAGGACGTGGAGCCGGGCGATGGCCTCCGGATCGCGGATCGCCGTGAGGTTCACCGACCGCGTCCAGGCCACGAGCAGCCGCGCGTGGTCCGCCAGCAGACGGCGTTGGGTCCCCGAGAGCTCGAGCGAGAGCGAGGCGAGCCCCGCGTCGACCGTCCGGTCGAACTCGGCCGGCAGCGGGGGGAGCTCCTCGACGCGCGTCGGGGGCGTCGTCCTTGGCCGGACGGCCCCACGGTTCGGTGGTCCCGGATCCGGCGGGACGGCGCCCCCGGCGTCGTCGTGCTGCGCACCGATGGCCGTGGTGTCCGGTCTTGCGCGGCTCGTCCGGTTCACGGCCGGGTCTCCCCTGGGCCCCTCGCGAGCCGCGCTCCCCGTTGGCTTCGATGCGGATGGCGGACGCTACGAAAGGCCCGGGGCCCCGTCAATGCGGTTATCCACGAACCGGCGACTTCACGGTGGATTCGTGGATAACTCCCGTCGTCAGACCCCCGCCGGAACACGAGGGCCGTGGACGAACGGCGCTCCCGGTCCACTGGCTCGCCCGGGCGCCGGCTCGTCAGGTGGGACGGCCCGAGCGGACCGGCCGGCCCAGGGTCCGGCGGACCACGTCGAGGACCTCGTCGGCATACACCTCGGCCTCACCCTGCTCTGCGGCCGTCCTGACGCACCCCTGGACGTGATCCTCAAGAATCAGCAGGGCCACGCCATCGACCGCCGCCCGGAGCGCGGCCGTCTGCTGGAGGATGTCGACGCAATACTCCTCGCGCTCGATCATCCGGGCGATCCCGCGAACCTGCCCCTCTATCCTCGAGAGCCGGCGGATCAGCTTGGCCCGATCCTTCGAGTAGCTGTGCCGGAAGTGGCCGCCGGCCGCGTGGCCATGACCGGCCTTGGCGGCCGTACGTGCCGACCGCTCGGAGGGGCGCCCAGCCGGACGGTCCTCGCTCCCGGGCGCGGCCCCGGGCTGCGTCTTGCGCGATCCCGCCTCGGTCCGGGCGCGAGGGTGGGATCCTCGGTCGCGTGACTCGTTCACGTCCGCATCATACTCCCCGGGGGTATGACCGTCGAGACACCCCAGCCTGACCATCCGAGCGGCGGCGAGTAGACTGCAGCGGATGGATCCGCATGACCGCCTCCGCGCTCTCCTGGAGCAGGCGTCTTGCACGGTCTGCGGCGACGGCCTCGCCCCGGGGTCAGCCCGGATCCTCGCCGAGCGCGAGGACCTCGCCTTCGTCGAGATGCCCTGCCGGAGCTGCGGGGCCGTGACCCTCGGGATGGTCTCGATCCCGGAGGGCGCAGGGGTGCCTGGCATCCCCGATGGCGAGACCCTGGAGCTCGCGCAGGTCCATCCAGCGGACCAAGCGCCGCTCCCCGCCGCGGCTCCCTTCGACGGCGACGACGTCCTCGACATGCACGACTTCCTCGCCGACTGGGATGGCGGGCTGCACGACCTGCTGGGCGGGCCGCCGGACCGCGACCACCGAGCGTCGGGGCTCGATCGGTGAGCCGCGCCGCGACGGTCGACCCGGTGGACCAGCCGACGGCATCGCCGCCTGCGTTCGCCCATGCGAGCGAGGCCGAGCTGGCCCGGATCCTCGACTTCTACGAGGTCCGCTGGGAGTACGAGCCCAGGGCCTTCCCCATCCGCTGGAGCCTGGAAGGCGATGTCCTCGAGAGCTTCAGCCCGGACTTCTACCTGCCGGATCTGGACCTCTTCGTCGAGCTCACCACGCTCAAGCAGCGCCTGGTCCGCAAGAAGAACCGCAAGCTGCGACGACTCCGGGAGCTGTATCCGGGCATCCGGGTCAAGCTCTTCTACGCGCGCGACTTCCGGGCCCTCATGCTCAAGTACGGCAAGCTGGCCATCGCCGACGCCCTGTCCGGCACCGACGGTCAGCTGGGCATCCCGGTGTCGATCCACGCCGACGGCGAGGCCGGCGATCCGTCCCCCGCCGACGGCCTTGCGGACCGCCCGCGCCCCGCCCGCCGATCGCGGCCAGACGCCTCCCCCCGATCCGCTAGCGAGGCCATCCCGACATGAACCGGACCGCCGACCTCGAGGCCGACGTCGCCGAGGTGCTGCTTACCGAGGCCGAGATCCAGGCCAAGGTCGCCGAGCTCGGCGCCCGCATCGGCGCCGATTACGCTGGCCGCGAGCTGACCCTCGTCAGCGTTCTCAAGGGCTCGCTGCCCTTCATGGCCGACCTCATGCGCGCCCTGACCATCCCGGTCAGGATCGACCTCATGGAGGTCTCGTCGTACGGGGGGACGTCGACCGAGTCGACCGGGTTGGTCCGCATCCTCAAGGATCTCTCGGCCAGCATCGAGGGCCAGGACGTCCTGATCGTCGAGGACATCATCGACACCGGCCTCACGCTGAACTACCTGCTCCGCTACCTGCGGGGCAAGAACCCGCGCTCGCTCCGCATCTGCACCCTGCTCGACAAGCCGGCCCGGCGTCTCGTGGAGATCCCCGTGGACTACGTCGGCTTCACGATCCCGGACCGGTTCGTCATCGGCTACGGCCTGGACTACGGCGAGCTGTACCAGAACCTGCGGTTCGTCGGGGTGCTTCGCCCCGAGGTCTACGCGGCGGCCGACTGACGATGCACAGGCGTCCGCTGGGCCGCGGCCGGAGACTCGCGCTGATCGGCGCGGCGATCCTGATCGGCGCCTGCCTGCTCCCGTGGTTCTCGGCCGGCGGTGGCAGCGACCTCCCGACGACCGAGCTGCGGGCCTTCGACGGCAGCGGGATCCTCGTCTTCCTGGCCGGCCTGCTGACCCTGGCCCTCGCCTCGCTGCCCTACGCAGCGGGGCGGTCCGTCGCCATCGACGCCTGGCCGGCGTACCTCATCATCCTCGGCATGGCGGTCGTCGGCATCGTCTTCTGGCCGATCGACTACCTCTCGTTCCCGTCAGGACTGATGCCCACCCAGGCGCCGGGTTTGTGGGTGGCGGGACTCGGCGCGCTCGTCCTGGCCCGAGCCGTCTTCGAGATCTGGCAGGAGCCGGTCACCACCTGACCGCGAAGGGACCCGGCATCGGGTCCTGCCCGGCCATCCCGTCCGTCGAGGGAGCGTCCGTCCGCCCTGGCGCCAGGGGCTCCGGCGGTGGGGCCGCCCGGATCAGGCGATGCCCAGGTACGACTTCCTGACCATCTCGTTGTCGCGAAGGCGAGTCGCCTCGTCCTCCAGGACGATCCGGCCGCTCTCGATCACGTACCCGCGGTGGGCGATCTGCAGCGCCATGCGGGCGTTCTGCTCGACGAGCAGGATCGTCGTGCCGGTGTCATTCAGCCGCTTGATCGTTTCGAAGATCTGCTCGACCAGGACCGGCGCCAGCCCCATCGACGGCTCGTCGAGCAACAGGAGCTTGGGGCCGGACATCAAGGCCCGGCCCATCGCCAGCATCTGCTGCTCCCCGCCGCTGAGCGTCCCGGCGACCTGGTCCCGGCGCTCGCGCAGGCGGGGGAAGAGCTGGAAGACCTCCTCGGAGCGTTGCTGGACCGTGGCCTTGTCCCTGACCACGTAGGCGCCCATCTGCAGGTTCTCGCTGACGGTCAGGCGCGCGAACGTGCGTCGTCCCTCGGGGACCTGGGTCACCCCGCGCGCCACGATCTCGTGGGCCGGGCGGCCCACCAGGTCGTCACCGGCGAGGTGGATGGCTCCCTCTCGGGGCGGCACGATCCCGCAGATGGCGTTCAGCGTGGTGCTCTTGCCGGCCCCGTTGCCGCCGACGAGGGTGACGATCTCCCCCTGGCGCACGTTGAGCGAGATCCCGTGGAGCGCGTGGATGTTGCCGTAGAAGGCGTGGATCTCCTGGACGTCGAGCAGCGGCGCCTGGGCGTCGCGATCGACGGTCGTGGCGGCATCGGTCATGTCGTAGCCCCCGAGGTTGTCTCGCCCTCGGGCGTCCCTGATCCCGACTCGCCGGTCGCGGCCCCGTGTCCGAGATACGCCTCGATCACGCGGGCATTCGCCTGGATCTCCTTCGGGTTGCCCTCGGCGATCTTCTCGCCGTAGTCGAGGACGGTGATCCGCTCGGAGATCCCCATGACCACCCGCATCTCGTGCTCGATGAGGAGGATCGTGATCCCGAGCTCGTCCCGCAGTCGGCGGATGAACGCGGTCAGCTGCTCCGTCTCGACCGGGTTCATGCCCGCCGTCGGCTCGTCGAGCAGCAGGAGTCGCGGCTTGCTGGCGAGCGCCCGGGCGATCTCCAGCCGGCGCTGGTCACCGTAGGCCAGCTTTCCGGCCAGGAAGTCGCCCCGGCCGGCGAGCCCGACGAACTGCAGCACCCGCCGGGCCTCCTCGACGGCTCGCCGCTCCTCGTTGCGCTGGGCCGGGGTCCGGACGACGGCCCCCATCCACGTCGAGTGGAGATGGCGATGCTCCCCCACCAGGATGTTCTCGAGCGCCGTCATCGTGGGGAAGAGGCGGATGTTCTGGTACGTCCGGGCGATGCCGAGATGGGCGATCTTGTCCGGTCGCAGATGGTGGATCGGGTGACCGTCGAAGACGATCTCGCCCTCGTCGACCCGGAAGAAGCCCGAGACGCAGTTGAAGAAGGTCGTCTTGCCGGCGCCGTTCGGACCGATGACGCTGGCGATCGAGCCCTGCTCGACCACGAGGTCGAGGGTCTTGACGGCCACCAGGCCACCAAAGCGTTTCGTCACGGTCTTCGCCGTCAGGAGGGCCATCAGCGGGTGGCCTCCTGGGCCGGGTCAGTCGAGCCCTCACTCCCCCCCATGTCGCCAGCGGCCGCGGTGAGGTCCTCGGGGGCGGTCGCCTCGAGCTCCTCGGGTCGGTGGAGCTCGCGACGGGTCACCCGCGACGGCAGGAGGCCCTCCGGCCGGAACACCATCATGGCGATCAGGGCGATGCCGTAGAACAGGAATCGGTACTCGGAGAACTCCCGGAACAGCTCCGGCACCCCGATCAGGAAGATGGCCCCGAGGACGACGCCGGGGTTGCTGCCCATCCCGCCGACGATCAGCAGGGCGACGACGTTGATCGAGACGAACAGCGTGATGCTGGTCGGGAACATCGCGCCGACCAGGCCGGCGAACAGGGCGCCGCCGAGGCCGGCGAAGGCCGCGCCCAGCATGTAGGCGAGCAGCTTGGTCTGGACGAGGTTCACGCCCAGCGCCTCGGCCACGTCCTCGTCCTCCCGGATGGCCATCCAGGCGCGCCCGAGTCGGGAGGACCGGAGCCGCATCGCCACGAACGCGACGATCACCGCCCCGGCGATGGCCAGGTAGTAGATCTGGTTCGGGCCGGCTAGGAAGCTGTCTGGTGGCACGTCGATCGGCTTCGGGACGTTGGTGATGCCCTGCGGGCCCCCCAGCCAGGGCTTCAGGAGGTCCGATCGGGCGAGGATCGCGATGATCTCGCCGAAGCCGAGCGTGGCGATCGCCAGGTAGTCGCCCCGGATGCCGAGGATCGGCAGGCCGAGGAACGCCCCGAAGGCCATCGAGAACAGGACCGCGAATGGGACGGCGGCCCACCAGGACCACCCGGCGATCCCGAACTCCCCGGTCGAGGTCAGCAGGGCGACGGTGTACGCGCCGACCGCGAAGAATGCGACGAAGCCGAGGTCGAGCAGGCCAGCCAGGCCGAGCGTGATGTTCAGGCCGAAGCCCATCAGCACGTAGACGGCGACGACCGCGATCACCTGCGCGAAGAACGACCCGAACCCGATCGGGAACGCGAGCACGATCACGATCGCCAGCAGGAGCAGCGGGAGCTGGAGCTGCCGGCGTCGAGCGGCCGGCAGCTCGCCGGCCCGCCGACGCACCCGAAGTCGGGCCTCGAGGACGACGATCGCGAACGTGGCGACGAACACGATCGCTGCCCCGATCAGCGTCAGGCCTTCCGGCGCGAACAGGAAGCGCGCGAGGCCAGCCAGGAAGTTGTTGAGCATCGGCGTGCGGAGGAGTCCCGCGAACAGGCCGAACGCGACGAGCATCGCCAACGCCCAGAGCAGCGGCCGGCGGAATCTCGCCGGGGATCGGGCCACGAGCCCCGCCACTCCGCCGACGATGCCGCCGATCGCGATGGGGATCCATGACCCGGCGAGGTCGAGTCCGCGGGTGAGCATGTCGTACAGATCGGGCGAGGCATGGATGAAGACCGCCCGGAGGTCGACGACCGACCCGACGAGCACGATCAGCGTCAGGGAGGCCCCGGACAGGACGCCCGCGCCGACCCCGGCTACGCCGGCCTGCCACGTCGTCACCTCGCCGGCACGCTGCGCTGCCAGGTAGCCGGCCCCGAACATCGTGATCAGGATCGCCGCCTCGCCGAGCGACAGCACCCCGGCGATGAGCGGGCGCTCGTCGAAGATCGGCACGATGCCGACCAGGCAGAGGTAGAGCTGGATGGCGGCCGCGATCAGGCCGATCCGTGCGACGGCCAGCGTCGCCCCCTGACCCTCCGAGCGGGCCGCGGCGATCGCGGTCACGCCCGGCTCCTCGCCAGGCGCTCACCGAGGATCCCGGATGGCCGGAACACGAGCACCAGGACGAGCATCGTGAAGGCGATGACGTCCTTCAGCTGGGTCGGTGACGGGACGTCGAGCCCGTCGAGGAAGAGCGTCGGACCGACGGACTCCACGAGGCCGAGGAAGAGGCCGCCGAGCATGGCTCCCGGGACGTTCCCGATGCCGCCGAGCACCGCGGCCGTGAAGGCCTTGAGCCCCGGGAGGAACCCGCTGAAGAAGTTGAACGAGGCGAACGAGAGCCCGTAGAGCACGCCGGCGGCGCCGGCGAGCGCCGCACCGATGGCGAAGGTCAGGACGATGGCCCGGTTGGCGTCGATGCCCATCAGGGCGGCGGCGTCGCGATCCTCCGAGACGGCCCGGATGGCAGTCCCGACCCGCGTGCGCATGACGAACAGGTAGAGGCCCAGCATCATCAGCACCGAGGACACGATGACGAGCACATCGACCCACTGCATGTTCAGGATGGCGATCGGGACCTGCCCCTCCAGGATCTCCACCTCCGGGTAGGCGTAGAGGCCGGGGCCGAAGACGCCCCGGAACGTGTACTGCAGGAAGAACGAGGCGCCGATCGCGCTGATCAGCGGGACCAGCCGCGGCGCGCCCCGGAGCGGCCGGTAGGCGATGCGTTCCACGCCCAGGGCGATGGCCGTCGAGACGCCCGCGGCCACCAGCATCATGAGCACGATGGCGATCAGGCTCGCCAGCGGGTTCGCGTTCAGGAAGCCCGACAGCGCCAAGGCCGAGGCCGTGAAGTACCCGCCGAAGATCCCGGCCATGAAGATCTCGCCGTGGGCGAAGTTGATCATGCGCAGGATGCCGTAGACCATCGTGTAGCCCAGGGCGATCAGCGCGTAGATGCTGCCCAGCGTGAGGCCGTCGCCGATGAGGTCGATCCACTGCTCGATCCCGTACTTGCCGCTGGCGAGGGTCAGGGTCGAGCCGACGACGACGATGAGGATGACGACGATCCGGAACACCCACAGGAAGGCAGAGATCGCCACGTCAGTGATGCGCTCAAGGAAGGATGCGTTCACCGGCAGGCTGTCCTCGTCCGTCGT
>DATHYZ010000171.1:0-3693 GCA_035458865.1 Candidatus Limnocylindrales bacterium
ACGGCCCGTCCGTGGTTTCGTCCAGCCCCTCCGGCAGTGCGAAGGTTGCCGTTCCCGTGAACGTGACCCTGTCCGACGTGCCGGCCGGGCTGGACGTCGCGGAGGCGCTCGTGGCGGGCGTTGGCACCGCGGTCGCACTCGCAGTCGGGACGGTCGGCGTGCCAGCCGCCGACCCACCCGCACAGCCGGCGACGACCAGAACGACGGTGGCCAGACCGACAAGCAGGCGGTCGGCGGAACGATCCCTGTTCATCTCTTGCCTCTGCATCAATCGGCGCTCGGCGCGAGCAACTCCATCCAGGTACGGGTGCCCAGGTCGAAGGCGATCACGTCGTCGGGCTCGATCGAGTCGGCTCCGACGTATCGCAGGCCGCCGATCGCCAGCGAGCGGTGGTTGAGGGGGTCATAGGCCAGATCCGCCGCTCCCCGCTGCGACAGATCCCCCGGGCCGACCGGCGGGTCGGCCTCCATCGGCGCGTCGAATACGACCTGCCAGGAGTGGGCCGTCGCGTCGTAGGCGATCGCCCGACCGCGGGTGAAGACGATCGTCCGCGCGTTGGCCTCGTCGTAGGCGATCTCCCCACCGGCGACCACGTCGCCGTAGAAGAAGCCCATCTCAGGTGCAGCCCGGCGTGAGCCGAGGATGAGGTGGGTCCAGGCCGACGTGGTCGGATCGAACTCGTAGGTCTGGCCATAGCCTCGCTGAACGTGGTACAGGACGATCCGCTGGACGGACGCGTCATAGGCCATGAGCACGCCCTCGTTCGAGGCTGGTGGCAGGTCGCCGGTCTGGGGCACCTCCTGCCAGGCATCGAGGTCCACGTCATACGTCCACAGCTGCCCGGCATCCAGCACGAAGATCAGGTCGCTGACCGGGTCGTAGGCCGCCCGGGTCCGGTCCCCCTGGGTCGGACGTGCGGCGATCCTGGCTGATGCCGAATCGGCGTCGTAGACGACGATCCTGCGGGTACCGAAGTTGACGATCAGGTCGGACTCGGCGTCGTAGACCGATGTCGCGCCGTAGCCGTCATGCGGCAGCTCGGCCGGCAGCACGGCCGCGCTCTTGCGCCACGCGTTGGTGCACAGATCGAAGTGCCAGATCTGGGTCTCGGGCTGTCCGTCGCGGCGCTCGCCAGCGGCCAGCATGACGAGCAGGCCCGACTGCCTGTCGACCACCGCCCCGGAGCCACCCTGCGGCCGCGCCTGGTCGGCCGGACCGGGCTCGTCGGGGCGACTGCCGGCGGGACAGGTCGCGAGCCCGGACACTCGGTCGCTCGACCAAGAGCCCGACACGAGCACCGCGCCGAGCAGCCCGAGGATCAACAGCCCGAGAAGGAACAGGAGGCCGATCGGCACGGGTACCGTACGCCGGAGCCAGGACTCGCCCACCGCCGGACGGTCCTGGATCGCGCGCTCAGCGACTGCCACGGCATCCACCTCGGTCGCGGCACGATCGGCGATCGACCGCACGGCCGCGGCGAGCCGGTCTTCGAGCGGCTGGATCTCAGTCATCGGTGAGCTCCTTGCGGAGGCGCGTGACGATGCGCGCGAGACGCCAGCGGATCGTGGCGGCCGGCCGCCCGGCGAGCGCCGCGATCTCGGCCGAGTCGAGGCCGGCCTCGTAGCGCAGGGCGAGCAGCGCCCGCTCGTCCGGCGACAGGTGCCGGATGGCGAGCTCGAGGTCGATCTCCAGCGCTCGCTCTGCGGGATCGCCGTCCGCCCGGTCGCCGGCTGCCGGGTCGATCTCCGCGACGTCGATCTCGATGACGTTCCACCGGCGTCGGCGACGGCAGAGCTGGCGCGCCTCGTTCGCGGCGACGGAGACGAGCCACGGCCGGAGTCGCTCGGGATCGCGCAGCGTGCCGAGCTTGCGCCACGCGATCGACCAGGCCGACTGCACTGCGTCGTCGGCGATGCTCTGGTCGCCGCCACCGACGACGAAGGCAACGCGGGTCATGTCCGCGTGGCAGGCCCTGACGATCCGCGCGAAGGCGATCGAGTCGCCGGCCGCAGCCAGCCGCACGGTCGAGGCGGCGATCGCGAGGTCCGGCGCGAATCCTTCCATGCCGAGTAGATGCATGCGCACGGCTACGTGTTGGAGGTGCCGGGCCACCAGAGGACAAGCCTGGTCGCGGTGTCGCCGCGAGGCCAGTGCCGAAGGACGCGGCTCACAGCGTCCGAGGGGGCCAGGACGACCAGCTCGCGCCCGGGCAACTGGGGCTGCAACACGCAGGCCGGCTCGTCGTCCCAAGGTCGAGATAGGTCAGTGTGCAGCCAGGACGATGCGATGAACGGCCACGACCCTGTCGCTGCGGGACTGCTCATCCTCGCGCTCGCACCAGTTGAGCTCGATCCACTCCAGGTCGCCATCAGCCTCGTCGGCATCGTGCTGATGGGCGCCGCCTGGGTCACGTGGAACGCTGCGCGGAAGAGCTCGCCTACGACGGAGGCAAGGGTGTCCTGACACCGCACCTGGGCGCTCGCTGCCTGATCCTGCTCGATCCTGGCCGCCCGTTCAGGCCCTCGGCCTCTTGCCTCGTGAGTTCCACGACGGGCACCCTGACCGCCATAGCGCGGGGGGCGCTGCGCTTCTGATCCGCATCGTTCCAGGCAGTCGAATCGGGAACCGTGTCCACCCGAGGAGACCCATACCTTGTGAGCACGGTCCGAAGAGCCGTGCCCACCTGGAGGCCCGATGCACCGGGACCTGGTCGAGCGGGCGATGGCGGGCGATCACGAGGCGTATGCCGTGCTGGCACGGGCCTCGATCGACCGGCTCTTCAGCACTGCCCGGTTGATCCTCCGTGACGACGGGCGGGCCGAGGATGCGACCCAGGAGGCGCTCGTCGCCGCCTGGCGCGACCTCTCGGCCCTGCGCGATCCCGATCGCTTCGAGGCCTGGCTCCATCGGCTGCTCGTCCGCTCCTGCTATCGCGAGGCCAGACGCGAGCGACGCCGGTGGGCCGTCGAGACGGCCATCCGACCACTGGAGGTCGGGATACCCGACCCGGCGCCCGGCGTCGCCGACCGCGATCAACTCGAGCGCGGCTTCTGCCGACTCCGAACCGACCAGCGGGTGATCCTCGTCCTCCACTACTACCTGGGCCTGTCGCTCGACGAGGCGGCGGACGTCCTGGGCGTCCCGCCCGGGACGGTCCGTTCACGCCTCCACCGGGCGACCGCCGCGATGCGGGCGGCCCTTGAGGCCGATGCCCGGGCCCCGATGCTTCCCCATAGGCGGTTGGCATGACCGCGCGCGACGATCTCGACCGCCGACTCGAGGCCTGGTTCGAGGCCGATGCCGCCCACCGAGAGCCCGAGCGTCTCCTCGCGCAGGTCCTCGAGAGGACGGCCCGCACGCGACGTCGACCTGCCTGGAGCGTCCCGGAAAGGTGGATCCCGATGTCGACCATCACGACGCGGACGGCGGAGGTGCCACGGGTCCCGTGGCGCCTGGCCGGCGTCGCCGCGCTGCTCGTCCTGGGGCTGGCCCTCGGTGCCGTCCTCGCCGCCGGAGGCTGGGCTCCCGGGCCGTCCCTCTCGGACTCGCTCACCGGGATGTGGAAGATCAGCACGGTCAACTACATCGATTTCCGGGACGATGGCACCTACCTCGTCAGCGTCAGCCCCGAGGGCACTGGCAGGGTGGAGTGGGGAACCTGGTCCGCCGAGGGGAGCACCCTCACCAAGACC
>DATHYZ010000172.1:0-2430 GCA_035458865.1 Candidatus Limnocylindrales bacterium
CGACGGGGCGACAACCTGTCCAGCATCGCCAACTGGTTCGGCGTGCCGTACGCGACGGTCCTGGAGCTCAACCCCTGGATCGGGGACCCGTCGCAGATCAAGCCGGGTGACCGCCTGACCCTGCCGCCGCCCACGCGCTGACGCGGCCGCCGGCCGCAGCCTGACGCCGGGGCCGCGTCGGGCGCCGCGGGGCCGCGCTCCACCGCCCCCCGAGCCACGGGCTCCGGGTCCTTGGGCACCGCGTGCCCGGCGCCTGCCGGCACAGGTCGGTCCCACCCGGAGCGGCCGACCCCGGGTCTCATCCGATCGGTGCTGCCCGGCCGACGGTTCGTGGCGGATCTCGTGCGGATTCGGCATTGACTCGCCCCGATCGTCCGCTAGAATGCGGCGAAGTGGCACGAAGTGGTGCCAAGTGGGGAACCGCCAGGGTCGGCGCCATCTCGGCGACCGATCGCCAGCAGGGGAAGCCCGGACGGTGTTCACCGGCGAGTACCGGCACTCGGTGGACGAGAAGGGACGGATCGCCGTCCCTTCTCGCTTCCGTGCGTCGCTCGCCGAGGGCGCCTTCGTCTCCCGCTGGGTCGATGGCTGCCTGGCGATCTTCCCCAGGTCGGAATGGGAGGCCCTGGCCGAGAAGGTGGCCGGACTCCGCATCACCGACCCCGGATCCCGCGCCTTCCAGCGCTTCCTGTTCGGAGGGGCGATCGAGGTCGAGCTCGACCGCCAGGGACGTGTCCTCGTCCCGGCCTACCTCCGCGACTGGGCCGATCTGGCTGGCGACGCCGTCATCGTGGGATCGCGCGACCACGCCGAGATCTGGGCCCCGGACCGCTGGGATGGCGTCCGCCGGGAGCTCGAGGACCCGGCCCGGCTCGCCGATCACCTCGACGGCCTGGGGATCTGACCACATGCGCTTCCAGGATCCGCTCGGGATCCGTTCGCCGGTCGTGGAGGAGTGATGAAGGAAGGGCACCTGGCGGTGCTGGCGGAGGAGGTCATCGAAACCCTCGCTCCCCAGCCCGGCAGCCTTCAGATCGATGCCACGGTCGGCGGCGGTGGGCACACCGAGCGGATCCTGGAGGCCACCAGCCCCGACGGGCGGATCCTGGGTCTCGACGCCGATGCGGCGGCGATCGACCGGGTCCGAGCGCGGCTGGTCCGCTTCGGCGACCGCCTGGTCCTGCGCCAGGCGAATTTCCGCCACCTGGGCGAGGTCGCGCCGGCGGCCGGGTTCGCGGCCGTCGACGGCTGTCTCTTCGACCTGGGCCTCTCGTCGTTCCAGCTCGCGGACGGGGACCGCGGCTTCGGGTTCCGGACCGGCGGCCCCCTGGACATGCGCTTCGATCCGACCATCGGCGTCCCGGCGGCCGAGCTCCTGGCGACGCTCGAGGAGGCCCAGCTGGTCGACCTGTTCCGGCGGTACGGGGAGGAGCCGCACGCCAAGCGGATCGCCCGGGCGATCGTTCGGGATCGCCGGACGGCGCCCGTGGTGACGGCCACCGAGCTGGCCGACCTCGTGGAGCGGACGGTCCCCGCACCGGCGGGAAGACCCCGCCGGATCCACCCGGCCACCCGCGTCTTCCAGGCGCTGCGGATCGCCGTCAACGATGAGCTCGAGGCGCTCCGAGAGGCCCTGGCCTCGGCGCTCGACCTGCTCCGGCCAGGCGGTCGCCTGGTCGTCCTCAGCTACCACTCGCTCGAGGACCGCATCGTCAAGCGCTTCCTCGCGGCCGAGCGGCGCGGGTGCACGTGCCCGCCGGAGCTGCCCGTCTGCGTCTGCGGCCGAGCACCGCGGGTCCGCCTCGTGACCCGGCCATCCATGACCCCGACCGCCGCGGAGGTCGCGGCCAACCCCAGATCCCGAAGCGCCCGGCTCCGAGCGGCGGAGCGCCTCGGGCCTTGATCCAGCGCCCGGCGGACCTCCCGCCGGGTCCCCGCCCACCGGAGCCAGAGGAGGAGGCCCGATGAGCAAGCGACACCAGGCCACGCGACGCCGCACGTACGGCCGTCGGATGCACGAGGTCCGCGAGCGGGACCAGAGCCGTCGACGCGACGAGATCTGGCTCGACGCGCGGATCGACGCCTTCGGGCAGCGTGGGCAGGCCGACGCCTATGGCATGTACGAGTTGGACGGCGGTCCCCGCCGGCTGCGCTTCGGCATGGGCGACTGAGGATGGCCGTCTACGAAGGCGCACGCCGCACGGGGATCCGGGCCAGCACCGGCATCCGGGCGGGCGGCGGCCTTGGCGCCGCGCCGCAGGCCACGAACTCGGCCGTGGCGGCCGCGATCGACGCGGTCATCCCGCGACGGCGGGTCCGCGGCACCGTTCGTGCCGGTCGACGGAGCGATCGAATCGGCATCGTCCTGGGGGCGATCGTGATCACCTTCATGCTCGCCTTCTTCTGGCTCGCCCAGTCGATGCGCGTGTC
>DATHYZ010000173.1:0-2209 GCA_035458865.1 Candidatus Limnocylindrales bacterium
CCGGGCCGCGGATGGAGTGGTGGACGTAGTTGTCGACGAACGTGCTGGCGGTCGTGCCGGACACCCAGATGCCGACCGAGAAGTGGTCGACCTCGCAGTTCTTGACGGTGACGTTCGATCGCTTGTCGACGACGATGCCCCGCCCGTGGCCCTCACCGGTGACCTTGTACCCGTCGCAGTCCAGGGTCACCCCGTCGCGGACGATCTTGATCGTGCCCGCGAAGTCGCTGGCCAGGGTCGTGTCCTCGCGGATCTGCCAGTCGGCGGCGGTCGCCGTCACCGATACCGGCAGGGTCGCTCCCGCGAGCAGGAGCGCGAGCACCGCGCAGCCGATGAACCGGACAGGTCTCCCGTGCCTCCGCACGTCGGCCTCCTCCGGGACGCCTCGTCGCGAGGCGGGCTGGGCGGAGTCGAGCGCAGCGCCCCCCGCGCTATGGCGGTCAGGGTGTCGGTCGTGGAACATATCGGTCTAGAGGCCGAGGGCCTGAACGGTGGTCGCGGCGGCGATCGTGCTCCCGAACCGCAGGATAATCGGGGCCTTCACCGCTCCGGGGTTCTTGCTCGGGACCCCCGAACCTACGCCGCATCCACGCCTGCGGCTCCCAAAGCATGTGCGCTACCAGGCTGCGCTACACCCCGATCGGTTCGTGCTCACGAATACCACATGGCTCATGCGCACTGCCAAGCGGTAGCGATGGCAGGACCCACTTCATGACCATCACGCCCATCCGGAGGAGATGAAGCCCGCGAGATCGTGGCGCTGCGGGGGCGTGGGCCGGACCTGGGGTCGTCGCCCGAGCGACACCCATCAGCCGAACCCTGGGCATTCCCAGTCGAGCGTCCCGCTCAGGGTCTCGCCGCTGCCATCGTCGTAGGCGTTCGGGAGGTCGGCGAACGTCACGCTGCCGCGGCCCGGCGTCGATCCCGGCTCGACCACGAGCCAGGGCTCGACCGGCTCGTAGCCCTTGCCAGGAAAGGCCATGAAGCCGTCGAGGTTGATGACGAGCCCCGATGTCGTCCCGTCGGGGCTCAGCCCGAACTGGATGCTTGTCCCCGCCGCATCCGCCAGATCGATCCGGACTTCCTCACCCAGCTCGTAGCACTGGCCGGTCAGCTCGACGTCGAGGCGATGGGCGCCGTCCACGACCAGCCGTCCGGTGCCGTCCGCTCTTGAAGGTGGGGGTTCCGGTGTCGGGGCGACGAACGCGGGCCAGTCGATCGGTGCCGGGGTGGGCTGCCAGGAGGGGGTGCTGTCGGAGCCACCGGGTGGCGCGACCGCGAGCGCAGCGGCCGAGCCGCCATCGAGTCGCAGGGTCCAGATCGACGTGCTCCAGCTGTCGACGTCATCGAAGTGCGCGAACGCGACGGTCGAGCCATCCGGCGAGAGGGCCATGTCCATCGGGATCGCCCGCTCGACCACGACGATGGGCGTCAGCGTCCCGGCGTCAAGGTCGATCTCGCTGAGCTCGACCGCCAGGGTCGGGTTCGGATCGGCCGGTCCCGTCGGATCGTATGCCACGAGCATCGTCCGGGCATCTCTCCAGCCGAGGGCGACCAGCGAGCGGTCGATGAGCGACCGCTCGAGATCGCCATCGGCGAGCAGCGGCCGGGGCCCAGCGCCACCGGGCGAGACGATGCACAGGCTGCACGGATCGCCGGGCGCCTCGTAGACGACCGCAGCGGAGTCCGGGGTCCAGCCCAGGGGCCGGTTCGCCTCGTGGGCGAGGGCCGTCTGGCGGCCGTCCACGGGATCGACGAGGACGAGTCCGGTCAAACCCATCGCGGCGATGGCCCGACCGTCGGGCGACCAGGCGCTCCACCAGACGTCCTCCGCGAGTCGCCGTTCGCCGCTGCCGTCTGCCGGGGCCAGGAGCAGCGCGGCGCTCCCGGCAAAGGCGTCACCCGTGATGAGGAGCGTCGACCGACCGTCGGGCGACCAGCCGTCGATCGCGGCGTCGATCGGCTCGCGGGTGAGCAGCGTGATCGGGGCGGATGGGTCGACCGGGACGACCACGGGACGGACGACCCGATCCCCACCTTCGTGTCCGGGATCGGTCTCCATCGAACCGGCGAAGCGCGTGCCGTCGGGCGACCAGTGGAGATCGAACAGCCGCCCCGCTCGCTCGGGCAGGCTGAGCACGGTGCCGGCGGCGTCGATGACGACGTAGCCGGACCACTCGTGCCGGACGGAGTCGAACCCGTAGGGCGT
>DATHYZ010000174.1:0-2194 GCA_035458865.1 Candidatus Limnocylindrales bacterium
CGCCGGGGAGCCGGTGGGCGACGCCGACCTGGTGCTCGTGGGTGTGGGCTCCTTCACCGTCGCTGGCCACGCGGGCGCGGATCGTCTGTCCGTCGCCGGCGGCGACGGGACCGGATCGGCGATCCCCAGCATCCCCGTGAACGGCGGCCCGGGCAACGACACGCTCGCGGGTGCGGCCGGAGGCTCGGCCCTCGACGGCGGCGACGGCACCGACACGGTCGACTACTCGGCGACCGGCCAGGTCATCCTCGCGGACCTCTCGCTCGGCATCGGTCAGCCGCTGGGCGGTCTGCTCGACACGCTCTCGGCGATCGAGAACCTCGTCGGCTCGCCCGGCGACGACGTCCTCACCGGCGACGCCGGGGCCAACGTGCTCTTCGGCGGCGCCGGCAGCGACACGCTCGACGGTCACAAGGGCGACGACACGCTCGACGGCGGGACCGGACGCGACACGGCGGCCTTCGGTCACGCATCGAAGTCGGTGTCGGTGAGCCTGAAGGACGGCACCGCGACCGGCTCCGGGGCCGACACCCTCACCAGCATCGAGAACGCGACCGGTTCCGACTTCGCCGACCTCATCTTGGGCAGCTCCGGGCCGAACGTCCTGAAGGGCGGCGAGGGCAAGGACGAGATCCGAGGCCAGTCGGGGCGCGACGAGGTCATCGGCGGCATCGGGAACGACCTGCTGTTCGGCGGCGCGGACCGAGACATCCTGGACGGTGGCCGGGGCAAGGACCAGCTCGACGGCGGCGAGGGGAAGGACCTGTGCGACCCCGGTCCGGACCCCGACGCGTGGACCAGTTGCGAGAAGGTCAACCTCTAGCGTCACCGCGACGCACGATCCGCCAGCGGGGGCCAGGTCCGTACACCAGCACCGCCGTGGCGAGCACACGATCGCGCGTGACCGAGCCGAACGCGCGGCTGTCCGTCGAGCCGGTCGGGTTGTCCCCTTCGACCCAGTAGCTCTCGGGTCCAAGGAGCGACCCGTCGGGCGCAACCTCTCCCGGGAGCCGCGTGATCCGCTTCACCATCTCGAAGCCGGCCCGCTCCGGGTGATCCACGACGACCACATCGCCTCGGTGGAGACGACGAGGGGTCACGGTGAGCACCCAGTCGCCGGGCTCGAGCGTCGGCGTCATGCTGTCGCCGCCGACCTCGACGCGAGACGGTCGCCACCGGCGGACGGCACCCACGGCGGCGACCACGGCGGCGACCACCGCGAAGCCCACCCCACCGCGTTTCCGACCTCGGTGATAGGTTCCACTCGAGGGACCGTCCAAAGGAGGGGAACGACCCATGTTCGAAGCTTCGCTCAGGCCGCGTCGCGTCGTCCACGCGCACTGCGACCTCCCGTGCGGTGTCTACGACCCGGCGCAGGCCCGCATCGAGGCCGAGTCGGTGAAGGCGACCCAGGAGAAGTACCAGGGCACCGAGGACCCGGTCTTCCGCGCCCGGGCGCTCGCGATCAAGGAGGAGCGCGCCGATCTCGTCAAGCACCACCTGTGGGTGCTGTGGACGGACTACTTCAAGCCCGAGCACCTGGAGAAGTACCCGCAGCTCCACGAGCTGTTCTGGACCGCCACGAAGGAGGCCGGGGCCGCGAAGAAGTCCGAGGACCCAGCGCAGGGACAGAAGCTCCTGGACGCGATCGACGAGATCTCGAAGATCTTCTGGGAGACCAAGGCGGCCTGAGCCGTTCGCTCCACCAACGGCAACGAGGGCGGGCCGATCGGCCCGCCCTCACCGCATCGAGGCGCCCTCAGCCCGCCTTGGCGATGATGCGGGCCATGTCCTCCGCCGTGTGCGCGACGAGGGTCGTGGTGCGCACGTTGCCGAGCGAACCCACCTGGAGCAGGAACGCGGTCGCCGCGTCCTGGTCCGGGAAGTCCGAGATCGCGACCATGTCGTACGAGCCGACGGTCCAGTAGATCTCCATCGACCCGCCGAGCGCCGTCGCCGCAGCCTGGGCCGCCTCGGCTCGGGCTACCGTGCTTTGGAAGCCCTTGATGCCTTGCTCGGTCCAGCCGATCAGGCTGATGTACTTCGGCATGGGTCCCCCTTCCTTCCGGCTCACCCAAGCCTAGGCGCACGCGACATCCGCACGCAATCCGTCTGCCCACGGCTCGGAGGGGCCCTCTCGGGCCGCTGGTACGCTCGCCGCGTGAAGGACATCGGCCTGGTCGGGGTGCCGTTC
>DATHYZ010000175.1:0-2627 GCA_035458865.1 Candidatus Limnocylindrales bacterium
CTGGACCCGGGTCCGGACCGGGTTGAAGAGCGCGGCGACCACCAGGGTGGAGCCGGCGATGGCGAGGGTGTTCCCCCCGGTGAGCGGCTCGACGACCGCCTGGAGCCCGAGGATCAACAGGGCGAACGTCCCGACGAGCACTCCCGTCACGATGGCCCAGCCGATCGTCCGGGAGATGAGCCGGTCGATCTCGTACAGCCGGTACCGCAGCACGGCGATGCCGATGGCGACGGGGATGGTCGGGTAGGCGATGATCGCCGGGACCCACGCAAACCATGCGTCCTCGCCAGCAACGGCCAGCATCGTCAGGCCTGCCACGACCGCCCCGGCCATGAAGGCGACGGCCGCGACCAGCCAGCGCAACTGAAGCCTCGGCGCGCCGGTCGCTCGTCGGTAGCGCATGGCCAGCGTGACGACGCCGATCGGCAACAGGACCAGGATCGGAACGATCGTCACGGCGCCACCGCTCGGGACGATCGACCAGATCGGCAGGTCCGGGAGGATGGCGACCGGGTTCGGGGCGACGATCTCGGCGCTCCCGCCGTCGGGACTGAACGTGACGGTCGGCGCGAAGGCGGCCAGGACGACGATGAGGCTTCCGATCGCGACCAGCGCCATCGACGGCCGGCGCCAGCGTCCGCCAGGGAGCCGACCGCTCGGGAACACGAGCATCAACGTGAAGAAGCCGATGAAGGTCGCGGCGCCGGCCCAGCTGCCCACCCACATCCACAGCTCGTCGCCGATCGACCCGACGCCCTGCTCCAACGCGGCCAGGTCGACCGCGGGTCGCGACGTGGTCCCGATGAACCCGAAGGCGATCGCGAGCAACAGCCAGCCGATGACGTTGCGGGGCCTCCGAACGATGAGGAGGGCTGCGACCGACGCGTACGAGGCCCAGAAGAGGAGCGCGAACGGGTCGAAGGCCCAGGCGATCCCGATGAACGTGCCACCAGTGAGCAGGGCGATCAGCAGCAGTCGCCCGGGCCAGCCGATCGTTGGCTCGACGGCGGCGGTCGAGGAACCACGGCCCGCCCTCCTGATCACGCCCCACCCCCCGGGCGCTCCCGCAGCCAAAGGCCGGCACGGGTCGGTCGGACCGCGGCATCGACGGTAGCGAGGACGTCGGCGGAGATCGTCGTGAGGTCCACCTCATCTCGCAGGCGCTCGGCGAAGGCCTCGACCAGGCGCTCCCCATCAAGCCGGGCCCGGTCGAAGCGTCGGTCGACCGCCCGCTGGACCCGGGTCCGGACCGGGTTGAAGAGCGCGGCGACGATCAGGGTGGACGTGGCGATCGCGAGGGTGTTCCCCCCGGTCAGCGGTTCGAGCACCGCCTGGAGGGCAAGGATCAACACGGCGAAGGTGCCGACCAGCAGCCCCGTCACGATCGCCCACCCGATCGACCGGCTGATGACGCGGTCGATCTCGTACAGGCGGTCGCGCAGGATCGCGATCGCGATGGCCACCGGTACCAGGCCGCCGCAGAGGATCGCCACGAGCTGGGCCTCCCGCGAGGCGACCGACAGGCTGGTCGCGATCACGAACGGGATCCCGGCAAGGGCGAGCCACTTCAGCTGGGCTCGGACGACGGGCGGGGCCTGGCGCCAGCGGAAGACCAGGGAGAGCGCCGCGGCGCAGAGCGTCGCCATGTAGATGGGGTAGACGACGGCGACGAGGGTCTCGGGGAGACCGGGCAGGCCCGTCGGGTTGGCGATACCCGGGTAGTTCCGCAGGTCGCCGGGGGTCGCCAGGATCGTCACCAGGGTCAGGATCGCGATCACGACGAGCAGCGGACCGAGCGCCGACCACCGTCCGTCGGGCGGGCGCCCGTCCGGGTAGATCAGCAACAGGTAGCCGATCAGCGAGACCGACGGCACCCAGATCGCGTTCGAGAGCCAGCTCGCCCATGTCTCGGCCGGCGTGCCCGCGCCGCCCAGGTGGATGACCAGGAGTGGGGCCAGGTCCACCACGAACTGGATCGCGCTCATCAGGCCGACGAGGAGCAGGACCCAGCCCACGCGGTTGCCCCGCCGGCGGTACACGATGACCCCTCCCATGAGGCCGACGGCCGCCGCCAGGAGGCCGGAGAAGCCGGTGAACCCCCACGTGGGCTGCCGTAGGGGCGGCCAGATGACGGCGAGGATGGCCGTGCCGGCCAGCAGGAGCAGCACCATCGCGGTCGATGCGATCCAGAGCGCCGCACGCTCGTTCACTCCCAGCGCCCTCACGTCCCGCCCCCCGATCGCTCCCGCAGCCAGAGGCCGGCGGCGGTGGGTCGGACCGCGGCATCGACGGTGGCGAGGACATCGGCGCTGATCGTCGTGAGGTCGACCTCGTCGCGCAGCCGCTCGCCGAAGGCGGCAAGGAGCCGCTCCCCGTCATACCGGCTCCGGTCGAACCGTCGGTCGACCGCCCGCTGGACCCGGGTCCGGACCGGGTTGAAGAGGGCCGCCACGACGAGGGTGGAGCCGGCGATCGCGAGCGTGTTCCCGCCGGTGAGCGGCTCGACGACCGCCTGGAGCCCGAGGATCAACAGGGCGAACGTCCCGACGAGCACGCCCGTCACGATGGCCCAGCCGATCGTCCGGCTGATGAGCCGGTCGATCTCGTACAGCCGGTACCGGAGCACC
>DATHYZ010000176.1:0-9175 GCA_035458865.1 Candidatus Limnocylindrales bacterium
CCCGCTCCTCGGCCGTGGCCGGGCGTGCCGCCCAGACCACGCCCACGCCGGTCACGATGAGGGTGAGCCCCAGCAGGGCTGCGATGGCCGCGATGCCGAGCCCCATCGTGAGGGCCGAGGCGGTGACGCTGCCGACACCCAGCTCCGCGATGAGCGCGTGAGCCGTGCCGCTCCAGGCCTGCTCGCGGACCTTCCCCTCGAGGGGGTGCTGGCGGTCGAAGCCCGTCCAGTAGCGCCCTTCGACCGGGACTTCGTAGGTGCCCGCCGCGTAGGTGGTGCCCTCGTAGTCGACGGTCTCGGGCAGCACGACCGTCTGCGTGCCGTGGAGCGTGTGGTAGGCGATCGTCGCCATCTGGTACATGTACTCGGAGGCCGTGTTGACGACCGGGTCCTTCGGGTCGAGCTCGGAGGCGTTGACCGTGTAGCCCCAGTCCTCGGTCAGGAGGGCCATGATCCGCGCGGCGTTCTCGGTCTCGCCGCGATCGACGAGCTTGCCTTCGTCGTTGTAGTTCAGCTTGACGCTCTGCGCGGAGCTGAACGCCTGGAGCGCCTGTGCGCCCTCCTGGGTCTTGACGTACGTGTAGCCACCGACGCCGACGAAGACGAAGCCGGCGACCACGAGGATCAGGCCGACCACCTTGAAGCGTGCGAACATGGGACGCCTTCCTTCCTGAGTACACCCTCCGGCTCGCGGTGGCGGGGCCGGCGGGGGACGACTTGGTGTGCTCGGGGGGCTTCCTTGGGCCGCGGTCCCTCGGTCGCCTTGGCTGTCGTCATGGTGCCGGGCTGCTGCAGGCCCCGGACCGTGCCAGCCGGACCCGTTCCCCGGGTCCTTGCCGGGACCCGGGGGGACCGCTCGGACCGCGCCGAATGGGCCGAGTGGACGTCACACGGCCCATCCACGCACGGCGGACCGGCAGGGCGCCGGTGATGGCGCTACGCTCCGCGCCCGGACCCGGCCACTGCCGGGCCACCGCGAGGATCGCATCGCATGGCCGACGTGCAGCAGTTGCTCGACCCGCTCCCTGTCGTCCTGGTCTTCGTCGCCTTCGCTGTCATCACCCTGGCAGTCTTCGAGATCGGCTTCCGCGTCGGCCGCTGGTGGCAGGAGCGGACGCCCGATGAGAAGGAGGGACCGACGGCCATGCTCGTCGGCTCGCTCCTGGCGCTCCTGGCATTCCTTCTTGCCGTCACGATGGGCATGGCGTCGGACCGCTTCGACACTCGGCGGAGCCTGGTCCTGGACGAGGCGAACTCGATCGGCACCACGTATCTGCGGGCGGGGTACCTGCCGGAACCGTCGTCGTCGACCATCCGCGAGCTGCTCCGCGAATACGTCCCCCTCCGGATCGGCACCGACCGAGCCGAGCTGGTGCAGGGCTTCGAGCGGTCGACCCAGATCCACGCAGAGCTCTGGGCCGTTGCGGAGGCCCTCGTGCGTGACGAGCCCGACTCGGTGAGCCTTGGGCTGTTCATCGAATCGCTCAACGAGACGATCGACCTCCACGAGACCCGGGTCGCGGCGGTCATCTACGCGCGGGTGCCCGAGACCGTCCTCCTGCTGCTCATCGTCGGCGCGGCGGTGACGCTGGGCATGGTCGGCTTCAGCGCCGGGCTGACCCGCAAGCGAAGCCTTCTCGGTGCTGTCGTCCTGGTGGTCGTCCTGGGAGCCGTGATCACCCTGATCGTCGATCTCGATCGCCCGCGTCGCGGGTTCCTCCAGGTCAGCCAGCAGCCGCTCATCGACCTCCAGGAGGAGATCGGGCCGCCGGGACCCTGAGCCCGCTCGATCCGGCGACCGACGCTGCGCATCCGGCCGACGGCGGCGGCGTCAGGTGAGGTCCTGCGGGCCCAGTCGCACCGGGAGGTCGCGGACCCGACACCCGGTCGCATCCGCGATGGCATTGACGATGGCCGGCGCGGCGACCATGTTCGAGCACTCGGCGACGCCCTTGTGCCGCTGATCGTCCGGGGCCTCGGGGTCGTCGACCAGGATCGTGACCATCTCCGGCATATCCCGCGTCCTCGGGATCCGGTAGTCCTTGAAGCCGCGGGTCGCGCCGGGCACGAACGATTCGTGGAGCGCGAACCCGATGCCCATCGCGATGCCGCCCTCGATCTGGCCCACCACCCCTGCCTCGAAGGCTGGCTCGCCGACGTCGTGTGCCGCGACGATCCGGAGGACGTCGACGGCCCCGGTCGCCAGATCCACCTCGACCTCGGCCAGCTGCGTTCCGGTGACGTACATCGCATAGGGCTCGCCGAGCCCAGTCCGAGCGTCGAACGCGGGAAGCACCGGATCGAAGGCCCCCTCGAAGGCCAGGGCATGCCCGGCCTCGAGCCGCGCCCGGGCGACGTCGACGAGGGAGACCTCGCTCCCCGCCACGTCGGCCGCCCTGGCCGCCGCGCTGGCGAGGACGCCGACACCCCCGCCGCCGACGACGAGCTCGTCCACCGGTCGTGCCAGGATCCTTCCGGCGGTGCCGAGGATCGCCTCGCGAAGGTCCCCAGCTGCGTCCCGGACCGCGTTGCCGACGAAGTAGGTCACACGGCTGCCGACGGTCGGTCCGGCGTCGGGACAGGTGCCCGTGTCCCCCGTCTCGACGACGACTCGCTCGATGGGCAGCCCGAGCTCCCCGGCGGCGATCCGGGCCAGCGCCGTCGCGGTGCCCTGGCCGAGATCGACGGCCCCCGTTCTGATCCGTACCGAACCGTCCCCGAGGAGCTCGACGGTGGCGCGGCCCGGGCCGCGCCCAACGGTCAGCGCGGGGTCCTGGCCGGGCACCGGTCCCCCTCCCCCACCCCCGATGCCGTACCAGATGGAGGCCACGCCAACCCCGCGCCGACGGCGCGCTTCGTCGGGCATGGCGTCCCGCGTCGTCCGGGCGGCAGCGAGATAGGGCCTGATCGCGTCGAGCGTCGCCGGGTAGGCGGGGTCGAGATCCAGGATCTGTCCTGACGGCAGTCGGTCCCCGCGCCGCAGCCGATTCGCCGCCCGCAGCTCCAGGGGGTCGAGGCCCAGAGTCCCGGCGAGCTGGTCGATGAGGGCCTCGAGGGCGAACGCGACCTGCGTCGTACCGGGACCGCGCATGCAGCCGGCCGTCGGGTTGTTGGTGTGGGCGACCCGTCCGCGGAGCTCGACGGCCGGCCACCGATACGGACCGGTCGCGGAAGCGAAGGTCTTGACCATGAGGCCCGGGCCGAAGGAAGCGTAGGCGCCGGTGTCGGCGAGCATCTCGAGCTGGAGGGCCAGGAGCGTGCCGTCCGCGGCCGCGCCGATCCGCCCGCCGATCCGGTACGGGTGGCGCTTCGTCGTCGTGGCGAATGACTCGGCCCGGTCGTAGACGATGCGGACCGGTCGTCCCGTGTGGGCGGTCGCCAGCGCCGCCAGGCACTGGCAGGAGATGTCGGTCTTGCCACCGAACGCCCCGCCGCTCACCGATGGCGCGACGCGGACCCGCTCCGTCGGCAGGCCGAGCACCCTGGCGACCTCCGCGTGGTGGTAGTGCGGGTACTGGGTGCCGATCCGGAGCACGAGCGTGTCCCCATCCCAGGCGGCCAGGGCCGCCTCGGGCTCCAGGTAGGCGTGCTCGTTCCACGGGGTCGTGAAGGTGCCCTCGACGACGGCGGCAGCTGAAGCCAGCGCGGCCGTGGCGTCACCCACGAGGAGTGACTGCTCCGCCAGGAGGTTCCCCCCGGGGTGCACCCGCGGAGCGTCCGCCGCGAGCGCGGCCTCCGGGTCCAGCACGGCCTCGAGCGGCTCGTACTCCACGTCGACGAGGGAGAGGGCCGCCTCGGCGGCCTGGGCCGTCGTCGCGACGACCAGGGCGACGGGGTCGCCCACCTGGCGCACGCGCCCGTCGACGAGGACGGGCTGGTCCTTGAGCTTGCGGCCATACGTTCGCTCGCCGGGAACGTCCTCGACGGTGAGGACGGCGACGATCCCGGGGGCCCGTCTCGCCTGCTCGACATCGAGGCGGCGGACGTCAGCGTGATGATGCGGACTGCGGAGGACCCGTGCGTGCAGCATCCCGGGTGCGGTCAGGTCCGCGGCGTACCGGGCGACGCCGCACGCCTTCTCGAGCGCATCGCGACGGATCGTCTCGCCGACTGCCGTGCCCGGGCGTGCTGGACCGGATCGACCCCCGGCGACCCAGGCGACGGCGTCGACGATGCTGGCGTAGCCGGTGCAGCGGCAGAGGTTGCTGCCCAGCCAGCGTCCGATGGCGTCCCGGCTCGGCTCGGGATCCCGGTCCAGGAGCTGCGCCGCAGCGACGATCATCCCGGGCGTGCAGAACCCGCACTGGACCGCGTCGGCCTCGGCGAAGGCGGCCTGGAGCGGGTGTGGCTCGTCGGGAGTGCCCAGGCCCTCGATGGTGGTGACGGATCGACCGAGTGCCTCCCCGGCCGGCACCCGGCAGGCGCGGACGAGTCGGCCGTCCATGATCACCGAGCAGGTCCCGCAGGAGCCGTCGTCGCAGCCCTCCTTCGTACCGGTCAGGCCCAGGTCGTCCCGGAGGACGTCGATGAGCCGCCGCTCGGCGGCACCGGCGAGCGGGCGCGCAGCCCCGTTCACCTGGAGGGTCGGCTCGGTCGTCTGGGTCATCCCTGCGCTCCCTGCGGTCGGGGTCCGGTCGACCTCTTCAGCGTGCCCAGCGCCGGCCGGCCGGTACCGGGACGGCGGGCCCGTTCCCGTGGTCCGTTCGGCCCGCCTCGGGGCAGACGCGCGGACCCGCCCGGATCATCCTCCCCGACGCCCCTCCCCCCGCGCGGCATCCCAGAGCTGCAGGAACCTCCGGCTGACCGCGGCCGCGAAGGCCGGGTCGTTGAGGTTGGCGTCGACGTCCTCGCAGCCGATGTCGGTGCGGAGGCCGGCGCGGATGGCCCTGAATAGGGCGGCATCGGCGTCCGGATCGGCGAACGGGCCGCCGGGCCGAGAGAAGGACGAGCAGCCGCCCAGCGGCAGGAGGACCGCGGTCGGGCCCGCGCTCTCGTTCACGCGCTCCGCGAAGCGCCCACCGATCTCGGCGGCCTCCGCGGCATTCGTGCGGACGGACGTGACAACGTCGCTGTGGATGACGGTGGGTCGGTCGGGACCGGCAAAGCGCTCGGGAACGGTCGCCCTGGGGCCGAAGTTGACGACCTCGAGCGCCCCTGGGGCGACCACTTGGGGCAGGCCGCGGCGACCGGCGGTGGTGAGGCGCGTCGGCCCGGCCGACAGGATGCCGCCGTAGAGCTCGGAGGTGAGCTCATTCGTCGTGAGGTCGACCACCCCGTCCACTCCGCCTCCCGCGACCAGCTCCTCCATGGCGATCCCCCCGGCCCCGTTCGCATGGAAGACGATCGTCTCGAAGCCAGCCTCCTCGAGAAGAGCCTGGACGGCCTGGGCGCCCTGCGTGGTGACGCCCATCATCGACACGGCGACGAGCGGCGACTCCGCATGCGAGTGCGCCTCGGCGGCCCGGACCATGCCGCTCATGGCGTTCGCCGCGTTCGTCAGCACCCGCCGCGAGACCCGGTTCAGCCCGGAGATGTCGGTCACCGGGTTCACGACCGTGATATCGCTCGTGCCGACGTACGGTCGCATGTCGCCGGAGCTCATCGTGGAGACGAGCAGCTTGGGCACGCCGACCGGGAGCGACCGGAGGACGGCCGAGATGATCGCCGACCCGCCGCTCCCACCCAGCCCCATGACGCCGTCGCAGCGGCCTTCCGCTCGCCAGCGGGCCACCAGCGCGGAGGCCCCCCTCGCCATGGCCTCGAGGACGATCGCGCGGTGGCCTCCCGCCAGCCCGGCGGCCCGGATCTCGTCGAGGGTCGTGCCCGCCGCGGCCGCCACGGTCTCGGCGGACACGTCCGGCTCGACGCTGGGGCCGTCCAGGACGCCGACGTCGACCAGGATCACCTCGACGCCGCTCTCGCGGAGCCGGTCCCGGACGAAGGCGTGTTCCGGTCCCTTGGTATCCAGCGTGCCGATCACGACGACGGTCGGAGTCTTCCCCATGCGGCAATCATCGGCCACGGGCGCCAGCGCTGCTGGGCCCTTCGGGTCGGGGCGGGCCGGATGGCGACGCTCCGACGGCAGAGCGGCTCGCGTCGGGCCGACCTTCGGCTCTTGGGTAGCCGCCCCGGCAGGAGCAGCATCCAGCCCGGAGGTGGTTCCCGTGCCAAGGTGGATCCTCGGCCTGTCCGCGCTGACCGCGGCGGCCGTGGCGGCGTACCGGTTCGGGTACGCGCCGTGGCGCCGGAGCTGGCTGGCCGACCCGGACGAAGCGTCCCGTCCGCTCCCGGGTGACGAGCTCGTCCCGGACGCCGACTACAACGAGACCATGGCGATCACGATCGATGCGCCGGCGGAGCGGATCTGGCCGTGGCTGCTGCAGATGGGCTATGGCCGCGGCGGCTGGTACAGCTATGACTCGATCGATATGCTCGGTCACAGCGCCCAGGAGGTCCTGCCCGAGCTCCAGGCCCTGGAGGTCGGCGCGATGGTCCCGTTCGCCCCCGGGATGGGCTTCCGGGTGGACGTGCTGGTGCCAGGGCACGCACTCGTGCTGTACGGCGATGACCAGGTGGCCCAGGCACCGAGCCAGGCCGATGGCTCCGATGGATCCAACGACCCGGGGCCGGGTCTCAAGCTCGCCGGCCTGCTGAGCGACGCGAACATGCGGTCCTTCACGGTCAGCTGGGCGTTCGTCCTGGAACCGGTGGACGGCATGCGCACCCGGTTGCTGGAGCGGTTCCGGACGCGCTCGACGCCCGGCCCTGCGACCGTGATCGTCCGCCCCCTGGTCGACGTCGGTCACTTCCTGATGACCAGGAAGCAGCTCCTGGGCATCCGGGAGCGAGCGGAGACCTCCCCTCCGAGGGCAGCCGTCGCCTCGGCTGCCCCCACGGCACCCGTACCGATCGCCTGATGCCGGAAGGGCCGACGTTTCGGTCCCACCCCTCGCGCCCCATGATCCGACCCGCCCCGGCGACCTACGTCGTCATCGGGTCGCGAAGGAGGATGTCGCGATGATCGCCACGGCCCCGCACGAGGGGAGCACCACCGTCGTCACGACGGCAGCCGGCCGCGTCCGGGGACTGCACGCGGGCGGGGTCCACCGCTTCCTCGGCATCCCCTACGCCCGCCCACCCTTCGGCCCTGGGCGGCTGCGGCCGCCGCGACCGGTCGAGCCCTGGTCCGGCGTCCTCGATGCGCTCGAGTTCGGACCCGAGCCGCCGCAGCCCAAGCCACCGGCCGACGACCCGGCCGCCGCGATGGTCTGGGACCCGGCCACGCCCGGCCAGGACTGCCTGAACCTCAACGTCTGGACGCCCGATCCCGCCGCGGGCGGCCTGCCGGTGATGGTCTGGATCCCCGGCGGCATGTTCGAGGTCGGCAGCGGCGCGAGCTACGACGGCGGTCGGTTCGCTCGCGACGGGGTCGTCTGCGTCACCATCAACTACCGCGTCGGACCCGAGGGGTTCGCGTTCGTCGACGATGGGTACGCGAACCTGGGGCTGCGCGACCAGATCGCCGCTCTCGAGTGGGTCCGCGACACCATCCCGGCGTTCGGCGGCGACCCTGACACGGTGACGATCTTCGGCGAGTCGGCGGGAGCGATGAGCGTCGGCTCACTGCTCGCGATGCCCCGAGCCGAGGGGCTCTTCCGGCGGGCGATCTGCCAGAGCGGAGCGGCTCACCGCGTCGTACCCGCGACGACAGCCCGACGCATCGGCATCCGGCTGGCCGAACGACTCGGCGTCGAAGCCAGCCTCGCCGGGCTGGCCTCGGTGCCAGCGGACCGACTGCTCGCTGCGGGGCTGGAGCTGAAGGCCGAGATGCAGTCGTCCCCCGACCCGGATCGCTGGGATGTCGATGTCATCGCGAGCGCGCTCCCGTGGCAGCCGGTCGTGGACGGAGACGTGCTCCCGGAACGTCCGATCGACCGGATCGCCGCCGGAGCCGGATCCGACGTCGATGTCATCGTGGGCTGGAACGCCGACGACTGGCGTCTCTTCACCGTGGTCAACGGCTCGATCGACCGGGTGACCGACGCCGGGCTCACCGGCCCGGTCCAGGTCCACGGGTACGAGACCGCGCTGGCCTTCGGTCTCGACACCGCCCGGGTCGCTGCGTACCGGGAGCTCCTGCCGGGAGCCAGCCCCGGCGAGCTCCTCGCCGCCATCCAGTCGGACTGGTGGTGCCGCATCCCGGCCCAACGCCTGGCGGATGCCCATGCGCCATCGGCAGCCGGCACGTACGTCTACGAGTTCGCCTGGCCGTCGCCTGCCTTCGGTGGCGCGTTCGGGGCCTGCCACGCCCTGGAGCTCCCGTTCGTGTTCGACACCCTCGACCTTGGGCCGCGGCAGATGCAGGGAGCTCTCCTGGGTGAGGCGCCACCCCAGGAGCTGGCCGCCGCGATGCATGGGGCCTGGGTCCGCTTCGCGGCGACCGGCCGCCCGGGCTGGGATCGATACGACGAGGCGCGACGGGCCACGATGCGCTTCGACGTGGTCTCCCGGGTCGTGGACGACCCTCGGGCCTCGGAGCGGACGCTCTGGGATGGACGCCTCTGAGCGACGCCGTCCGGATCGGCGGTCGCCGATCCGCCGGCTGACCGCCTACGACCAGCACTGCCTCCGGGTCGAACGGTCCGATCGACCGCTCCAGATGGGTGTCCTCGCCGTCCTCGGTGGCCGAGGCCTGCTCGACGCGGAGGGCCGCCTGCCCATCGATGCCATCCGACGGGCCATCGATCGCCGCCTGGTACACGTGCCGGAGCTGCGCCGGATCGTCCACTACCCGGGACCGCTCGCGGGCGGGCCCACCTGGGTCGACGACCCGGCGTTCGGGATCGAGCGGCATGTCACCGCCATCGACCTGCCACCACCCGGGGATGAGGCGGCGCTGTTGTCGCTCGTCGAGCGGCTCGTCGCATCCCCGCTCGAGCGGAGCCGCCCACTGTGGCGGATGTGGTTCATCAGCGGGACGGTAGGAGGACCGGTCGTCCTGCTCGTCGTGATCCATCACGCGCTCGCCGATGGACGGACCGCCATGCGCATGGTGCGGACCCTGCTCGATGGCGAGGACCTGGGGGCGGAGTCCGGGCCGTCGCCGCCGACGGAGGTCGCTCCCCGGTCGCCCTGGCGTGCACTCACCGCCGATCACCTCCGTTCGACCGCGGCA
>DATHYZ010000177.1:0-2429 GCA_035458865.1 Candidatus Limnocylindrales bacterium
TACAACGGCCGCAAGCACGTGCCCGTCTACGTCACCGAGAACATGGTCGGCCACCGGCTCGGCGAGTTCGCGCCCACTCGCACGTACCGCGGGCACGGCAAGGACGCCGACCGCCGGGCCGGCGTCAGGTAGGAGCGGAAGACCCGTGCGTGTCCAAGCCACCGCCAAGTACGTCCGCGGCTCCACCCGCAAGGCCCGCCTGGTCACCCAGGTGATCCAGGGCAAGCGGGTCGAGGAGGCGTCCGCCCTCCTTCGGTTCATGCCGCAGCACGCCGCTCGAGACGTCGCCAAGGTGCTCCAGAGCGCCGCGGCGAACGCCGAGAACAACCACAACCTGTCCGTCGACGACCTGGTCGTCCTCGAGGCTCGCGCCGACGAGGGCCCCACGATCAAGCGCTGGCGGCCACGAGCCCAGGGTCGGGCCTTTCCGATCCACAAGCCGATGACCCACATCACCGTGGTCGTCGGGGATCAGGAGGGCTAGCCGTGGGTCACAAGGTCCACCCCTACGGATTCCGGCTGGGCACCACCCGGACCTGGACGGCCAAGTGGTACGCCGACAAGGAATACACCGACCTGCTCAAGGAGGATCTGGCCATCCGCCAGCTCCTCGATCGGCGGCTGGCCAATGCCTCGGTCAGCCAGGTCGAGATCGAGCGCGGCATCAACCACGTGACCGTTACCGTCCACACCGCCAAGCCGGGCATCGTCATCGGCAAGGGCGGAGCGAACGTTGAGCTCCTGCGCCAGCAGCTGGGGGCGCTCTCCCAGCGCAAGGTCAAGCTCGAGATCCGCGAGATCCGCCAGCCGGAGCTGGACGCCCAGCTGGTGGCGGCCAACATCGCCGGGCAGCTGTCGCGCCGGATCGCCTTCCGAAAGGCGATCAAGCAGTCGATCCAGCGCTCGATGAAGGCCGGCGCCAAGGGCGTCCGGGTCGCCGTCTCGGGCCGCCTCGGCGGATCCGAGATGGGCCGTCGCGAGTGGGACCGCGAGGGTCGCATCCCGCTGGGGACGCTCCGCGCCGACATCAGCTACGGCCAGGTCCACGCGCACACGACCTATGGTCGGATCGGCGTGAAGGTCTGGATCTACCGCGGTGACCACGCCGTCGAGCGCGGCACCCCGCCGGTGGCGAACACCCCGGCGGCCGGAGGGGCCTGATCCATGCTGATGCCCCGACGAGTCAAGCACCGCAAGGTCATGCGCGGCCGCATGTCCGGCCTTGCCAAGGGCGGCCACTCCGTCGCCTTCGGCGAGTACGGGCTGGCCACGACCGAGCCGGCCTGGATCACCAGCCGCCAGATCGAGGCAGCCCGCCGGGCGATGACCCGGTCGGTCCGCCGAGGCGGCAAGATCTGGATCCGGATCTTCCCGGACAAGCCGGCCACCAAGAAGCCTGCCGAGACCCGGATGGGCTCGGGCAAGGGCGCTCCCGATCACTGGGTCGCGGTCGTCAAGCCCGGCCGGATCCTGTTCGAGATGGCGGGCGTCGACGAGGCCCAGGCCCGCGAGGCCATGCGGCTCGCCAGCCACAAGCTCCCCGTGGCGACGCGCGTCGTCGTCAAGGAAGGACATCGGGAGGTCGCCGATGGACATCGATAAGGTCCGTGCGCTCTCCGACAAGGAGCTCGACGAGGAGCTCTCGAAGGCCAAGCAGGACCTCTGGGCGGACCGGTTCGCCCTCTCTACTCGACAGCTCAAGGACTACAGCACGATCCCGCAGACGCGGCGAAGGATCGCGCGGATCCTGACCGTCCAGCGCGAGCGCCTGCGCGAGCGCGCGAAGACGGCGTGACGGGAGATCACGCGATGACGACCACCACAGACGTCGAGAGCAAGCGGAAGACGAAGGTCGGCCGCGTCGTCAGCGACAAGATGGACAAGACCATCGTCGTCGCCGTCGAGCGCCTGGCCCGCCACCGCCTCTACAAGCGGGTCATCCGCCTCTCGACGAAGTTCAAGGCCCACGATGAGCTCAACGAGGCTCGCCTGGGCGACACCGTCCTCATCGAGGAGTCGCGACCGCTCTCGGCGACCAAGCGCTGGCGCCTGGTCCGAGTCCTGGCGCGTGCGGGCGAGGTGACCGGCGAGATCGTGGCCGAGGAGGCCGAGACGACCGAGGTCATCCATGCCATGGCGCACCCGGGCCGCGTCCGCGACTCCGAGGATGATGCCCAGGCGGCCGCCGAGGCCGAGGGGTCGTCGCCGGAGGGCGGCGAATGATCCAGGCCGCGAGTCGCGTCAAGGTCGCCGACAACACCGGCGCCAAGACGATCGAGTGCATCCGGATCATGGGCCGCAGCCGGAAGACGACCGCCGAGGTCGGCGACGTGATCATCGCGGCCGTCAAGTCGGCCATGCCGAACGCGCCGGTCAAGAAGGGCGACGTCGTCCGGGCCGTCATCGTCCGGACGGCCAAGGAGTACGGG
>DATHYZ010000178.1:0-2009 GCA_035458865.1 Candidatus Limnocylindrales bacterium
TATCTTAGCGCGACTCGAAATGCTCCGATGACGAGGAATACGATGACCTTAAGGACAATCAGGCCTCTCGCGCTGGTCGCGGCCTTCGCTCTAGCGGCCGCCTGCGGCGACGGTGACGGCAGCACCGGGCTCGACCCCGACCAATACGAGCTGGTCGCCGTCTCCGGCAGCGGTCAGAGCGGCATCGCGCGCACCGTGCTCCCCGAGCCAATGGTCGTGACGGTGCGCCGGCTCGACACGGGCGCCGGCGAGAAGGGCGTCTCCTTGAGCTGGAGCGTGACCCAGGGGAACGGAGAGCCGACCCGCGGGTCCGCGGTGACGGATGAGGACGGCCGGGCGTCGACGCGGCTCGTCCTGGGCAGCGCCGGCGACCACCAGGTGCGGGCCAGCGTCGCCGGTCTCGATCCCGTCTTCATCGGTTCCTTGACCTCACTGCCGGCGCCGGCGATCCAGTCGCTGCCGGCCGGCACCGTCGCCCCCGACGATACGATCGACGTGATCGTCAGCGATCTCGAGCCCGGGATGCCCGTCGAGGTGCTCTTCGACGGGGTCGCCGGCGTGATCGCCGAGCGCCAGGACGGCTCGCCCGCCACCCTCGCCACGGTCGTTCCCGCACCGGTCGGCGCCTGCCCGGGCACCCGCGCGGTCGACGTGCGGCTGCGGGTCGATGGCTTCTCCAGCGCTACCCGGAGCCTCACCGTCTCCGTGCCGGCCGAGCCCTTCCAAGTCGGCCAGGTCTTGGTCATGCAGGGCTCCAGCGAGGTGGACTGCGCCCTGTTGCCGGCCGACGGCGGCACCGCCAAGTACCTGCTCGTCGCCCTCAGTGCCGAGTTCGAGAACGACGGCAACTTCCAGGTGACGCTCGGGGCCAGCGGCGTGGCCTTCCAGCCGGTCGACGGCTTCCAGCCGTCCGTGAGATCGAGCCTCGATACGCGACTGCGCGCCTTCGAGCAGCGGCTGCTGGCCCGCGGGCGCGCTGTGGCTCCAAGACCGGCCCGGACGGCCCAGCTGTTCGCCCAGCCGCAGGTGGGTTCGACGCGGCAGTTCTGGGTGATCAACAACCTCGACTCGCTGGACGGGGATCTCGGCGCCGCCGATTTCGACCGCGTCACCGCGACGCTCGAGTACGTGGGCGTCCATAGCTTGCTCTACGTCGATGACGCCGCGCCGGCCCAGGGCCTGACCGAGTCCGATATCCAGAGGCTCGGCGACCTCTACGACCACATCCTCTACGAGTCCGACGTCGACTTCTTTGGCGAGCCGAGCGATGTGGACAACAACGACCAGGTGATCATCCTGCTGTCGCCGACGGTGAACGGCCTGACGCCGGAAGGTTCGGAGGGCATCGTCGTCGGCTTCTTCTTCGGGCTCGATCTGTTCGACCCCAGTACGCCAAACTGTAGCGACTGCCAGTTCTCCAACGACGGCGAGCTGTTCTACGGGCTGGTCCCGGACCCCGATGGCGACTTCAGTGACCCGCGGAGCCGCACGTTCGTCAACCAGGTCCTGCCCGGCGTCATGATCCATGAGACCGAGCACATGATCAACTTCAACTTCAAGGTCTTCGTCAACCGCCTCAGCGTCCTCGAGGAGCTTTGGCTGAGCGAGGGGTTGGCTCACATGGCCGAGGAGTTGGGTGGTGACGAGGCGGACGCCGCCGGCGATATCACCGCCGCCGATAACCTCTATGCGACTAACTTCGGGCGCGCCTTCCAATTCCTCGAGGACCCGAGCGCCAGCTCGCTGACGGTCGTCGACGGGAACGGCACACTCGGCGAGCGCGGCGCCGCCTGGCTCTTCCTGCGCTGGCTGGCCGAGCAGTACGGCGATTTCTTCATCCGCGGACTGGCGCAGGCGCCCGAGCAGGGGGTCGAGAACGTCGAGGCCCGCACCGGCGAGTCCTTTTTCCGGCTGTTCGCCGATTGGGCGGTGGCGCTGTGGGCCGACGACCTCGAGATCCCCGACCTGGCCGCTCGCTATCAGATCCCGAAATGGACGCTGCGCAGCAT
>DATHYZ010000179.1:0-8656 GCA_035458865.1 Candidatus Limnocylindrales bacterium
CACGAACGCACGCTGACGGTGCTCGGGACGACCGGGTTGCGCGTCGACTCGGCCCGCGCTCGGGCCATCCTGGCGGAGGCGGGCGCCCGGGTCGACGAGGACAGCCGCCGGGTCCGCTTCCCGGCCGAGCTCGTCGAGCGATCGCTCGCCGCGGCGCCGAAGCGGTTCTCCCTGGGCGGGCGCCGACCCGACTGGTCGCTGCCGATGAACGATGGGCACACGACGCTCTGCATCGACGGTGAGGCGGTCCACGTCATCGATCCGGTCACCGGCGACCTCCGTGTCGCCGAACACGGAGACTGGGAACGGGCGACCCGGCTCATCGATGCCACCGACGCCGTGGGCGTGTACTGGCGCACGGTCGAGGGCGGCGTCGCCGACGACTCGCCGGCCGCCGCCGTGGGCCATCTGACCGAGGCGCTCGGCCTCTTCTCGAAGCACATCCAGGACGGGACGCTCGACCCGGCGGCGACCGGCTGGCTGCTGGAGGTCCTGGGCACGGTCTTCGGCGGGCGCGAGGGCGTCCGCCGGGCCCATCCGTACTCGTTCCTCGTCTGTCCGCTCTCGCCCCTGGTCCTCGAGGGACCTGACACGGATGCCTACCTGGCGACCCTCGGCTGGGACATCCCGATCGCCGTCATGCCGATGCCGATCATGGGCCTGACCGCCCCGGTCGGGCTGCTCGACACGATCGTCCTGGGCAACGCCGAGGTCCTGGCGATGCTGAGCCTGGTCCAGTCGGCCGCGCCGGGCACGCCGTTCATCTATGCACCGGCCCTCGCGGTCATGGACCCCCGCTCCGGCCGCTGGGTGGGCGGGCCGGTCGAGCACGCCCTCCTAGGTGCCGCGGTGACGGAGGTCGCCCGCGGCTACGGGCTGCCGGTCATGGCCTCGTCGGGTGGCAGCGACGCTCACGTCCCCGGGGTCCAGGCGGCCTACGAACGGGCGACCAACTGGGTGCTGCCCGCACTCGCCTGGCCGGACATCCTCGTCGGGCCGGGCTGCCTCAGCGGCTCGACGATCCTGAGCCTGGAGCAGCTGATGATCGACCTCGAGGTGTTCCGGCGCTGCGAGCGGCTTCACCGGGGCATCCAGGACCTCGCCCTCGAGCCGGTCGAGGCCGCGATCGCGGATGCCGGACCCGGCGGCGACTTCATCGCCCGGACCGCCACGCGGGACGCGGTCCGCCGCGGCGAGTGGTCCATCGACAGGATGGGTGTCCACGACGCCTTCGAGCGCTGGGACGCCGACGGTCGACCGGACCTCATGGACGAGATCCGCGCGGTCATCGAGACCACGATCGCCGGCCACCGGCCGCTCCCGCTCGACGAGGCGACGGTCCGCGAGCTCGAACGGATCGAGCAGGCGGCGCGAAGCGGAGCGACCCCGCCCGGGGTCGGATGACGATGCGGTATCAGGCGACGTTCCTCTCGGAGGCGGATCGCGACCGGGTCCACGAGCAGAGCCTGCGGATCCTGGACGAGATCGGCGTCCGGTTCCACGGGGAGCGGGCACTCCCGTTGCTCGAGGCTGCCGGCGCCCGCGTGGACCGGGAGACGGGCATCGCGCGGATCCCGCGATCGCTCGTCGAGTCCGCGCTCGCGTCGGCGCCCACGTCGGTCGTCCTCGGCGCCCGCGACCCACGGCACGACTACCCGCTGCCGTCGCCCGTCACGCGCTACGGCCTGGACGGGACGGCGGCCTTCGCCCGGGACTTCGAGACCGGCGAGCGGCGCTACGGCACCCGGCGCGACGTGGAGCTGGGCTGCCGGGTCTTCGGGGCGGCCGACATGGGGGTCCTGGCCTGGCCGCCGGTGGCCGCCTCGGACATGCCGAGCGCCTCGCGGCCGCTCCACGAGTTCGCGACGATGCTCCGGGCCTGCGCCAAGCACGGCCAGCACGAGCTGCACACCAGGGCACAGGCACCGTTCCTGGCCGAGGTCCTGCGGGTGGTCTTCGGTGGGGAGGCGGCCGTCCGCGAACGTCACCCGGCCTCGGTCGTCTACTGCCCGGTCGCCCCGCTGACCCATGACGGACCGATGCTCGACGCCTACCTCGACCTCGGCGACCTCGACCTGCCGGTCATGCTCATGCCGATGCCGATCGCCGGCTCGACCGGCCCGGCGGGCCTCTTCGCCAACGTCAGCCTCGCCAATGCCGAGGCGCTGTCGTCGATCGTCGTCTTCCAGCTCGCCCACCCCGGCCGCCCGACGATCTACAGCAGCTGCGTCGCGTCGATGGACTTCCGCACCGGTGGCTTCCTCGGCGGCACGCCGGAGGCGGGGATCCAGTCGGCGGTCCTGACGACGATGGGCCACTCCTACGGACTGCCCACCACCTCGTCCGGCTGTGCCTCCGACGCCCACGACGTCGGTGCCGAGGCCATCATCGACAAGCTGATGACGATGCTGCCGCCGCTGTCGGCCGGCTCGTCGATCGTCGTCGGGTTCGGCGAGATCGACGGCGACCAGACCCTGGTCCTCGAGCAGATCCTCGTGGACAACGAGCTGGCCCACCTGTGCGAGCGGCTCTTCGATGGGATGGCGACCGGACCGGACGCCGGCCTGTTCGACGAGATCGTCGCCGCCGGGCCGAGCGGGGACTTCCTGGTCAGCGAGACGACCCGTCGGGCGGCCCGGAGCGGCGAGTTCTACCTTCCCGGGCTCCTGGGGCGGCTGTCGCGCGAAGCCTGGCTGGGGTCCGGCTCGCCGTCCATGTACGACCGGGCGCGCGACCGGGTCCGAGAGATCATCGAGGCGCCGCCGGCCGACCCGCTCCCCGAGGCGACGGCGATCGAGCTCGACCGGGTCCTGGCGGAGGCCGACCAGGAGCTCGGCGCACGGAGCGCGGAGGCGACCGCCCGGAGCCCGGCGGTCGCGATGACGTGAACCCTATCCCCCACGGTGACCCCGGCCGAGCCATCGTCGCCCGGCCCCAGCCCAGGAGGCAGCACCCATGACCCAGGAACTCTTCGATGCGATGCGCCAGAGCGTCATCGACGGCGACGCGACCGCGGCCGGCAAGCTCGCGGAGCAGGCCCTCGCCGAGGGCATCGACCCGCTCGTGGCGATCGACGAGGCGTTCGTGCCGGGGATCCGCCACGTGGGCGAGCAGTTCCGCTGCGGCGACCTGTTCCTGCCCGACATGATGCTCGCCGCCCGGGCGATGCAGACCGCGATCGCCGTCCTGGAGCCGGAGATGATCGCCCGCGCGTCCCAGCGGAAGATCGCCGGCCGGGTCGTCATCGGCACCGTCCAGGGCGACATCCACGAGATCGGCAAGAACCTCGTCGGGATGATGCTGACCGCCAACGGCTTCGAGGTCCACGACCTCGGCGTCGACGTCTCGCCGGAGCAGTTCGTGGAGAAGGCCAAGGAGGTCGGTGCGGACCTGATCGGCGTCTCGGCCCTCCTGACCACGACCATGACCGGCCAGCGGACGGTCGTCGAGGCGCTGGCCACGGCGGGCCTCCGGCCCGGCGTGAAGGTCATGGTCGGGGGCGCCCCGGTGACCAAGGCCTGGGCCGACGAGATCGGCGCCGACGGCTACGGGGAGGACGCGGTCGGGGCGGTCGGGATCGCCCAGGCGCTCGTCGGCGCGGGAGCCTGAGACTCGCCCGGCGGCGCTCGCCCGCCGGGCCCTCCCTGCCGCCAGCGGATCCGCCGGCGCCACCCCCCTCGGTCCGTCCTGCCCCGGACCGAACGGGCCGCCCGGGCCGCCGATCGTGACCGTCGGCCCGGGACGACACATGCAAGGTGCATGAATATGACCACTGGACGCAGGTAGCGCCCGGCGCAGCGCGGGTGAGCCATGTTCGGTTCGGTCGACGACATCGACGCGATCCAGGCGTCGATCCTCCGCACCCTGGCGAGTGGCCATCGGCTCCGGCTGATCCACGTCCTGGGGCGCGGCCCCATCGGCGTCGGGGACCTCGCCCGGGAGCTCGGTCTGAGCCAGTCGACGACCTCCCAGCACCTTGCCGCGATGCGGGCCGCCGGCCTCGTCACGGCCGACCGGGCCGGTCGCGCGGTCAGCTACCGCCTGACCGACCCGGAGATCCTGGCCGCCTGCGGCCTCATGCGCGAGGTCCTGATCCGGCGCCTCGCCCGCCTCGGTGGGATCGCCGCCCGGGCCGCCGAAGTCGGTCCCGGCACCGGCCCCGACGGCACGCCGCCGTGAAGCGGTCGGCGAGCCCCCGGTCTCCGATCGCTGTCCCTCTCGAGCCCGTCCCCGGCATCCGCGAGCGCCTCGGCCGACGCGCTCGCGCCACTGCCATGACCGCGTCGGCCGGCCAGCCCGGAGGGTCGTCATGACGACCGCCCACGCCGCTCATGCCCAGCACGACGAGATGGTCGGCCAGGTCGATCGGATGCCCGAGCTCGGGGACATGCTCCTCGTGGCTCCCGAGGAGGAGCTGCGGCCGCGGCTCGAGGCCCTGGACGAGTTCCTCGGCGGGGTCCTCATCCCGCACATGGATGCGGCCGAGCCGGTCGTCTTCCCGGAGCTGGAGCGGTTGATGCAGAACCGCCACTCGATGACCCCACTGCGGCGGGAGCATGCACGGATCCGTCAGCTCGCGGCCGAGTACTCGGAGCTCCATCCGGGGGTGAGGGATGCGCGGCACTCCCTCGGCAAGGCGATGGCCGTCCGGCGCGTCGTCTTCTCGCTCTATGCGCTGATGAAGGTCCACCTCGCGGAGGAGAACCTGTACATCGACATCATCGAGCGCGGCGCCGAGGCGCGCGCCGAGGAGGTCGCCGTCGGGGTCGCCGAGCAGCCGGTGGGCGCCATCCGCTGATCCGGCCCCGGCCTCCTCCCTGCACTGGGGTCATGGGGCGGGACATCCGCGCACACTTCGCTCCTGCGCCCGGGATGACGTACCTCGACTGGGCCTCGCAGGGCATGCCGCCCGCCCCGACGGCCGACAGCGTTGCCCCGGCGCGGCTCGACTCGACGTCCCGCTGGCCTGGCTGCCCTGGGTGGGCGCGGTGGCGTCGCTCGAGCTCCTCCTCGAGTGGCAGGCCGTGGGCGCCCTCGAGGAGGCCCGCGTGCTCGCCGGTCGACTCGCCGAGCGCCTCGGTCCGGCCGGTCCGGCCGGACGACACACGGGCCGAGGTTCGGCTCAGCCCAGGACGGTGCCCAGCGAGGCGGTCAGCCGGGCGACGGCCCGCTCATCCCGCTCGTAGTAGAGGAACCGGGCGTTCGCGTCATGGCGGCTGGCGCGCACCAGGCCGGCGGCACGCAGGCGGGCGAGGTGGTTGCTGACGGCGTTGTCCCGGGCCCCCAGGGCCGCGGCCATCTCGCACACGCAATGCGGGCCGTCGGCCAGCATCCGCAGGATCCCGGCCCGGATCGGGTCGGCCAGCAGGCCCGCGGCCGCCACGGCATCGGCGACGTCCGGCGCGGCAAGTCCCAGGCGTGGCTCAGCGACCACGGGCAGCGTGGCCCTCATCGGACCGGCTCCACGGACGCCACGGCCGGGGGCCTCCCCGCTCCGTCGGGTTCGCCCGGCGCGGGCTCGGCCCGCGGGTCCACGCCGAACCAACGCGGGGCCAGCCGCATCGCCGCCCAGACGAAGAAGAGCATCACGGGCACCTCGATGAGCGGGCCGACCACGGTCGCCAGGGCGACGGTCGGCGAGAACGCCGTGATGGCGATGGCGATGGCGATCTCGAAGTCACGGCCGGTCGAGTTGAAGGCGATCGCCACGGCGTCCCGGTAGGCGAACCGCAGCCGCCAGCCGATGGCGAACACGGCGAAGAACATGACCGCGAAGAAGATCGTCATCGGGATCGCCATCTCGAGGACGATCGCCGGGCGCTCCAGGATGAGGTCGCCCTTGAGCGCGAACATCACGATGAGCGTGAACAGCAGGCCGATGATCGAGAGGGCGCTGAGACCCGGCTTGAGCCGCTCCATCGCCGCCTCTCCGCCGCGCCGGACGACCGCCTGGCGGGTCAGGACGCCGGCCAGCAGCGGCAGGCCCAGGTAGAGGACGACGCTCTGGGCGACCACCCACACGTCGAAGGCGACGTCCCCGATGAGCAGCCGGGCGTAGACCGGGATGAGCATCATCTGGACGACCGAGTTGAGGGCGACGAAGACGAGGGCCATCGGCACGTTGCCCTTGGCCAGGTACGTGAAGATGATGACCATCGCGATGCACGGGGCCAGCCCGTACAGGATGAGCCCGGTCCGCAGCTCCGGGTCGCCGACGAAGACGTTGGCCAGGGCGAGCATCAGGAACGGCGCGACCAGGTAGTTCGCGACCAGCACCACGCCGAGCTGGCGGGGCGACCGCAGCGCCTGGCCGACCTCGCCGAGCCGGACGTTGGTCATCGCCGGGTACATCATCGCGAAGAGGCCGATCGGGACGCCCAGGCTGATCGCGTTGGCGACGTTCGGGTCGAAGGTCCCGGCGGCGATGGACTTGATGGCGTCGATCGGGGGCGTCAGGACGAAGTCCGAGATGTCGAGGGCGTTCCCGATGGCGATCCCGATGCCCATGCTCGCGACGACGAAGATGGGCAGGAGGCGGAAGTCCTCGAGGCGTGTCAGCAGGCGTTGCACGTCGATCCTCGGCCGGGATGGACCAGTGGGCTCGGTACTGCGTCAACATCTCACGCCAGGCTGAGATATCCTGCCGCCGTCCGGCCCCTTCCGCGGGGTCGAGTGGCCCGACCGCCGGCCGCCAGCCGAGCGACCAGCCAGGGTGTACCGTCGAGCCATGCCGACCGCCGCCTCGCCCACCCGGGTCCTCTTCGTCTGCACCGGCAACTCGGCCCGGAGCCAGATGGCCGAGGCGCTCCTCGGCCGGATCGGCGGGCCGGCCTTCGCCGCCTTCTCGGCCGGCACCGAGCCCAAGGGGATCAACCCGTACGCGGTGCGGGTCCTCGCCGAGCACGGGATCGACTGGTCCGGCGCCCGCAGCGAGTCGGTGGAGACGTACCTGGGCCGGCCGTTCGACTACGTCATCACCGTCTGCGATCGGGCCCGTCAGAGCTGCCCCGTGTTCCCGGGGCCCGGCGTCCGGCTCCACTGGGGGCTCGAGGATCCCGCCGAGGTCGAAGGCGGCGACGACCTGAAGCTGGCTGCGTTCCGGCGGACCGCCGAGGAGCTGACCGGGCGCATCGGGCCGTTCGTGGACCTGGTGCGCGAAGGTCATCCGGCCCGGGAGGCGTAGGATTCGGGGGTGACCCGGATCATCGTCTACACGGGCAAGGGCGGCGTCGGCAAGACGAGCGTCGCGGCCGCCACCGGCCTGCTCGCGGCGGAGCGTGGCTATCGCACCATCGTGCTGTCGACCGACGCGGCCCACAGCCTCGCCGACTCGTTCGACCGGCCGCTGGGGCCGGAGCCCACGGAGATCGCGCCGAACCTCTGGGGCCAGGAGTCCGAGGTCTTCCACAACATCGAGACCTACTGGGGCACGATCCAGTCGTACGTGTCGAGCGTCCTCCAGTGGCGCGGGCTGGACACGGTCGTGGCCGAGGAGATGAGCGTCCTGCCGGGCATGGACGAGCTCGCCAGCCTCCTCTGGATCGCCGAGCACCACGACCGGGGCGACTACGACCTCATCGTCGTCGACGCGGCCCCGACCGGTGAGACCCTGCGCCTGCTCAGCCTGCCGGAGGCCGGCCGCTGGTGGCTGGAGAAGATCTATCCGGTCCAGCGCCGGATCGCCCAGCTCGCGAGCCCGATCGTGGGCCGGGTCACCGGGATGCCGATGCCGGGTAGCGACATCTTCGACGCCGGCGAGGAGCTCTTCGCCAAGCTCGAGCACATGCACGAGCTCCTCTCCGACCCCGACCGGACGTCGATCCGCATCGTCCTCAACCTCGAGAAGATGGTGATCAAGGAGGCCCAGCGCTCCTTCACCTACTTCCACCTCTATGGCTATCCCACCGACCTGGTCGTCTGCAACCGCGTCCTGCCCCAGGACGCCGGGTCCTACTTCGGGGCCTGGCGCGAGGCCCAGCAGCGCTACCGGCCGCTCGTCGACGAGGCGTTCGCCCCGGTCCCCGTCCGGGAGGCGCCGTTCTTCGACGAGGAGGTCCTGGGCGAGCGGATGCTCCGGGCCCTCGGGAGCGCGGTCTTCGGGGAGGACGACCCGCTCGACTTCTACTACCGCGGCCGGCCCTACACGGTCCGCCGCGATGGGGACGGGTTCGTCCTCGAGCTGGAGCTGCCGTTCACCTCCAAGGAGCAGGTCCACCTGACCCGCTTCGCCGACGAGCTGGTCATCCAGGTCGGCAGCTGGCGGCGTAACCTCATCCTGCCCCGGGTCCTGGTCGACGCGCCGACCCGGAGCGCGGGCTTCCACGACCACACGCTGCGGATCGAGTTCGCGGCCGCCGCGGACGAGGCAGCCGCCAAGAAAGGAGCATGAGCCGATGGCGAGGACCGAGTCCGAGGCCGAGCTGACGGCGCGGATCGCGACGCTCGAGGAGCGCCTGCTCGAGCTCGAGGCCCGGGAGCGGACCGCTTCCGGGGACCCCTTCGAGCGCCTGCTCGACGGCTTCCTGCCGTCCGATTCCCGCGATCACCTGCGGAAGGCCCGCAAGGAGCAGCTCCTGGCGGCGCGCTCCTTCATCGACCACTGGATCGAGCGGATCGACAAGGCGCCGGCCGAGCGGCGACAGCGACGGGAGAGCAT
>DATHYZ010000180.1:0-2090 GCA_035458865.1 Candidatus Limnocylindrales bacterium
CCGTCGAGGTCGGCGATCCGGAGGCGGCCGCCGAACGACAGGAAGTCATTGCCGACGGCAAGCCGATCCTCGATGTGGATGCGACCCCAGGTGAGGGACCGCTCCCCGGGCTCCGGCTGCTCCCCGTCGACGAGGAGCCGGACCCCGTGTCGGCCGTCGAACCGCCAGCCCTCGAGCCGCTCCGGGTCGAAGTGCCGGAGCGTCGGCTGGGACCGGATGGCGACGAGGAGGTTCGCTCCGCCGGGCGCTGCGGGGTCGTCACCGTTGACCAGGGTGAAGCCCAGGTCCTGGAGGAGCCGGTCGGCGGCCGCCACCCAGCTCGTCGGATCGGCGAGCTCGGGGTGCGGGCCGGCGCTCATCGAGCCGCGGCCGGCGTCCGGTCGGCCTCGTCGTCGGGCGGCCGTTCCGGGATCCCTCCGTCGTCCGGCCCACCGGCTCGTTCAGCGGCCCGGCGGTCTCGAGCGCCCTCGGCGATCCCGATTCGCAGGAAGGCGATGCCGCCCCCGATCGAGGTCACGGCCAGGATGCCGGCGTGGACCAGGAGCGCCAGGGCGAACGCCTCGTCGGCCGGGACGCCGATGGATCCGGCGATCGTCACGGCTGCCAGCTCGAAGGTGCCGAGGTACCCGGGGCCAGACGGGATGACCGTCGCCAGGGCCACGCCGGCCGAGAGCAGGGCGGCCTCCCCCATCGCGAGCTCGATGCCGACCGCCTGGCCGGCGGCGGCGAAGGCCAGGATCGAGGCTGCCCAGGCACCCACCGTCAGGATGACCGCCTCGCCGAGCGTGCGGGGCCGGCCGACGACCGCGAGGCCCTCGCGCAGCCGCGCCCCGAGCGAGCGGATCCGCGGGAAGCGATCGATGGCGGCGAGCACCCGGTCGGCGCCGGGGAGGCGATGCGCGAACAGCAGCGCCGCGAGGCCCAGGACGAGCAGGCCGGCGACGGCGAGACCGGCGAGGACCGCGCTGGCCAGCACCCCCCTGACGGACAGGAGCAGGACCGAGCCCGTCGCCAGCAGGACGACGAAGGTCGTGTCGATCACCCGCTCGACGACCACCGTGCCGAGGGCGGTCGTCCGGCTGATCCCCTCGCGGTCGCCCAGGTAGTGGCTTCGGACGAGCTCGCCCAGGCGAGCCGGCAGGACGTTGTTCGCCAGGTAGCCGATGAGCAGGTAGCCGAACATGCGCCGGTAGGCCACCGTCTTGACCGGTCGGACCAGGCGCTGCCAGCGCCACCCGCGGACCGCGACGTCGAGCAGGTTGAGCCCGAGCATCAGGACGATCCAGCTGGGCGCCGCCTCACCGAGGACGTCGGCGACCTGGCCCAGGTCGACCGCCTGCAGGGCGATCGCCATCGCGATGATCGAGACGGCGATCCCGATCGCGGCGCGAAGTACGAGCTTCGTGCGGGTGGTCATGTGGCCCGATCCGGCCCGTCGTCGCCCGCGTGGGTGAGCTGCGTGGTCCCGGCTGGTGGCGACGGCTCCCTCGGCGTCAGCTTGCGCGAAGGCCGGACACGGCGGCTGTGGAGCAGGTAGCGAAGGACCACCCGGAGGGTCGACAGCCCGTAGACCACGCTCCGCCGGAAGCCGACGGAGCTCGCCTCCTCGAAGTACCGCGTCGGGACGGCGATCTCGCCGATCCTGTCCCGCAGCCCGGCGGCGACGACCTGGGCGATCAGCTCCTGGTCGAAGACGAAGTCGTCGCTGGACTTGCGATACGGGATCGTCTCGAGCAGGTGCCGGCTGTAGGCGCGGAGACCGGTGTGGTACTCGGAGAGGTGGAGGCCGAAGGCTGCATTCTCGACCCCGGTCAGGAACCGGTTGGCGACGAACTTCCAGCGCGGCATCCCGCCGGCCAGCGGATCGCCGAGGAACCGGCTGCCGAGCATCAGGTCGGCCTCACCACGCAGGATCGGCTCGACGAGGGCGGGGATCCGGGTGGCGTCGTACTGGTAGTCGGGATGGAGCATCACCACGACGTCGGCTCCCTCGGCGAGCGCGGCGTCATAGCAGGTCTTCTGGTTGCCGCCGTAACCCAGGTTCTGCCGGTGGACGATGACGTCGAGCCCGAGCTGGCGGGCGACCTCCA
>DATHYZ010000181.1:0-6686 GCA_035458865.1 Candidatus Limnocylindrales bacterium
CGTTCCCGGAGCGCCTCGATCCAGGGGACCATGGTCTCGGGGCCGCCGCTCGCCCCGTGACCCAGGTAGATCCGGCCCGTCATGGCGCCAAGACTACGCCCCGGAAGGACCGGAGACCCGGGGCGCACGACCCCGCCACGGGCGACCGGGCTACGGTCAGCACGGTCGTCTCGGATCGAGCCATCACCTCGATCGTCCGGTCGGCGGTCGGGGCCGGGAGCGTGCCCGCGGTACAGTAGCCGTCCCATGGACGCCGCCAGACCGGACCCCGACCTGCCGCGCTGCTGGTGGGCCGTGGGCGAGCAGCGGATCGACCCCCTGATGGCCGCCTACCACGACGACGAGTGGGGCCTGCCGGTCCACGGCGACCAGGAGCTCTTCGAGCGTCTCGGCCTCGAGTCCTTCCAGGCGGGCCTGTCGTGGTCCACGATCCTGCGGAAGCGACCGGCCTTCCGGGCGGCGTTCGGCGGCTTCGAGCCGGCCGTGGTCGCGCGGTTCGGCCCCGAGGACGTGGAGCGCCTCCTGGGCGACGCGGGGATCGTCCGGAACCGGGCCAAGATCGAGGCGACGATCGGCAACGCCCGCGGCGTCCTCGACCTGATCGACGAGTTCGGCGCGTTCGACGCGTACCTGGCCACGATGATCCCCGGCCCGCCCCGGCCCCGACCGCCGACCGCGACGTGGGAGGACCTGCCGGCGACGACCCCAGCCTCGGACGCCCTCTCGAAGGACCTGAAGCGACGGGGGTTCCGTTTCGTGGGATCGACGATCGTGTACGCCTTCATGCAGTCGGTGGGCCTCGTGGACGACCACCTGGCGGGCTGCTTCCGATACCGCGGCTGACCGAGCGGCCCGGCGGGGAACGCTCCGGCTCCCGCCAGCCCCCGAGCCCCTCGCCGCGGGCGTGACAGAGAAGGTGGCACGGGTCGGTCCGAGGATCGGGTCATGGACGACCGACCACGACCGCTCCCCTGCCCCGTCGTCGCCTGCCCGTGGTGCGGGGATCCCGTCGAGCTGCGGGCCGGCTCCGCGCAGCGTTGCGCGACCTGCCGCGTCGTCGTCGAGGTGGCCGGACCGACGCCCGCCAGCCGACGTCGCACCGACCGGGCCGCCTGACCACAGACGACGGGATCCGGCGTCGCCCACACCGGACGCCGGCGCGGGCGACTCGACTACGATGGGGCGATGGACCCGCGAGAAGCGATCGTCGCCGCCGGTGCACGACTCGGTCGGCGTGGCCTCATCGCCGCCGGCGAGGGCAATCTCTCGATGCGCCTCGACGGCGAGACCCTCCTGGTCACCCCCAGCGGACGCCGCAAGGACGAGCTCGCCCCGTGGGATCTCGTCGAGGTCCCACTCGACCCCGGTCCCGGGGAGGGAGGTGGCGATGGCCCTCGCCCCTCGTCGGACATCGCCATCCACCGCGCCATCTACCGGGCCCGGCCCGACGTCACCGCGATCGCCCACGCCCACCTCGTCTCGACGATGGCGCTGACGCTGGTCGGCGAGACCCCCGATCCGTCGGTGCTGCCGGAGACCGCCCTGCTCCTGCCGGTCCTCCCGGTGGTCCCGTACGACGCCCCGGGCAGCGAGGCGCTGGCCCGGCGGATCGCCGCGGCACTGGCCCCGGGATCCGGGACGGTCCCCCAGGCCGTCGTCCTCGAGCGGCACGGCGCCATCGCCGTGGGCTCGGCGATCGAGCAGGCCGTCGACCGGCTCGAGCTGGTCGACGTCCTCTGCCGGACGTGGCGCGACGCTCGGCTCCTTGCGCCGGACCGCCGGCCCGGGCCCCCGGCGAGCGCCTAGAATGGCGCCGCGTGTCCGGCGCGGCCGGGACGCGGAGGGATGGGACCCGCTACGGAGGATCTGGATGGACGCCCGCAAGTACCTGGCCGAGTTCCTGGGCACGTTCGTCTTCTTCGCGATCGGCTTCACCTCGGTCCAGGCAGCCGCCGCCGTCGACGTTCCGCCGCTCGTGGTCGTGCCGTTCTCGTTCGGCCTGGGCCTGCTGACCGCGATCTACGCCTTCGGGCACGTCTCGGGGGGCCACTTCAACCCGGCCGTGACCGTGGCCATGGCCCTCGATCGCCGGACGACGCCGGTCGACGCCGTCGGCTACATCGTGGCCCAGGTCCTGGGGGCCATCCTCGCGGCCGGCTTCGTCGTGGTCCTCTTCACCCAGGCCGCGGCCGAGGCGGTGGTCACGGCGCCGGGCGGCGGGCTCGAGGGCAACGACATCGGGACCGCGCTCCTCGAGGGCGTGATGACGGCCGCCTTCCTGCTCGTCATCCTCGTCTCGACCAAGAAGAACGCCGCCGTCGCCGGGATCGTGATCCCGCTGGCCCTCGTGGCGATCCACTTCGCGATCGCCACCCTGACCGGCGCCTCGGTCAACCCCGCCCGCTCCATCGGGCCGGCCGTCCTGGCCGCCGACTTCAGCGCCCTCTGGATCTACCTCGTCGGCCCGATCGCCGGTGCCGTGGTCGCCTGGGGCGTCTACGCCTTCGCCTTCGAGAGAGACGACGAAGGGGCCTAGCCCGCGTCCCGCGTCGGTCCTCGCGTCACACCCGTCGATCCCCCGGTCCCACCGGGGGATCGATCCGTTCAGCGGACGGCCGGCGAGCCGAGTCGCTGCACCCGGCCCCCGGGATCAGGCTGGGGGCGCCGCCGGGTCGGCGTCGGTCGGATCGGCCTTGGCCGACGGCTCCGGGGTGGCGACCGGCGTCACCTCCGGGAGGGGCGCTGGAGCGGCGGTCGTCGGCATCGTCGGCAGCGGTCGGCCGGGCTCGGCGAGCCAGCAGGCCGCCGACTGCCCGCGGCCCATGTCGACCAGCGGCGGCTCCTCTGATCGGCAGCGGTCGAAGGCCAGGGGGCATCGCGGATGGAACCGGCAGCCGGACGGGATCCGCGCGGCGTCGGGCGTCTCGCCCTCCAGGATCGTCCGCTGGGCACCCAGGCCCGGGGCCGGCGGCTCCGGCGTCGGCGACACGCTCACCAGCGCCTGCGTGTAGGGGTGGTGCGGGCTCCGGATGACCTGGTCGGCCGGCCCGATCTCGACGATCTTGCCGAGGTACATCACGGCGATCCGGTCGGCCAGGACCCACGCCAGCGAGAGGTCGTGGGTGATGAACAGGTAGGTGAGGCCGCGCTGCTCGCGGAGATCGAGCATCAGCCGCAGCAGCTCGGTCCGGATGGAGACGTCGAGCATCGAGACCGGTTCGTCGGCCACGACGAGCTCGGGCTCCAGGATCATCGCCCCGGCGATGACGACGCGCTGCCGCTGACCGCCGGAGAGCTCGTGCGGGTAGCGGAAGGCGAACTCCCTGGCCGGCCGGAGGCCCACTGACTCGAGCGCCTCGAGGACCCGCTGCTCCCGCTCGGCGAGCGATCGGGCGATGCCGTTGACCTGGAGCGGCTCGGCGACGAAGTCGTTGATCGTCTGCTTGGGGTTGAGGGTCTCGTAGGGGTCCTGGAAGATGATCTGGACCCGCTTCCGGTACTCACGCAGGCGCCGCTGGCCCCACAGGTCGGAGACGTCCTGGCCGTCGAAGACGATGCTTCCCGCGGTCTGCCGGGTCAGCTTCACGATGACCCGACCGGTCGTGGTCTTGCCCGAGCCGGACTCGCCGACGAGGGCCAGGATCTCGCCCTTCTGGATGGCGAGGTCGATGCCGTCCACGGCCCGCACGGCGCCCCGCGGTCGGCGCAGGACGACGTCCTCGAGATTGGCGTGGAGCGGGAAGTGCACCTCCAGCCCCTCGAGCCGGATGAGGTCGTCCGTCATGCCGCCGGCCCTTCGCCCGCTCGGTCGATCCCGCCGAGCGGGACCGGAGCCACCAGCGGCGCACGGTAGTCGGCCACGTCGGCAGCGTCGACCTGGACACCGCCGTCCTTGCCCGCGGGATGGAGATGACAGGCGACGCGAACCCCGTCGGGGAAGCGGACCTCCGGCGGGACCTCGACCTTGCAGACCTCCATCACCGCCGGACAGCGGGGATGGAACCGGCAACCCGGCGGCGGATCCTTGAGGTCCGGGGGCTGGCCCGGGATCACCTCGAGCGCGCGTCGGTCGGCGTGGATGTTGGGGAACGCACCCATGAGCTTCTGGGTGTACGGGTGGCGGGGCGCCGAGTAGACGCGCCGCACCGGACCTTCCTCGGCGACCTTGCCGGCGTACATGACGAGGACCCGGTCGCAGGTCTCGGCGGTCACGGACAGGTCGTGGGTGATCAGGATGAGCGAGAGGCCCAGCTCCCGACGGAGGCGCTCGAGGAGCTCCAGGATCTGGGCCTGGATCATGACGTCGAGCGCCGTCGTCGGCTCGTCGCCGATGACGATCGCCGGGTCGCAGGCGAGCGCCATGGCGATCATGGCCCGCTGGCGCATGCCGCCCGAGAGCTCATGAGGGTACGTCGAGCCGCGCTTTGCCGGGATGCCGACCAGCTCCAGGAGCTCGCCGGCGCGCCTGAGCGAGGCGCCACGCTCGACGCCCAGGCGCTGCTCGATCGGCTCGGCGATCTGCTCGCTCACCCTGCGGACCGGGTTCAGGGCGTTCATCGCGCCCTGGAACACCATGCTGATCTCGCGCCAGCGGTAGCGCCGCATCGCGGCTTCGGACTTGGGCACCAGGTCGATGTCGAAGAGCTTGACCTGGCTGCCCTTGCGGATCCGGGCATTGCCCGGGAGGAGCTTCACCAGCGACAGGGCGGTCGTCGTCTTGCCGCAGCCCGACTCGCCGACCAGGCCGAGGGCCTCGCCGTCGTCGAGGCGGAAGCTGACCCCATCGACCGCCTTGACCCAGCCGGACTCGAGCTTGAAGTGGGTCCGCAGATCCTCGACGACGAGAAGCGGCGCCTTGGGGTCCGCCTGCTTGGGAAGCGGCCAGGGCCGCTGGGCGCGGATCAGGTCGCGGGCAGCGTCGGCGCTGATCCTGGCGGTCATCGCGTCATCGCCTACCGGGCTCGCCGCACCCGGCCGGGTTCCGGCCACTTCGGCCTCGAGGCGATCCTGCTCCGCAGCCTCGCGGGCGGCCCCGTCCATGTCCCGGCCCAACGGCCCCGAGCCGTCACCGATGAAGCTCATCGCCGGACCCTCAGGCGCGGGTTGAGGACGTCGTCGAGGGCCGCTCCGAGCAGCGTGAACGACAGGACGACGAGGACGATGGAGGCACCCGGTGGGAGGAAGTACCACCACGCTCCGAGGACGGGGGCGCCGACGGTCTGGGAGGCGTTGAGGATCTGGCCCCACGACGGCGCGAACGGGTCACCGAGGCCGATGAACGAGAGGAAGGTCTCGGTCAGGATCGCCCCGGCGAAGATGAGGACCGCGTTGGCCACGATCAGGTTGACGACGTTGGGCAGGAGGTGCCGCCACATGATCCGGCCCGGCCCCGCCCCGATCGCGCGGGCTCGGGTGACGAAGGCACGCTCCCGCACCGACAGCGCCTGCGAGCGGATGATCCGGGCGGTGGAGGCCCACGACGTGATGCCGATGACGAAGATGATCACGAACAGCTTGGCCCGGATGCCGAAGATCTCGGCCTCGTCGCCCACCACCTCGCGGATGAGCGGAACGAGGGCGATGGCCAGGACGAACGTCGGCAGGACCAGGAAGAAGTCGGTGAACCGCATCAGCGACGTGTCGATGATGCCCCCGGCATAGCCGGCGACGATCCCGATGGTCGCTCCGATGACGATCGTGATGATCGTCGCGAGCAAGCCGATGACCATGCTGATCCGGGCTCCGTGGACGGTGAGGTTCATGATGTCGCGCCCGAGCTCGTCGGTGCCCAGCCAGTGGGCGGTCGACGGCGGCTCCAGGCGACCGCCGGTCGCCGTGGAAGCGGTCTGGAGAGGGCCGACGAAGAGGTCCGGGAAGAGCGCCAGCGCCGAGAAGAACACCAGGATCGCGATCCCGACCAGGCCGTCCCGACGCTTGGCGAAGCGACGGGCGAAGTCTGCGGTGTTGCGCGCTCGGAGGCGCCAGCGCTCGGCGCGGAGATCGCGGGCAGTGACGGCGGTGCTCATCAGATGCGCACCCGCGGGTCGAGGTAGCCGTAGACGATGTCGGCCAGGAAGTTCGCCAGGACGACCGAGATGGCGAGGATCAGGAACACGCCCTGGAGCACGGGGTAGTCACGGGAGTTGACGGCGAGGACCGTGAGCGTCCCGAGGCCCGGCCAGTTGAAGACCTGCTCGAGCGTGATGGCGCCGCCAACGACGTAGCCGAGATTGATGGCGATGAGCGTCACCGACGGCAGGAGGGCGTTCGGCACGGCGTGCGACCGGAGCACCCGGCCGTCCTTGAGGCCCTTGGCCCGGGCGGTCGTCACGTAGTCCTCGCTCAGGGTGTCGACGATCGACGCGCGCATCAGGATGGAGTACTGGCCGATGAGGCCGACCGCGGCGGCGGTCAGCGGCAGGACGAGATGCCAGCCGAAATCGAGCAGCTGGTCGATGAACGACGGGAACGACTTGCCGATGGTGAACATGCCCGAGGTCGGGAACCAGCCGAGACCCGTCGCGAAGATGACCAGCAGGATCATGCCGATCAGGAAGTACGGCATCGCGTAGAGGATCAGCGATATGCCGTTGCCGACTTGGTCGGTCAGCCCTCCCTTCCGCCAGCCGGAGTAGGCCCCCAGGGCCAGCCCGACGAAGATGGCCACGAACTCGGCAAGCCCGAAG
>DATHYZ010000182.1:0-18833 GCA_035458865.1 Candidatus Limnocylindrales bacterium
GGCCCATCACCGACGCCTGGCCCGGGCAGCCCGCCGCGGGCGAGCGGCCGAGGCCGACCCCAGGCCCGTCAGGACGCTCGTCATCCCGGGCGGAGCGCACTCGTGGCAATACGAGGACGAGGCCTACCGCCGAACCGTTTCCGCCTTCCTGGCCGAGGCCCTGGACGGTCCGCTCTCCCCGGACGACGCCGCCGAGCGGGCCGCCGCGGTGCCGGCGACCCGCATCGTCGAGCACGAGCGCCCCTTCGCCGGGCTCGACCATCCCAGCCCGCGTCGGCGAGCGATCCTCGAGATCCTCGGGGCGCCGGTACGGCTCCCCGAGACGACCCAGTCGAAGCCATCCGTGCCGGAACCGGCGGCGGGGTCACCCGAGCCCCTGCAAGGAGGCCCATGGACACCCTGACCGCCATCGCCACGAAGCGGGTCATCCGGCGCTACGCCGAGCGTCCCCTCGACCCCGACCACCTGCGGGCCGTCCTCGAGGCCGGACGGCGGGCGGGCTCCTCGAAGAACCAGCAGCGCTGGGACTTCATCGTCGTCCGCGACCGCGGCCGGCTCGCCCGCCTCGGCGACGTGGGGCCGTACGCGCGGCACGTGCCGGACGCCGCGGCGACGATCGCCCTGGTCACGCCCGACCCGCACGGGCCCGGCCACCCCCTCTCGGTCGTCTGGGACGTTGGTGGGGCCGCTGCCCAGATGATGCTGGCGGCCTGGGACCTCGGGATCGGGAGCTGCCCGGTGACCGTGTACGAGCAGGACCTGGCCCGCGACGTCCTCGGCTACCCGGCCGACCGGTGGTGCGAGTACCTGATCACCCTCGGCTACCCTGCCGATCCTGCCGACCTGGAGGCCCCCAACCGGCCCGGTGGCCGCCGGTCGCTGGCCGAGGTCGTCCACGAGGAGACCTGGTAGGACCGGGACGGTCAGTCCTCGGGCCCGGGCTCCTCGACCTCGACGTCATCCTCCGGCCCGCCCGTCTCCGGGGCGGGAGCTCCCTCGGCGAGGTACTCGTCGATCGCCCGGCGGAGCCCGATGTCCATGCCCAGCTGCTCGGACCGGATCCACTTGGCCTCGAGGACGTCGCAGTACGCCTGGAGGGCGTCGCGGTCCGAGCCGAGCGATGGCCCCAGCTGCTCGAGGGTCGGCTCGAGCACCTCGGCCCGCCAGCGCCTGGCCCCCTCCTCGGCCGTCATGGTGCGACCTTCGTTCCCCTCCAGCCAGGTCTGGTACTCGCGGAGGTCGTTCAGGAGCAGGACGGCCTGGCCCTCGAGCGCGGTCAGACCGGTCCGTCGCTGGAGCTCGTGGGCGTGGAAGCGACGGGTCGTGACGGCCGCCCGGAGCCGGAGGCGCCCGCCCGGCCCCGGCAGCAGCTCGATCTCGTCGACCGCGAACCCGAGATCGTTGAGCCGCCGGATCCTCGCCGCCACGGCGAAGCGGTCGTCGGCACGGAGCTCCTCCTCGCTGTGGAGCTCGTCCCAGAGGGCCAGGTAGCGCTCCCGGACGTCCTCGGCGGCTCCGGCGGCCTCGTCGATGAGATCGGGGCGGCCCTGGTAGGCGGCCAGGTCGGCCAACCCGAAGGCGACGTTCTCGACCAGGACGTCGAGGTCGTAGCGTCGCTGGCCCTCGGAGAGCTCCGGGTGCACCTCGCTCGTCTCGGCATCGACGAGATAGGCCTGGATCCGATCGCCGTCGCGGCGGAACAAGGTGTTCGCGAGCGAGCAGTCCCCCCAGAAGATGCCGCCGCGATGGAGGTCCACGAGGAGCCCCGCCATCGCGTCGAGCAGCCGGTCGCGTACGACGCTGGGCCCAGGTGGCACCCGCATCAGGAGCCGCCGGTACTGGAGCGAGCTGGCCAGGAACCAGGTCCCCAGGATGGCGTTCCCTGTCGCGTCGTCCCGGGCCAACCCGACGGCCCGGACCGCGGGCATCCCCTCCTCCTCGAGGTGCCGAAGGACGGCGTACTCGCGGTCCGCGACCGTCGCGGGCTCCTCCTTGAGCGCCAGCAGGACCCCCTCCACGACGAGGAACCGGACCAGGTGACGTGACGGCCCAACGGGCAGGCGACGGAAGTGGAGCCGCTCGCCGCCCCAGGCCTCGAGCGGTCGCTCCCACGGCAGGGCGAGGAGCGCCGGCGTGGGGTCGCGAAGTCGCAGGGACGGACCAGAGGGGTCGGCCCTCTCCCCGAGGAGGCTCGTCATCGGGGACGCGGCGTCAGATCCGTCGTCGCAGGTACGTGGTCAGGGTGCTGTCGTATCCCCGCGACTCGAAGAGGGCACGGGCCTCCGGCCGATGGTGACCGGCCGTGACCTCGACGAAGGCGGCATCGACCTCCGCGCCGATCCGCTCGGCCTCGGCCATCAGGCGGTTCCCCACCCCCCGGTCGCGGGCGCCGGCGTCGACGACCATCGCCAGGATGCGGATGACGCGCCCGTCGTGCTCGAAGCGCGGCATGACGTGGAGGGCGATGAACCCGATCACCTCGCCGTCCAGGTCGGCGACGACGACCTGCGACGGGTCGCCGGTGAACCGTTCGAGCCGGGCCACGACGTCGGTCGAGCCGGTCGGGTAGCCCTCCTCGGTGAGCAGCGCTGCGATGCGATCGGCATCGGCGACCGTCGCCGGCCGCAGGACCAGGGATCCACTGTCGTTCATCCCCGGATGGTAGCGCCGGATCGCCCGACAGGGTCGCCGACGAGCCCAAGGAGGAACGGGCCCCATCGATCGCCGGCGTAGAGCACGCGGGCGGGTCCGAGCGCGGTCATCAGCGCGCTGCCATCCGTATCCATGCCGATGCCCGTCAGCCACGCTGCGCAGGGCCCCTCGCCGCGTCGGGCGAGGAAGGCGGCCAGCAGGCCCTCGGTGTCGGGTTCCAGCACCACCAGCGCGAGCCCCTCCGGACCTGCCAGCAGGGCGCCCCGGCCACCGAGCCGAGGGTCGTGGACCGGGTTCGCGACCGCCCCTGGGCCCAGCTCCAGCGCCCGTCGGAGCTCGGCGGTCGTCCGCTCGGCGTCCACCGACGCGATCCCGATCGCCGCCAGCCCCGGGATGACCCCGCTCTGCGGGGCCGACGTGTCGCCGGACCGGTCGAGGTCCAGGCGGTCGTCGCTCCCGGCGACGACCAGGAGGCGCCCGCCGGGTCGATCGGGGACCGGGCCGACGGCAGCAACGAGGGCGGCTGGATCGGGCGCCTGCCAGGTCGCCCGGATCCCGGTCACGCGTCGGCCAGGAGCCAGTGGCCGACGGGATCGCCGACCAGCTCGAAGCCGAGGCGCTCGTACAGCGCCACCGCCCGGTGGTTGCCCGGCTCGACGCCGAGGTAGGCGATGATGCCGCCCTCCTCCAGCCCGTCCGCGGTCGCCACCCGGGTCACGAGGCTACCGAGCCCGCGGCCGCGCCAGTCCAGTGAGGTCGCGATCGACGACAGGTACGTCAGCCCGTCGAAGGTGACCCGCTTGGCGACGGCGACCGGCGTCGTGCCGGCGCGGACCACGACCAGGTGCACGCCGGGTTCCGGGAGCGCCCGGCGCAGGTCGGCCGCCACCCTCGGCCGCAGCTCCCGGTCGACCTCGAACCCGGCGACGAGGAGCTCGGCTATCTCCACCGAGAGCCGCTCGAGCGTGGCCGGGTCCGACCCGTCCCACCGCTCGACGGTGAGGCCGCCGGGGATCTCGTCGGATCCGGGGCTGGGCGCAACGGCCGTGGCGACCATCAGCCGGCCGCGACCTCGGTCGCGGAAGCCGTGCCCGGCAAGACGGCGAGCAAGGTCCGACGGCTCGGCGTGAGCGGGAGGGACCACGAGGTGCGGCCGCCGGTCGAGGGACGCGAAAAGGACCATGATCTCCGCGAGCCGGGCGTCGAACGCGTCGGGCCTGGCCGGGAGGCGAAGCGCCCCGACGCGGTTCCAGAATGGGTCGGGATCGGACGGATCGTGCAGCATGACGGCGTCGCCGAGATCGCGGATCTGGCGACCGCCCATGGCCAGCGCGCGCGCCTCGTGGAGCTCGATGGTGCGCATCAGTCCCGGGTCGATGGCTCGACCGGGACGAACGGGCCATCCTCCGACGTGCTGCATCGCGCCACCATAGCGGGACACCCGGGACGACGAAGCCGAAACCGACCGATGCCCACCCGTCGTATCGTGGTCGAGACGGATCATCGGCCACGTCGTGCCGAGGCCCCGGCTCGTCGATCGAGGAGGATCGTCCATGCGCACGCTCCGCGTCCCGGCCCTGCTCCTGCTTGCGGCCTTCGCCCTCGCGGCGTGCGGCGGCTCGGAGGCGACGCCGGCTGCCTCGCCCGAGCCCGCGGCCTCGACCCCGGTGTCGGCGGCCCCGTCGGCTGCCACCGGGGCCTGCGAAGTGGTCGACACGGCCGACGGGACCCCGGTCCGCATCGCCGAGTTCGCCTTCGATCCGGGCACGGTCACGGTCAAGGTGGGCGAGACGGTCACCTGGACCAACAACGACACCGCCGGTCACACGGCGACCATGGACGACGGCTCCTGTCGGACCGGAACCCTCCAGAAGGGCCAGTCGGCGAGCATCCGCTTCGACTCGCCGGGCGAGTACCCCTACATCTGCTCCATCCACCCGCGGATGACCGGCTCGGTGATCGTGGAGCCCTGACCTCGCTCCGGGCGGGTCAGGCGTCCCGACGAGCGACGAGCAGCGTCGCTCCCGACGGCAGGTCGAGCAGGACCGGCTCGGGCAGACCTGCGTCGGCGAACATCGCCAGGAACTCCTCGCGGGTCTGCAGGCGACTGCCCTGGAACAGCTCGTCGAGCTGGATCCCCGAGACGAGGCGACCGTGGAGCGTCCGGTACTCCTCCAGGTCCGACGGCGCACACCAGTCGAGCACGAGGAGTCGACCGCCGGGCGCCAGCGCAGCCCATCCGGCCCGCAGGGCGCCGACCGGATCGGCCAGCTCGTGCAGGGCGTACTGGAAGTAGGCCAGGTCGAACCGTCCGACGCTCCGGTCGATGGCGCCGATCTCCGAGCGGACGATCTCGATCCGCTCCCCCAGGCCGGCCTCGGCGATCGCCCGCCGGGCCCGCTCGACGGAGTCGGGCTCGAACTCGACGCCCAGGCCGTGGACCCCGGGGAAGCGCCGGGCGATCGCGATGAGCCACCGCCCGCCGCCGCAGTGGAGGTCCACGATGCGGGCTCCGGCCGAGAGGTCGGCCACCACCTCCGGTAGCAGCCCGAGCGCCTCCTGGAAGAACACGGCGATGTCCAGGCGCGTCAGGCGCTCGATCGACGACCGGTAGCGGTCCGGTCGCTCGGAGACGGCGACCCCGGTCCGGAACACCTCGACCATGCGATCGTGGTCGAGGCTCGCGACGACCGCGTGAGAGAGCTGGCCGCCCAGGTAGTCGGGATGGTCCTCGTCGAGGAGGATCCTCGCGGTGGCATCGTCCAGGCGGAGGCGCTCGCCGTCGAAGGATGCCACTCCGTGGGCATCGGCAGCGATCGTCCAGGCCCGGATCGAGTCGCGGGTGCAGCCGGCCGCGTCGGCAAGATCGTCGGGGGCGATGCCATCCCGGCCGGCGGCACGGATCCGCTCGAGCAGGCCCAGCTCGAGGCCGAGGTGGACGATCCAGGTCCGATGGAAGCCGGCCAGGCTCTCGAGCAGCTCATCGAAGCGATCGTCGAGGGTCATCGGCGGCATGGTCGCACACCCGTCGGCGCCCCTGTCGGCCGCGCGGCCGTCCGGTCAGCGCTGGCCGCGGCGTGTCGGAAGTGCAACCATCGGCCCGGTGACCGTGTTCAGACCATCGATGGATGACAGCGAGCTCGTCGACCGCCTGGCGGCCGATCTCGACAGTGCCTTCGGCGACCTGGTCGCGGGACACCAGGACCGCCTGTACTCGATCGCCATGCGAGTGCTCGGCGATCGCGCGGACGCTGAGGAGGTCGCCCAGGACGCCATGGTCCGCGCCTACCGAGCGCTCGCCGGCTATCCGTCGCAGAGGACGCGGGAGCTGCGCCTGCGACCCTGGCTGGCGGCGATCGTGGTGAACGTGGCCCGGAACCGACGGCGCCGCCTCTCCGACCGCCAGCCTCCCCTGCGGCTCGTCCTGAGGGACGGCGAGGAGCAGGGCCGGTGGGGTCGTGAGCGCTCCGCGGAGATGGCAGCGATCGACCGGATCGACCGGGCCGGCTGGGCCGAGCTGCTAGCGACGCTCCCCGACCGCTACCGGGTGCCGCTCGTCCTGCGCTACGTCGACGACCTGTCCTACGCCGAGATGGCCGAGGCGCTCGGCCGGCCCGAGGGCACGCTCAAGGCCCAGGTCCACCGCGGCCTGGTCCGACTGCGGGATGCCTGGGCGGCCCGCGAGCGCCGGGAGGAGACCGCATGAGCCGGACGGATCGAACCTCGCGGAACCGACCCAGCGACGAGGGGATCGGCACGACAAGCGATCTCTCGGTCGTGGAGGCGGCACTCCGGGCGCTTCGTTCCGGGGCACCGGACGATCTGACGCCGCGGACGCTCGTCGAGGTGGGCCTCGCGGACTCGTGGGACCTCGTCGACACGCCGGCGGGACTGGTCGTCGTGGCGTGGAACGGTCGCGGCGTCGCGGTCGTCGACCTTGCCGGCGATCACGACGCCATGGAGCGGCGGCATCTCGCGACGACCGGGCGACCGCTCGCGCCGGCGTCACCGCTCCCGTCGCCGTGGCGCCGGGCCATCGAGCGCCGCCTCGCCGGGGACCGGCGGGCCCGGGTCCCGCTCGACCTCCGGGGACGCACCACCTTCGAGCGGTCGGTCTGGGAGAAGGCCCTCGAGATCCCGGCCGGCGAAGTCCGGCCCTACGGCTGGGTGGCTGCCGAGATCGGTCACCCGCGCGCCGTCCGGGCGGTCGGGTCCGCCCTCGGCCACAACCCGGTCCCGCTCGTCGTCCCCTGCCACCGGGTCGTCCGCAGCGACGGAACCATCGGCGAGTACTCGCTCGGGGGCGCGTCGGTGAAGCGCCGGCTGCTCACGGCCGAGGGTGTCGACCTCGACGAGCTCGAGATCCTCACCCGGAGGGGCATCCGCTACGTCGGGTCGGCGACCACCCGGATCTACTGCCTGCCGACGTGTCGGCACGCGCGTCGGATCGCGGCTGCCAACCGGGTCCCGTTCCGGACGACCCACGAAGGCGAGACGGCCGGCTATCGGGCCTGCCGCGACTGTCGACCTCGAGCGGCCGCCTGAGCCGATCCGCGCGCCGCACACGCCCGGGCATTGACCGCTACACTCCCCACCTTGGACCAGAAGACTATGCCAAGCGTCGATCCAGCCGCCGGTCCCGACCCAGCCGGTCAGCCAACACCCTCGTCGCCACCTGCGCTCGCGGTCTGGGGCGGGATCTGGGTCCTCTACCTCGTCTGGGGCTCCACGTACCTCGGCATCGCGATCGCGGTCGAGACCATCCCGCCCTTCCTGATGGCATCGATCCGGTTCCTCGTCGCGGGCGGGATCCTGCTCGGCTGGTCGGTCGCCCGGGAAGGGCGGGGCTTCAGCCTGCCGTCCCGCCGCCAGGTCCGCGACAGCGCGATCGTGGGGACCCTCCTCCTCGGCGGCGGGATGGGGATGGTCGCCGTGGGCGAGCAGACCGTCCCGTCCGGGGTGACGGCCCTCTTCGTGGCCATGATGCCGCTCTGGGTGGCGGTCTTCGGCCGGACGTTCCTCGGCGATCGCCTGCCGGTGATCGTCGTGGCCGGGATCGGCCTGGGTCTCGTCGGGGTCGTGGTCCTGGCGTGGCCGGGCGACGCCTCGCTCGACGGCGTCGATCCGCTGCACCTCGGCGCGGTCATCCTGTCGCCGATCTCGTGGGCGCTCGGGTCCGTGTTCGCCGCCCGTCGGGCCGACCTCCCGAGGCGGCCGCTCCTGGCCACCGCCCTCCAGATGGTCCTTGGGGGCCTCGCCCTGGCCATCCTGTCGCTCCTCGCCCGGGAGCCGAGCGCATTCGACCCGGCGGCGATCTCCGGGGCCTCGATCGCGGCGTTCGTCTACCTGACCCTCATCGGCAGCCTCTTCGCCTTCACCGTCTTCGCCTGGCTCATCCAGGTCGCGCCCCTGGCCCGGGTCACGACGTATGCGTACGTCAACCCGGTGGTCGCGGTGATCCTGGGGGCCATCGTGCTCGGAGAGCCCATCACCCCGCGGACGATCGTGGCGGGAGGGATCATCGTGGTCGCCGTGGCCCTCATCGTGACGGCGCGAGGACGCCTGCCGGCCCGCCGGCGGACCGGGTCAGCGGCCGGGTCCCCTGCCGACCCGGGGCCGGCGGCCGGCCCGCCGGCAGCGCCGGCGACGCGCGGGATCCCCGCCGAGCCCTGAGATCCCGACCGGAGCCCGGCTCGAGGCTCCGGGGCTGCACCGGGGCGGGACACCCGGGGGCGCCCAGGACCTATCCTTCAGGCACTGAGACGGCCGTCCGGCCCGGCACCGGGTCGGACGGCGATGCTGCACGCCACCAAGAGGTCAGCCCGATGACCAGCGACACGCCCCGGACGATGGGCCAGCAGTTCGGCCGCCGGTCGTGGGCCGAACCCTGGAAGATCAAGATGGTCGAGCCGCTCACCCAGCTCGACCGAGCCGGCCGCGAGCGGGCCATCCGGGAGGCCGGCTACAACACCTTCCTGCTTCGCTCGGAGGACGTCTACATCGACCTCCTGACCGACAGCGGGACGTCGGCGATGAGCGACCGCCAGTGGGCGGGGATGATGCTCGGGGACGAAGCCTATGCCGGCAGCCGCAACTACTACCACCTGGAGGACGCGGTCCGGCGCTTCTACGGCTACCGCTTCCTGGTGCCGACCCACCAGGGTCGCGGCGCCGAGCACCTCATCAGCCAGGTGCTCATCAAGCCCGGTGATCACGTCCCGGGGAACATGTACTTCACGACGACCCGGCTCCACCAGGAGCTGGCCGGGGCGACGTTCCACGACGTCATCATCGACGAGGCCCACGACCCGGGCTCGCTCCATCCCTTCAAGGGGAACGTCGACCTGGCCAAGGTGGAGCGGCTGATCAGCGAGTTCGGCGCCGACCGGATCCCCTATCTGAGCCTCGCCGGGACCGTGAACATGGCCGGCGGCCAGCCCGTCTCGATGGCCAACGTCCGCGAGCTACGCGAGCTCCTGGACCGCCACGGGATCCGGCTGCTGCTCGACGCCACGCGGATGGCGGAGAACGCCCTCTTCATCCAGGAGCGCGAGGAGGGCTACGCGGACCGATCCATCGCCGAGATCCTGCTCGAGTTCTGCTCGTACACGGACGGGGCGTGGATGAGCGCCAAGAAGGACAACCTGGTCAACATCGGCGGCTGGCTGGCGGTCAACGACCAGGAGGTGTTCGAGGAGCTCCGCAACCTCGTGGTCGTGTACGAGGGACTCCACACGTACGGCGGGATGTCCGGCCGGGACATGGAGGCGCTCGCCATCGGCATCGAGGAATCGGTCGCCGACGAGCACATCCGCTCGCGGGTCGGGCAGGTCCGCTACCTCGGCGAGCTGCTGACCGATTGGGGGATCCCGATCGTCCAGCCCGTGGGCGGGCACGCCATCTTCCTCGACGCCCGACGCTTCTACCCCCACCTCGAGCAGGATCTCTTCCCGGCCCAGACGCTGGCGGCCGAGCTGTACCTGGATTCCGGCATCCGCTCGATGGAGCGCGGGATCGCCTCGGCTGGTCGCAATGCCGCGACCGGCGACCACAACCGACCCAAGCTCGAGCTGACGCGCCTCACGATCCCGCGTCGCGTCTACACGCAGGCCCACATGGACGTCGTGGCCGAGTCGGTCAAGGCCTGCCACGACGAGCGCGAGGCCGCCCGCGGCCTGCGCATGGTCTACGAGCCGAAGTACCTGCGCTTCTTCCAGGCCCGCTTCGAGCCGCTCTGAGAAGCGCGCCGGACCGGTCCCGGCGCGGCAGGTCGAGGCCTTGACGGGTCGTCGGTGACGACGGCCCGCTCAGGGCTCCAGGCGCTGCCACGCCGGGTCGCTGGACGCCCCCCACGCCAGCGGCACGATCCGACCGGTCCGGGTGTCGATGAGGATCTGCTCCCCGGGCAAGTTGCAGTCCACGAACGGAAGGACGAGCACCTGGGCGTCGTCCGGCGACCAGGCCATGGAGGCGCACCCGATCCCGGGAACCTCGACCTCCGTGCCGAGGCCGCCCTCGCGGGGATCCACGAGCGCCACGACCTCGCGGCCCTCGTACGTGCGGATCAGCACGAGGCGGGACCCGTCGTGCGACCACACGGGGCTGCCGTCGCCCGCGATGCCGTCCGGGGCCGGCACGGAGCGGGGTGTCCCGCCCTCGGCGGGGACGATCATGGAGCCGAGCATCGCACCCGCCGGGTCCCACAGCGCGAACGCGACCTGCGAGCCGTCGGGCGACCAACTCGGCCAGCCGTCGACCTCGACCGACGGGGTCGGGTCGACGATCGTCCGGATCGAGCCAGCCGCCACGTCGTAGGCGTAGATCCCCTGGCCGATGCTCGAGGTCCGGTCGCCGCCGACGAACAGGATCTCGCGTCCATCCGGCGGCCGGAACGCCGGCCAGGTGGCACTCCCGTCGAAAGGAACGTCGGTCGTCGCACCGGTCGCCACGTCGACGAGCGAGAGGACCTGCGCGTAGCCGCGGATCCAGTTCACGAGGATCGAGGCGCCGTCTGGGGCCCAGGCGAGACCGGTCACCAACGCGAACGGGTCGGGCCGCACCAGCGTCGGCCGGCCGCCGGCGGCACCGACGACGTAGAGCTCGTTCTGGCTCTGGCCGCCATCCACGAGCCGGACGAACGCCAGCCGCCGCCCGTCGAGCGACCACGTCGGTCGCCGGTCAACGCTCGGGCCGGTCACCAGCGGCGTCACCGCCCCGGTCGCCGGATCGCCGGTGTAGATGTCCCCGTCGATCTCGTAGGCGACGAGGCCGGACCGACCCGGCTCGAACAGGTTCGGGACGTCCGGCCGCTGCGCTCCGGCCAGGAGGATGGCCCAGGCCACGAGCCCGAGCAGGAGCAGGGCACCGGTCAGGATCAGCCGGACAGGGACGACCGGACCGACCGCCGAGCGGAAGGTGACAGCAGACATGGGGAGCCACCTCTCCACGAACGTCCACGGGGCCCGCTGCGACGTGGCGGCCGTCAGGCCCAGGACCTCGTCGACGTAGTCCGGCGCGGGACCCCCCGCCAGCTGGTCGAGCAGCAAGGGCATCTCGCGTTCGATCAGATCGAAGCGGGTCATGCGAGCTGCCCTCCTGGAAGCGCGTGCCTGACGGCCGCCTCGTCCGCCTCGTCCGCCTCGTCCGCCTCGATGAGCGACCGCATCGCCCGAAGCGAGCGGTGGTGGCGGGACTGCGCCGTACCGACGGGGACGCCCAGCACGTTGGCGACTTCCGGCAACGGCAGGCCGACGTAGTAGTGGAGGACGACGACCGCGCGCCAGTCGGGCCTCAGCCGGCCCAGGGCCATGCCGAGGAGCTCCCGATCGTCGATGCGTCCGAGCCCGCCTGCGGTCGTGTCGCCGACGTCCTGGACGTCAGAGCCGTGCACCTGCCGTCGTCGCCGCCGGATCGAATCGATGCAGGCATGGACCGTCAGGCGGTACAGCCAGCCATCGAAGCGCTCGGGGTCACGGAGGCCAGGGAGGTCGCGCCAGGCCCGGATCAGGGCCTCCTGCACCGCATCGCGAGCATCGTCGGGGTCGCGGAGCATGAGCCGGGCGATGCCGTCGAGCCGGCCGGCAGCAGCGCGCGCCAGGACCGCGAACGCGTCATGATCGCCCGCCTGCGCCTGCTCGACGAAGCCTCGCTGCTGCACGGCAGCCCCACGGCTCGGCACGGCCGTCCGGCCGTCTCCCGATTCTATGGCGCTGGGTCGAGCCCGAACGTTCCCGGGTTCGAGGGTCGAGGAACTCCCGGTCGGTGGCGGGTGACCGACGCCGCCGCCGGCGAGGCGTCGCGGCCCAGGTCAGCTCGGCCGCTCGAACCCCTGGGCCGGCCACGGCTCACAGCGGAGCGGCCGGTCCTCGCGGTAGCCGAGGGCGTAGTCGGCCTGGATGAGGGTGTGGAGCTGGCTCGTGCCCTCGTAGATGACGGCTGCCTTGCTGTTGCGCAGGTAGCGCTCGACGGGGAACTCGTTGCTGTAGCCATTGGCGCCGTGGATCTGGATGGCGTCGAGCGCCGCCTGGACCGAGTGGTCGGTCGCCCACCACTTGGCCGCCGAGGTCTCCCGGGTGTTCCGCAGCCCCTGGTTCTTGAGCCAGCCGGCCCGCAAGACCAGGAGCCGACCGATCTCGGTGCCCCGGGCCATCGTGGCGATCATCTGCTTGACCAGCTGGTGACGGCCGATCTCGTCACCGAACGTGTGGCGCTCGTGCGCGTACTTGACGGACGCGTCGAGGCAGGCCTGGGCCAGCCCCACGGCCCCGGCTGCGACGGTGTAGCGGCCCTGGTCGATCGCGCTCATGGCGATGAGGAAGCCCTCGCCCTCCTCGCCGATCCGGTTCTCGACCGGCACCCGGACCCCGTCGAGGTTGACGAGACCGGTGTTGCCGGCCCGGATCCCGAGCTTGCCGTGGAGCGTCCCGGTGGTGAGTCCCTCCATCCCCCGCTCGAGGACGAAGGCCGTGATCCCCCTGTGCTTCTTCGCCCGATCCACGGTGGCGAACAGGAGGAAGTGGTCGGCGATGTCGGCGAGGCTGATCCAGATCTTCGATCCGTTGAGGACGTAGCTGTCGCCGTCCCGTCGGGCCGTCGTCTGGAGGTTGCCCGCGTCCGTCCCGACACCCGGCTCGGTCAGCCCGAACGTCGCCAGCTTCTCGCCCCTGGCCTGGGGCACGAGCCAGCGCTGGCGCTGCTCCTCGGTCCCCCACTGGAGGAGCGTCAGCGAGTTGAGGGCGACGTGGACGCTCTGGACGACCCGGAAGGCCGTGTCGGCCCGCTCGAGCTCCTCGCACAGGATCGCGAAGCTGATGTAGTCCATCCCCGATCCGCCGTACGGCTCCGGGATGGGGGCGCCCAGGAACCCGAGCTCGCCCATCTTGGCGAAGATCTCACGGTGGACCTCGCCCTTCTCGTCCCACTCCCGGATGAAGGGCAGGATCTCGGCCTCGGTGAAGGCCCGGACGGCGTCGCGGACGAGCTTGTTCTCGTCGGTCAGGGTGAAGTCGATCACGGGTGGCTCCGGCTGCTGGTCAGGTCGCGAGCGGGGATGACCGTATCGTAGGCCCGCGACCAGCCCGGTGTCCGGCGTATCCTCGAGAGACCGATCCACCCGGACCGGGTCCCGACGAGGTCGCGATGGAGACGAACGAGACCCCCACGATCGGCCTCGACCTGTCGTCGATGGCCACCAACCTCACCCCCGTCCTGGGGCGGTACTTCGAGCGGTCGTGGAGCCGCGGCGAGGGCCACCGGCTCTACGACACCGACGGGCGCAGCTACCTCGACTTCGCCAACGGCATCGCGGTGAGCGTGCTTGGCCATGGGAATCCCCGGGTCACGGCGGCGATCCACGAGCAGGTGGATCGACTCGTGGCTCCGACGGGGGCAATGGGCTTCGCCGAGCCGGTCGTACGGCTCGCCAGCGAGCTCGCCGCCGAGCTGCCCGATCCGATCGACTCGGTCTTCTTCCTCAACTCGGGCAGCGAGGCGATCGAGGCGGCCCTCAAGCTGGCCCGTCGGGTGACGGGCCGACCGGGCTTCGTCGCCTTCCGGGGCAGCTTCCACGGCCGGACCTTCGGGGCTGCGAGCATCACCAGCTCCAATCCCAACTACCGGCGCGGCTACGAGCCTCTCCTGCCGGGGGTCTACCTGTCGCAGTACCCACGGGTCTACCGGGACTTCGGCGGCGACGAGGAGCGGGCGGTCGAGATCGCCTTCCGGCACCTGCGCGAGCTGTTCCATTCCACGATCTCGCCGGAGGAGGTCGCCGCGATCGTCGTGGAGCCGGTCCAGGGTGAAGGTGGGTACGTCCCGGCGCCGCCGGCCTTCCTCCAGCTGCTCCGGCACGTCTGCGACCGCCACGGCATCCTGCTCGTCCTCGACGAGGTCCAGTCCGGCTACGGACGGACCGGCCGGATGTGGGGCTTCGAGCATGCCGGGATCACCCCGGACGTCGTGACGGTCGCCAAGGCCATCGCCAACGGGCTCCCCCTGTCGGCGGTCGCAAGCTCGAGGGAGCTCCAGGAGCGCTGGGGCAAGGGCGCGCACGGCTCGACCTACGGGGGGAACCCGGTGGCCTGCGCGGCCGCGCTGGCCGTGCTCGAGGAGATCCGCGACGGCGATCTCGTGGCGAACGCCGCTGCCCGCGGGGCCGAGCTCACCGCTGGCCTCCAGGAGATCGCGGCCGGGGACGACCGCATCGGCGACGTCCGGGGCCCGGGCCTCATGATCGGCGTGGAGCTCGTCCGCGATCCGGCGACCCGCGAGCCGGACGGCGCCACCACCGAGGCGCTGCTGCGCCGGTGCGCCGACGAGGGACTGCTCCTCCTCTCGTGCGGCACCGAGCACAACGTCGTTCGCTGGATCGCCCCGCTCGACGTGACGCACGAGGAGGTCGCGGAGGGCCTGGACATCTTCCGCCGAGCCCTCGCCTCGATCCCCCGCGAGCTCGGGACGATCGGCGCCTAGGACGCCGGACCGAGGTCGCGCCCGGCTCGCCGGACCGGGCGCCATGGCCTCCCCGCGCGGGGAGGCCCTAGGCCATCGCCAGGATCGGAGCGATGCGCTCCATCGCCCAGTCGATGTCATCGCGGGTCGCGACGAGCGGCGGCGCGAAGCGGATGGTGTCGACGTGGGTCTCCTTGGCCAGGATGCCTTCGTGCCGGAGCGCCTCGCAGAAGCGCCGGGCCCCGCCGGACTCCGGCCGGAGCTCCACGCCGATGAGCAGGCCCCGCCCCCGGACCTCCCGGACGTGCGGGCTGGCGACCTGGTGCAGGCGGTCCATGAAGTAGGCGCCCATCTCGGCGGCGTTCTCGGCCAGGCGCTCGTCCACCAGGACCCGCAGCGCGGCCCGCGCCACCGCACAGGCCAGGGGGTTCCCCCCGAACGTGCTGCCGTGGGTCCCCGCCGTGAAGACCCCCAGGATCTCGCGGCTGGCGAGGACGGCCGAGACCGGATAGAAGCCGCCGGAGAGGGCCTTGCCGATGGTGACCATGTCTGGCCGGACGTCCTCGTGGTCGGTCGCGAACAGGCGGCCCGTGCGGCCCAGGCCCGTCTGGATCTCGTCGGCGATGAACAGCACCCCGTGGCGGCTGCAGATCTCGCGGACCCGGCGGAGGTAGCCCTCGGGCGGCACGATCACCCCACCCTCGCCCTGGATGGGCTCGACGATGAAGGCGGCGGTCGCCGGGGTGATCGCCGCCTCGAGCGCGTCGGCGTCGCCGTAGGGCACGAGGTCGAAGCCGGCCGTCAGCGGCCCGAAGCCGGCTCGATAGAGCGGCTCGGAGCTGAAGCTGACGATCGAGATCGTCCGCCCGGCGAAGTTCCCCTCGGCGGCGATGATCCGTGCCTCGCCGTCCGGGACGCCCTTGACGTCGACGGCCCACTTGCGAGCCGCCTTGAGCGCGGTCTCGACCGCCTCCGCGCCGCTGTTCATGGGCAGGGCCATCTCGTAGCCGGTCAGCTCGAGCAGCTCGCGGTAGTAGGGCCCCAGCTGGTCGTTGCGGAAGGCCCGGCTCGTGAGCGGGATGCGTCCGGCCTGCTCGACGAGCGCCTCCAGGATCCGCGGGTGGGCGTGGCCCTGGTTGACCGCGCTGTAGGCGCTCAGGCAGTCCATGTAGCGGTTCCCGTCCACGTCCCAGACCCAGATGCCCTCGCCACGGGTCAGGACCACGTCGAGCGGGTGGTAGTTGTGGGCGCCGTAGCGGTCTTCGAGCTCGATCAGGTCGCGCGCCGACATCCGCTCCAGGAGCGTCATGGAGGATCCTCGTTCCGTCCTGGCTGCTCGTTTGGCACGTTCGGGAACAGCCGGTACCGAAGGCGCCGCCATCATAGCGTCGAGATGCCCGGAGTGGCCCGGTGACGGACCCCCGACATGGCCCGTGCTCCAGCGAAGGACCGGGACCTCAGGCGCGCACCGATGAAGGACCGAGCCACCGGCCGACGACGAAGGCCCCGCCGGCGACGACGACGTAGAAGAGGATGGTCGGGACCAGGAAGGTCGTCGCCTCGCCAGGGTCCCCCACGAGCGCCCAGTGGACCAGGTGGTAGCCGCTGTCGACGAGCACGATCGCGAGCAGGGCGAGTCCCGACCGCCGCCAGCCGGCGGCGAACCCGAGCGCCCCGATGGCGGCCCACTTGAGGCCTCCGGGGTAGACGTCGAAGATGGCCTGCGACCAGCCCAGGAGGAGGGTGCCGACGACCTGGACGCCGAGAGTGGCGAGCCCGAAGACGAGCGGCTCAGCGTAGCGCCGCATCCCAATGCCCTCCATTCCACCGAACGGGCCGGGAGATCCCCACCGGCAGCGATACGACGCCCAGGGGCCGAGCGCGTTGCCCGCGCCGGCGGCACTTCGGCGCGACGATCGCCCGGGACACCACGAAGCGCCCGCTCTCACGGGCGCTTCACGATCCCCGGCGGGGCAGGCAGGCGTCCGCGCCGGGAAGGCGCGTCGGGCCTACCGGTTCCGGTGGAGGAACTCCATGACGTCGTCGAGCCGGAAGCGGCGATCGCCCCGCTTGCAGACGCGGTAGAAGGGTAGCTCTCCTCGGTCACCCAGCCGCTTCACGGTGTTCACGTGGAGATGGAGCATCTCCGCGACCTCGCTGGCGGTGAGCATGGGGCCGAGCTCGTTGACGGCCATCGATGCCATGTTCCGGTCCTGCCTCATGTGTGTGACCTGGCACGGGTGCTGTGCGTGCGAGTGGATCCGGGTACGGTCCGTCCCGCTGCGAGGCAGAGCGTAGGGGTGCTGGGAGTCTCCGGCCAAGTCGCACCATGGTCCGGGGTGGTCTAGTACGGCCGACGAGGGAGCCGGGCGGATCTGCGGTCAGGATGCCCCGAGGGCGGCGGGGATGACGGCCCCGATCAGGACACCCACGGAGGCCGCCGCCTCCGGCTCGACCACGATGGCCTGGCCGAGCGACCACAGCGTGATGGCGGTCAGCCCGACCATGAGCGCGGCGAGCGGGATCTGGCGGGCGCGGACCCGGCGAGCCGCCGCCGGGTCGGCCGCCGATCCGCCCTCCGCCCGGAGCGCGACCTCGTGGCCAGCGTAGGCGCCGAGCATGTGACCACCGACGACCGCGAGGAGCTGGACCGTCCAGATGACCCCGGCCGGGACGCCGGCGATCGACGGCTCGAAGAACGCCGTCCCGAAGATGTCCCAGCCGAGCTGGAACGGATCAGAGATGGCGATCACGATCCGCTGACCCTCCACCAGGAGGTACGTCAGGTAGTGCGCGACGAGGTAGCCGACCGCGATCGGCAGCAGCCCCGCCCCCAGGGCTGGCAGTCCGGCCAGCCGGCTCACGGCCAGCACGATGGCCACCAGGGCGCCCAGGAAGCCGGCCAGGATCACCGTGGCCATCGGCAGGCCGGGCAGGCCGAAGAGGTCGAACCAGATCTGCGTCTGCGACAGGCCGTCGAAGATGATCGAGCCCGTCCCGAGGGCCACCAGGACCACGAGCTCCAGCGTCCAGGGCGGGGACTCGAAGCCGGCCCCGAGCGGCTGGCGACGGACGCGTCGACCGGTCGGGTCGTCGCCATCGAGCGTGAACGGCGCCAGGCGCCCGAGGGTCCGGAACCAGACGGTGAACGTCTCCCCATTGGCCCGCCAGTCGTCGCGCCCGAACTGGGCCATCGCGGCCAGGGTCAGGACCGTGTAGGCGATCAGGACGGCACCGAGCGTCGTCCCGCTGCCGGCGGCGGTGAAGACGAGCTCCAGCCAGACGAAGAAGGCGAACCCCGCGACCGCGGGCCAGCGCCCGAGCCGACTCGGATAGCCGGCCGCGCGCCAGCCCCGGACCCCGACCCGTCGGAGAGCGGCAGCTCCGATGTCGTGCAGGGTGGCGAAGGGATCGAGCCACTCCCAGACCGGCCCGATGAAGGCCGAGACCATGGCCATGCCGACCCATCCGTAGACCCACAGGAAGAGCGAGGCGACATCCGCGTCGCCGCCGCCGCCGAGGACCGCCTGGACGACCACCCAGGCCCAGGCCAGGAGGCCGACGGTCCGGATCAGCAGTCGGAGCCAGGCCGGCACCGACCGCGACGATCCCAGGTCGGGCACCGGCGCCGCTCGATCCCGGAGCAGCACGAAGGCGAACGACAGGGCCACCGCGATGGCAGCCCCGGCGACGAACACGGCCAGCGGGAGCGGGGACTCGTACCGGCCGACCAGGCTGTGGGCCAGGGCCGGCACGGGGGCGGCGAGGATGGCGGCCAGGGTGGCGACCAGGGCGGCGACCCTGGCCATGCGGGCACCGAGGCTCACGGCTCGACCCACGGGGCGTCGACGATCCTCACGGCGACGTTCGAGCCGCCTTCGACACGGTACGCCACGGCGACGGGCTGGCCCGTCATGAAGTGGTCGTTCAGATGGAGCGCGTCGAACCCGCCGGACGAGGTGTCCAGCTCGTCGACCCGGAAGACCAGCGTCTCGCCATCCTCGCTCCGGAGGGTGAAGCCGCCGATCTCGGCCGGGCCGGCGGGCTCGACACCGACGACCAGGCCCACGGCGGAGCGCTCCCCCGCCCCACACCCGGTGACCAGCACGGCCAGGCCGATGGCCCCGGCCGCGACCTGCCGGGTGATCCCCAACGGTCGGGCGCGCACCGCCGACCTGAGAGGAGCGAGTGCCACGGGATGGGTCATGAGGCGGACCTGCGGCGCGACCACC
>DATHYZ010000183.1:0-13112 GCA_035458865.1 Candidatus Limnocylindrales bacterium
TCGATCCGGATGTCCTCGTAGCCGGCCCCGGCGAGTGCTCCCAGGAGGTCACTCGGCGTGTTGCAGGTGCCCACGAGCGGATGTGCATCGGCTTGTGAGGCCTTGACGAGCGGCTGCAGGCGGTCTCGCACCACCGCGGGGATCCCCAGGTACGCGGCCACGAACGGGTGCCGCCGGTTCACGGTCGTGAGCACGACCGTCCCACCCGGTCGCAGCCAGGTCCGGAGCGTCGCGAATGCCGCGGGCGGGTCCTCGAAGTGCTCGACCGTGAAGCTCGAGAGCACCACGTCGAAGGTGGCCGGCGAGAACGCCGTCCAATCGCGGCACAGGTCCACCGTCGCGAACTCGTCGAGGTGTGGGAGCGCCCCGGGAGCCGGCTCGTGGATGTCGACGCCGACGAACCGGGCGATCCTCGGCCGGTAGGGCTTGAGGGCCGATACGCGACCGCAGCCGGCGTCGAGGACGGCGATGGGATGGGCACCCGCCTCCGCCCGCTCGAACGCGGCGTCCAGGGCCGCACGGACGAGTCCGGCCGTGGTCCGACCGGCCTGGGCCGACTGGCTCACGGCCGCGGTCGCGTGGCGCTGGACGCCCCTCCCGGGGCGCCGCGTCGGCTCACCAGGCGGTCGCGGTCCTGGCCTCGATGAGGCCCTGGGCCTCGAGCCAGCGCTCGGCATCGATGGCCGCCTTGGCGCCGTCACCGGCGGCCGTGACGGCCTGCCGGTAGCGATGGTCGTGGACGTCGCCGGCGACGAAGATGCCCTCGATCTTCGTCCCCGTGTGATCGGTGACGACGAGGTAGCCCTTCTCGTCCACCTCGAGCCAATCGCGGAAGACCTCGGTGTTCGGCCTGTGGCCGATGGCGACGAACAGGCCCTCCATGGGGACATCCCGGGTCGACCCGCTCGCCGTGTCGCGGAGGCGCAGGCCGGTGACGTGCTCGTCGCCCAGGACCTCGTCGACGGCCGTGTTGAAGTGGACCTCGATCTTGGGGTGCTCGAGAGCCCGTTGCTGCATGATCCGGCTGCCTCGGAAGACGTCCCGCCGGACGAGCATGTGGACCTTGCTGGCGAACTTGGTCAGGAAGGTCGCCTCCTCGAGGGCGCTGTCCCCCCCGCCCACCACCGCGATCTCGCGATCCCGGAAGAAGAAGCCGTCGCAGGTCGCGCACGCGGAGACGCCGCGGCCTCGCAGGCGCTCCTCGGACTCGAGTCCCAGCCAGATCGCCGAGGCCCCGGTGGCGATGATGACGGCCTGGGCCCGGTACTCGACGCCGCGCGCCCACAGCCCGAAGGGGGGTCCGGACAGGTCGACCCGGTCCACGTCGACGTCGACGAGGCGGGTCCCGAAGCGCTCGGCCTGGGCGCGCATCGCGGCCATCAGGTCGGGTCCCTGGATGCCCTCCGGGAACCCCGGGTAGTTCTCGACCTCCGACGTGATCGTCAGCTGTCCACCGGGCGTGGTCCCGGCGATCACGATCGGCTCGAGGTCGGCTCGCGCCGCGTAGATGGCGGCCGTCAGGCCGGCCGGTCCCGATCCGACGATGAGGACCCGCGTCTCGTGCGGCCCGTCGCCGTGGGCGGTCACCGCCCCCGGGCCCCCGGGTGCCGGGGACTCTATGGTGAGCGGCGGCACGGTGAGGGCGACCCCGCCGTCCTGGGCGCCGGCGTCGGCGCCGAAGTCGATGGAGAGGCCACCGAACGGGGCGGTCCCGCCTGGCTGGTCTCGCTGGTCTGGCTGATCTGGCATGGGGCGTTCCTCGAGCGACGTCCTCGTGACGTCGTCCGCGATGCTACGCGGTGTGATACTCCTGGGGAGTATAGATCATCCGGATCGTGACGCCGCTCACAGGGCACGGACCGCGGGGAGCACGTCCTGTCCGATGAGCTCCAGCTTCTCCGTCTGCCAGACGTCCCGGACCGAGAAGATGACATGCTGGGCTCCGGCGTCGGCTAGGCCCCCGAAGCGATCGACGAGCTGGCCGGGCGTGGACGAGCCACGGTCGCCGTCCCGGCTCACGTGGACCGATTGCAGCGTCGTCCGCTCGATCTCGTCGTAGGGGCGGCCGACCGCCGCGCAGTGCTCGCGGAGGATCGCGTACTTGCGGGCGATCGCCTCGGGGCCGCCGAAGACGTTCGCGGCGTCCGCGTAGCGGGCCACGAGACGAAGCGTGCGCCGCTCGCCTCCGCCGCCCACGAGGATGGGGATGCGCGGTCGGCTCAGCGACTGCGGCGAGTTCAGGAGTCGCGCGGCCCGGAAGGTCCGACCTTCGAAGCCCATCTCCCCGCCCTGCTCGCCGCGCCACATCTCGTGGGCGTAGCGGAGCGTGTCCTCCAGCTGGTCGAAGCGCTCGCCGAGCGGCGGGAAGGGGAAGCCCAGCCCGTCCGACTCCTCCTGGTTCCAGGCGGCGCCGATCCCGAACCAGGCCCGGCCGCCCGAGAGGACGTCGAGGGTCGTGGTCGCCTTGACCCAGAGCGCCGGGTGGCGGTAGTGGATCCCGCCGACCATCAGCCCGAGGCGCGCCCGTGTCGAGTGGGCTGCGAGGTATCCGAGCGTCGTGGTCCCCTCGAGCATGGGATCCGTGACCGGGCCGACGCCGCGGATCTGGAAGAAGTGGTCCATGACCCAGATCGAGTCGAACCCCGCCTCGTCCGCCGTCCGGGCGATCCTCGCGAGGGTCGGGCCGATGGCCTCGGGGCCGCCGGGCCAGGTGAAGGAGCTGATCTGGAGTCCGAGCTTCACGCCGTTGGTGCCTCCCAGCGGCGGCACGCGCCGCAGGACTAGGGTTCGGGCCGGTGCGACCGGCGGATGGGGCCAGCCTATCGGAAGAGGTCAGCGGCCGACTCCATCAGGGCCTCCCGGATCGATCCGTCGCCGAGCGGCGGGTCGGCCCCCCGGACCAGCGCGACCGGCCGGCGGCCGACCTTGCCGAGCGCCAGCTCGGCGGCGGAGGCGAGCTCGTCGGCGACGGCTCGGACCGTGACCCGCATCGGGCGGCCATCGGCGTCGGCGGCGCCGCGCAGGTCCTCGAGCGGGTGCAGTCCCGAGACGCCGATGGCGACGTCGACGATCCCCCAGCGCCAGGGGCGCCCGAAGCTGTCCGATACCACGACCGGCACGTCGACCCCGAGGCGGTCACGAACGGCGGCCCGAATACGATCCGCCGAGGCGTCCGGATCGCGCGGCAGGAGCGTGACGATCTCCCCCGAGCCGGGCCCGACGTTCGAGGCGTCCACGCCGGCATTCGCGCAGACGAAGCCATGGGCGGTCTCGGCGATGAGGACGCCACGCTCCATCCGGACGACGCGGCGGGCCTCTCGGAGGACGACCTCGATCTGGCGGGCATCGCGGTCCCAGCGCTCGGCGAAGGCGATCGCCTCCGGTCGGGGCTCGATCGTGGATAGGTCGACGGTCGCCCCCTCGGCCTTGGAGACCACCTTCTGGGTCACGACGAGCACGTCGTCGACGCGGAGGGAGCCGATCTCCGGCGTCGCCTCGATCGCGTCGGCGATGAGCCCGCCGAGGTCGTCGCCCGGGACCACCTCCGGCAGTCCGTCGACGGCGATGACGGTGAGCTGGCGCGTCACCGTCCTCGCGTCCCGGTGTCGCGCTCCGGCGCCGCTTCGGGGTGCGCGGCGATCGACAGGCCCGAGGCCCGGTCCGCCTCGAGGATCAGCAGGTCGTCCGAGGTGTCGAGGTCGAGCCCGAGCCCCGCGTCGACCTCCTCGTAGCGGGCGCCGGCCGCGCGGGCCCGGGTGGCATGCTCGGCTCGGCTGTCGCCGCCGAAGGCGAAGTCGATGATCCCGGCCGGCGCCAGCAGCAGGGCGTTCGTCCCTCGGCCGTGGCGGTCGGGGACGAGGACGACGGCCGGCGAGGGGACCCCGCGCTTGAGGATGGCCTCGATCGACCCTGGCTCGATCGTCGGCAGGTCCGCGGGAAGCACGAGCAGGGCGGCCGGACCGTCGGCGAGGACGTCGACCCGTGCGGCCTCGAGCCCCTCGTTGAGGCCCATCCCGGACTGCCGCAGCGGCCGGGCGCCGGTCGAGGCAGCCAGCTCGAGGGCCTCCGGATCGGGGCTGACGACCACGACCTCGGTCACCCCGGGCGTCGCTGCGGCCGCCTCCACGACCCGTCGGAGCAAGGTGCTGACGAGGTCGCGGCGCTCCTCGGCGTCGAGGACCCCGCCGAGGCGGGACTTGGCACCCTCCAGGCCGCGCACCGGGACCACGGCGACGATCCGTTCCTGGGGCAGGGGTGTCGGCATGCGGCGATGCTACCTGCCTCCGGCCTCGCTGCGCGCGCGGCGGGTCCGCAGCCTTGAGGCGTGCTCGAGGGTGACGGCGGCGAGCCGGGCGCGGGCGGCGTCGTCCCGCATGATGGAGTCGGTCACGGCGACCGCCGGGCCGAGCGCCTCGATGCGGGGGGCCTGGTCGGCATCGACGTCGTCGATGACGAAGCCGTCGAGCAGCCCGCCGTAGTGCGTCGCGACCCCGAGGGCCGATGCCTCGCCCCCCAGCGACGTGAGCATCCGGTCGGCCGGACCCTTGAGCGCCCGGCCGCCGACGATGGGCGACACCCCCACGACGACCGCGCCCCCCCCGCGCGCCTGCTCGATGGCGTCGGTGAGGCCCGGCAGGGCCAGGATCGGCCCCACCGAGACGAACGGGTTCGAGGGCGCGACCACGATGACCCGGGTCCGGGCCAGCGCCTCGAGCACCTCCGGCGACGGACGCGCCGAGTCGATGCCCTCGAACCGGACCTCCCGGACCTCGGGGGCCTGTCCCAGCCGCACGAAGTAGTCCTGGAACGGCAGCCAGCCGTCATCGGTCCGGACGATCGTGCGGACGCGGGCGTCGGTCATCGGCAGGATCGTCGCGGCGACACGGAGGCGGCGTCGCAGGTCGAGGGCGACCTCCGTCCCGCGCCGACCGGAACGCAGCTGCTCCGTCCTCAGCAGGTGGGTCGCGAGGTCTCGATCCCCGAGACGGAACCATGTGGCCTCGCCCAGCCGCTCCAGGCCATCCATCGCCGCCCAGGTCTCGTCGCGGAGCCCCCAGCCGCGCTCGCGGTCGTCGAGTCCGGCCAGCGTGTACAGGACCGTGTCGTGATCCGGCCAGATCTCCAGGCCATGCCGCTCGAGGTCGTCGGCGGTGTTGACGATGACGACGAGGTCCTCGCCCAGGTGGGCCTGGAGCCCATGGGCGAGCCGGGCGCCGCCCACGCCTCCGGCGAGCACGACCACGGGCCGCTCGTCCATGCCGCTCACCCGGGCTCGTCGTCCTGCCGCAGCACGAAGACCTCGACGAAGTGGGCCTGCTCGCCGAACCGGCCCATGGCGGAGCGCATCTCGGCGGCGGCCGCGTCGCGATCCGGGCCGGTGAGCTCGGCCGCTCGGCAGCGATGCGAGACGCCGCGGTAGACGAGCCCGCAGCGCGGGTCGGCTCGCAGGTTCGCCACCCAGTGCCGGCCCTCGCCACCGGCGCCGATCAGGAACGACCCGTCGAGACGAGGGATGACCCCGACGGAGGTCCGACGCGGCTGGCCGCTGCGGCGTCCGGTCGTGGTGAGGAAACCGGCCCTACCCAGCCGGACGAGGATGCGGCCTCCGATCCCCCGGAACGATCGACCGACGGTGCCCATTTCGATCCTCAGTCGTGATGGTCGTGGAGCTCCAGTGGGCGGATCCGGAACGAGACCCGGTGCTGTCGCTGGAAGCGGTCCCGGATCAGGCGCTCCGCCTTCGCCGGATCGTCCCGATGGTAGCGGTGGGCGAGACCCGCGATGTCGGCCTGGGCGACGTCCTGGTCGTCGATGACGGCTTCGACGACGCCCCGGATGCCGACCCAGCGATAGCCGTCCGAGTGGTGGGTGATCGCGATGCTGACCCGCGGGTCGCGCCGGAGGTCGGCCGGCCATCGCCGACCCTCGGCGCTGTTGACGACGATCGTCCCGTCCGCGTCGAGCCGGTACCACACGACGGCCTGGTTGGGTGCGCCGGTCTCCGCCACCGTCGCGAGGGTCGCGAAGTGGCGACCGGCGAGGAAGGCCCGGAGCTCCGGGGAGAAGGTCACGGGATCAGTCATGGCTCGATGGTACGACGGGTCGCCCGAGCCGTTCCCCCTCCTGGATCGCGAGATCCAGCCGGGCCTCCGGCCGCGCCAGCGGCCAGGCCGTGACCGGATCCTCGGTGGCGAAGGCCCGGACGTCCGCGTACAGGTCGGCGACGCGGCGTCGCCAGTCGGCCAGCCATAGCGCCGCCGAGGTCGGATCCACGCGTCGACCGTGCCGGCCGACATGTCGTCCGGCAAGCCGGAGATCGGCCCGGCCCGGGGACACGGGGACAGGCCGGCCGCCGGCGCCTAGAATCGGCCGGCCACAGTCGGGTCGGAGCAAGGAGGTCGGTCGATGGCGGACAAGGCGGAGATCGGGGTGTTCGGAGGGTCGGGCTTCTACGCCCTGCTCGACGACGTCCGGGAGATCAAGGTCGACACCCCGTACGGGCCGCCGTCGGACAGCGTCTTCCTGACCGAGGTCGGCGGCCGGGCGGTCGCCTTCCTGCCCCGCCACGGTCGCCGCCACACGATCCCGCCGCATCTGATCAACTACCGGGCCAACGTCTGGGCGATGCGATCCCTCGGGGTCAAGGCCGTCATCAGCCCGTGCGCGGCCGGCTCCCTGCAGCGCCATGTGGAGCCCGGTTCGTTCGTGACCTGCGACCAGTTCGTGGATCGGACCAGCGGCCGCCGCGACACGTTCTTCGACGGGCCGATCGTCAGCAGCGTCAGCTCGGCGGACATCTACGATCCGACCCTCCGAGCCATCGCCGCCGAGGTCATCCGCGAGCACGGCATCCCCTTCCACGAGCGTGGCACCGTCGTCGTCATCAACGGCCCCCGCTTCTCCACCAAGGCCGAATCCCGGTGGTTCTCCGACGCGGGCTGGGAGGTCATCAACATGACCCAGTACCCGGAGGCCTACCTCTGCCGCGAGCTCGGGATGGCGGTCGTCAACATCAGTCTGATCACCGACTACGACGCCGGCGTCATCGAGGGCACCGAGTCGGTCGACGCAGAGTCGGTCCTGGAGGTCTTCGAGCAGAACGCCACCCGGGTGCAGAAGGTGGTCCTGGAGATGATCCGGCGGTTCCCGGCCGACCTCGATGCGCTGGGGGCAGGCGAGGCCCTCCGACACAGTCGGGGCGACGGCCACGTGGCCACCACGGAGGACATCCGGATCTTCGAGACCGGCCTCTAGGCGCGACCGGGTGGACCGCCCGCCGACCCATCCCGATCCGCGTGGCTTCCTGCGGCGCGGACGTCGGCCGATCGGGGTCTGCATCGGGGTGATCGGGGCCGACCCAGCCTGGTGGCTCGAGTCGGCCCGGCGTCTCGACGAGGCCGGCTACGCGGGCATCTGGGCCTGGGATCACTTCGTGAGCAGAGGGGATCGACGCACGCCCGTGCTGGAGTGCTGGACGACGCTGGCGATGGCGGCCGCGTCCACCCGGCGAGCGACCGTCGGCTCCTTCGTGACGAACGTCATGAACCGTCACCCGGCCGTCCTCGCGCGCATGGTCGCGACGATCCACGTCGCATCCGGCGGTCGGGCCGTCCTCGGCATCGGCATCGGCGGCCATCCCGCCGAGCACGAGGCGTACGGGATCGACTTCCCGGACGTGCCCGAGCGGGTGGCTCGCCTGGAAGAGGCGGTCGAGGTGATCCGGGCGCTCTGGACGGGCGGCCCGGTCGACCTGCCGGGCAGGTTCTACGCCCTCGAGGACGCGGTCGCACATCCCCGGCCCGAACCGCCGCCGCCCATCGTCGTCGGTGGCGAGACGGCGGCGGGCGCCCGGCTGGCGGCCCGGATCGGCGACGGTTGGACCGGGTTCAGCGACCGCTTCGAGACGCTCGTCGGGATCTTCGACGAGACGTTGGCAGCCGCCGGTCGGCGCCGTGAGGACGTGGTCGTCCTGCTCGGGGTCCAGGAGGGCTGGGGCGCGGGCGACGCCCTGCGGGGCTCACCCTGGGTCGAGGCTCCGATCGAGACGCTCGAGACGTGGCGGGCCCGCGGGGCCGATGGCGTCGTGGTGCAGGCCCGGACGCCCGCCGACGTCGATGCCCTGGTCCGCGCCGCCGAGCGCTGGTGAGGGCGACGACCGGGACTGCTCCAGGGTCAGCCTCGGACGCGCTCGTTGCGCGCCGCGGAGTCGGCGATCCGCTCGATCCGGGCGGCCCGGGTCTGGGGCCGCCGGGCGACGGCCACCCACCCCAGCAGCTGCTTGCGGGCAGACGGCGGGAAGGCCGCGAAGTTCGCCGTGGCGGGCGGGCGGGCCGCCAGGGCCGCCGCCAGGTCAGTCGGGACCTCGAGTCGCTCCGGGCCGTCGAGGACGGACCAGGAGCCGTCCGCCTTGGCCCGCTCGACTGCGGCCAGTCCGGCGGCGGTCATCCGCCCGGCGGTGAGCAGGCGCTCGACCCGGGCACGGTTCGACGCGGCCCAGACGCTCCGGGGCTTGCGCGGCGCGAAGTAGAGCTTGCCCCGCTCGTCGTCCAGGCGGCCGCTGGTGCCGTCGATCCAACCGAAGCAGAGCGCCTCCTCGACGGCTGCCTCGTAGTCGAGGGAGACCCGGCCCGAGCGAGGTCGCCACGTCACCAGCCATGCGCCGCGCGTCGTGGCGTGGTTCGCCGCCAGCCAGGCCCGCCAGGTGGCGCGGTCGTCCGCGTGGACCAGGGGAGCGTCGTCGAGCGCCGACATGGCTCGAGTCTAGTCGCCGGGCACCATCGACCCCGGCGGAGGCCCCGGCCGGCCCGGCGGCTGCACGTCCGGCCGGGGCGTGTCACCATCCGGGCGCGATGAACGACGCCCCGGCCCTCCCGACCGACGCCCCGGCCCTCCCGACCGACGCCCCGGCCTCCCCGACCGGTGGCGCGCCCACGCACGGCTGCGTCCGGTGCGGCGCGCCGATCCCGCTCGACGTGGCGATGTGCGACCGCTGCAACCCACTCGGCCTGTCCCAGCCGGCGAGCAGCCAGGCCCACGGAACGGTCTTCGTCGGCGTCGTGGTCGCCGTCATCGGCCTGGCTCTGCTGGGCCAGTTCCTCCTCGCAGGCATCGGCCCGTTCACGACCGAGCTGGTCACGTCCGCCCCGGACCCCCGCGGCGTCTCGGTCACGCTCGCCGTGACGAACGAGGGCACGCGGGCCGGGATCGCCACCTGCCGCGTCTTCGATCCCTCGCTGGGGATCGGCCCGGAGACGGCCTTCTTCCAGTCGCCGCGCGTCGAGCCCGGCCAGACGGTGACGTTCTCGCGCCTCGTCACCGAGCTCGGGATCGAGCCGGAGGGGATCGCCGCGGATTGCGTCGAGCCGTGACGCCCGTCTCACCGGAGAACGCGGCGATGACCACCGCATGGGCGCCCGAGCTGGCCTTCTCGGTCGAGGCCGCGGAGGCGGCGGGGCGAGCCCTGATGGACCGCTACGAGCTTCTCGAGCGGATCGAGTACAAGGCGCCCCGCGACATCGTCACCGAGGCCGATCACGCGGCGGAGGCGCTCATCCTGGAGGCGATCCGCGCGGGCTTTCCCGGCGACGCGATCCTGGCGGAGGAATCCGGCGAGCACCAGGGTGACGATGGCGTCGCGGTGGGAGCATCCCGGGGGCGTGCCTGGATCGTCGACCCGCTCGACGGGACGGTCAACTACGCCAACGGCATCCCGTTCTTCTGCGTCTCCATCGGCCTCGTGGTCGACGGCCGCCCGACGGTCGGCGTCATCCACGACCCCAGTCGGGGAGAGACCTACGCGGCCGCCGTGGACGGGCCGGCGACCCTGGACGGCCGCATCGTCTCCGTGAGCGCCAAGGAGCGGCTGTCGGACTTCGTGGTCTCCCTGGCGCTCGGCGGCCGGGCCGTCGCCACGCGCTCGAGGGCGGTCCGCCGGGCGGTCCGGATCCCTCGCTCCATGGGATCGGCCGCGCTCGCCCTCGCCTACGTCTCCAACGGCCGCTTCGACGCCTTCGTCCAGCAGGGTGGCCTCTCGGCCTGGGACGTCGCGGCGGCAGGCCTCATCGCCGAACGCGCCGGGGCGACCGTCACGGCATTCGACGGCGGCGCGTGGCTTGACCTGGAGCGGAACCCTCGGCAGCTCGGGCTGGTGGCCGCGCCACCGGCTCACCTGGAGGCCCTGCTGGCCCTCGCCCGGGGCTGACCGGCGGCCGGTCGCCGGAGCGCGCGGATCGGGTCTGGTTCCCGGCCCAGCGTCGAGGCTGGGCCTCCGCGCCTAGCGACGCCGGAGGCGATCGACGATCCGACGGTGCGCGCGTCGTTCGGATCCCGCGTGCCCCCTTGATGCCTGCTCGGCCTGTCGCCGGCGCTCCGCCTCGGAGGTCAGCCCGAGGTCGTAGACGAGCATGGAGCTGCCTTCGGTGTCGAGCTCGTCGGCGGCTTCCACGTCGTTCTCGACCGGCTGACGATCGCTGGTGGGACGCTCCTGGGACATCGGGCTGCCTCCGCGCTGGGTGGGTTGGTCGATGGCGCGATGATAGAGCGGGCCTGCAGCGGCGAGGACGCGACACCCGACAGGTCCGCTGTCGGCTGCCGGACAGCGAGCGCTCGTGTCGGCCGGTGGCGGCCAGGGCTCAGGCCGACCAGCGATGCGGTCGCTCGCGCAGCCGGTCGAGCCCCCAGGTGTCGCAGAACGCCTCCCAGGCGGCCCGCGGCACGCCCCCCCAGCGGAGCTCGTCGGGTTGCCGCTGGGGGAGGGGAGCGTCGGTGCGGAGCCGAGCCAGCTCCCTGTAGAGCCGTGCCTCGTCGCGATGCGCCGCAAGGGAGGCGGCCAGGCCGGGGGCGCCGCGCAGGCCGGGCACGTCCCAGTCGACGGCGCTCGCCGGGATGGCGTCCAGCGATCCGTAGCGATCGAGGACGGCGGCCGAGCTCTTCGCTCCCCAGCCGGGGATCCCGGGGTAGCCGTCGGCGGCGTCCCCGACGAGCGCCAGCCTGTCGGCGACCGCTTCGGGCGCGACGCCCCACTTCTCGCGGACGCCGGCGGCGTCGTAGAGGAGGTCGCGGCGACGGTCCCAGAGGACCACCCGGCCGTCGCGGACGCACTGGGCGAGGTCCTTGTCCGGCGAGGCGATGACGATGCGCTCGACCGCCGGGTGGTCGGCCCAGCGAGCGGCGGCCGTGGCGATGGCGTCGTCGGCCTCGAAGTCGACCATGGGCCAGAGGACGATCCCGAGGGCCTCGATGGCGGCCTCGGCGACCGGGAACTGCGCGAGCAGCTCGGCCGGGACGCCGGCCTCCGTCTTGTAGCCCGCGTACAGGTCGTTGCGGAACGAGCGGATGGTCCGGTCGGTCGCGCATCCCAGGTGGGTGGCGCCCTGCTCGCGGAGGAGGTAGAGAAGCTGGTCGACGAGCCCGACCACGCCGCTCAGCACGACCCCGTCGCGTCCCCGGACCGGCGGGCGGGGCGCGAAATGGGCCCGGAAGAGCTCATAGGTCGCGTCGACGAGGTGAAGTCGCACGGGCGCGTGGACCGGCAGCGTCGGGCAGTCCGGATCGAGGATCCCGGCCCGGACTCAGTCGGTGAGGGCGCCGGGCTCCGGGGCCGGCGTCTCGAGGAGCTCCCGGAACAGGTGGAGGTCCTCCTGGAAGATCCGGCCCAGGATCGGCCGCTGGACGGCCGCGCCGAGCTCCGGGAGGACCGGCGGGATGAGCGTCTCGTCCCAGGTCACGATCGTCGACCGACCGTCGGCACCCGGCGTCAGCTCGATGACCCCGCCGCCCTTGAAGGTGCCCTCGTGGCGGATCGCGAACCGGCGGGGCGGCTCGAACTCCACGATCTCGACCGGGTCGGTCACGCTGATCCCCAGGATCCGGACGTCGGCCTCGCCGCGCGTCCCCACCCCGATGGGTCCGGGCGTCGTGACGCGGACGGCCTTCATCTCCCGCATCCAGCGTGGCTGGCCCTCGATGTCGGCGAGCTCGCGCCACACGCGCTCGATCGGAGCATCGATCACGACCATGGAGCGGATCGGCTCCGGTGGTCGATCGCCTCGCTGGCCGGCCATGATCTTGTCGGCTCCGACGGCTGCCAGGCCGCCGAGCATCGCCAGTCGGAAGAGCCCTCCGATCATCAGCCTTCACCTCCATCGGCGGCCGTGGCCGCGGTCCTGTCGGGTACCGGGCCCGGCTCGAGCCGGATGCCCGCGGCGGCCATCTCGGCCATGGCCCGCTCACCATCCCCGGGCTCCAGGTCGACGGCCCGGACGGCAGCCAGCAGCACGCTCGTGTCGAACCCCCGGGCTGCCGCATCCAGGGCGGTCGCCCGGACGCAGTAGTCGGTCGCCAGGCCGGCGATCACGACATGCCGGATCTCGCGCTCCCGAAGTCGCTCCTCGAGCTCGGTCGGCAGGGTCTCGCCGGTGACGGGATCGCGCATCGTGAAGCCCGAGTAGCCGTCCTCGCCGTTCGTGCCCTTGCGGATCACCGGGCCCAGGACCGGCAGGTCGGGGTGGAGCTCGGCGCCCCAGGTCCCCCGCACGCAATGGACCGGCCAGATGCCGCCGTCCTGGGCGAAGTGCGGGGTGTGCTCGGGATGCCAGTCCTGGGTGTACACCACGAGAGCCCCGGCCGCGTCCGCCCGTGCCAGCTGCTGGCGCAGGACCGGGACGACGTCGGCGCCGTCCCGGACGGACAGCGACCCGGATGGGTCCGCGAAGTCGTTCTGGACGTCGACGACGATGAGCGCGGTCCGCGGGTCGTAGTTCGGCATGACGCTACGCTAGCGCACCTTCGCCTAGCCGTCCCAGAGGCTGGAGTCGCAACGGATCCGCAACCGAGTGGCTCCGCGCGCCGGTCACCGGTCCACGGTACCCTGCGGTCATGCACTTCGACGCGGCCGACCTGGCCGTGCTTGCCGCGACCGACGAGATCGACATCGAGACCCGGTCGGTCGACGGGTCCATCCACCGCACGATCATCTGGGTCGTCGTGGACGGCGCGGACGTCTTCGTCCGTTCCTACCTTGGCGCCCGGGCGCGCTGGTACCGAGAGGCGCTCGCCGATCCCGACGTGGCCCTCCACGTCGATGGCCGGCGGCTGCCCTGCCGGGCCGTCCC
>DATHYZ010000184.1:0-14574 GCA_035458865.1 Candidatus Limnocylindrales bacterium
CCGTCGAGGCGATGGACTTCGGGACCTACACCGCGCGGCTGGAGTCGGACCCGCCGGCGATCTGGGGGTTGGGCTGGGTCGCCGACTACCCGGGCCGCAACGACTTCCTGGGCATCCTCCTCGGGACCGGCCGGACGAGCAACTACGGGAGGTGGTCGTCGCCGGCCTTCGACGACGCGATCGCCCGTGCTCTCGAGGCCCCGGATGCAGCTGCGGCTTCGGCGGCGTTCGACGAGGCCGAGGCGATCGTCGCCCGGGACGTCCCGGTGGTGCCACTGGAGTACTCGACGTCATGGGCCCTCTCCCGGGACGGGCTGCTCGGCGCGGGCCAGAACGGTCTCTCGATCATCCGGATGGCGGGCCTGGCATGGCAGTGACCGTCCGCCCCGGGCTGGGCCTCGTGGCAGCGCTGCTCGCCGTGGCGGCCCTTGCCGCCCCGATGCCGACACTCGCCGCGAGCGAGGTCACGTTCGGGACCCCGGGGAGCGAGAGCAGCTTCGGAGTGGGAGTTGAGTTCCGCCAGCCAGTGGAGACGGCCGTGGAGGTCGTCCGGGTGGAGCTGCTCCTGACCTTCCCCTCGTCGATCGGCCCGCTGGTCGTCGAGCTCCCGGCTCCGGCCGGCGTGGGCCGGGCGGTCCTCGAGCACCGCTTCTCGCTGACGGATGACGGTCACCTGCTCCCGAACACCCTCGTGGAGGCTCGATGGCGGCTCCAGACGGCGGACGGTGAGCGCCACGTGGGCCCGTCCGTGGAGGTCCGCTACGAGGACGACCGCTTCTCCTGGCGGACCGTCTCCGGAGACATCGTCTCGGTGCACTGGTACGAGGGCACCGAGGCCTTCGCGAGACGTGCCCTCGCCATCGGCGAGGAGGCCGTCGCCGAGACCGAGGCGCTCCTGGGCGTGACCGAGACGGAGCCGATCGACTTCTACGTGTACGCGGACGTCCAGGCGTTCTACGACGCCCTGGGCCCCGGGACCCGGGAGAGCGTCGGGGGCCAGGCCAACGCCGAGATCCGCACCCTGTTCGCGCTGATCACTCCCGACGAGATCGACGACCCGTGGGTGGGCGTCGTCGTGCCCCACGAGCTCGTCCACCTGGTCTTCGACACGGCGGTCTCGAACCCGTACCACTTCCCGCCACGCTGGCTCAACGAAGGGCTCGCGACGTACCTCTCCGAGGGCTACAAGGCGCGAGATCGCCAGACGGTCGAGGCGGCGGCTCGAGCGGAGACCCTGATCCCGCTCGACGGGCTCGTCGGGCAGTTCCCGACCACGCGCGAGGGGTTCTTCCTCGCCTACGCCGAGAGCGTCTCCGCGCTCGACCATCTGATCCAGCAGCACGGCGAGGCGGCGATGGTGGGGCTCATCCGCTCCTACGCTGACGGTGTCACCGACGACGCCGCGTTCGAGGCAGCCATCGGGATGGACGTGGCCGCCTTCAACGCCGACTGGTTCGCCTCGCTCGGGGCCGTCGTGCCCGCGCCCCTTGGGCCACGCCCCGAGCCGCCCGGCCCGCTGCCCGAGGGCTGGGTCGGCACCCCGCCATCGCCGGCCCCGGGGGCGTCCTCGACCCCTGCGCCCCCGGCCTCGGGCGGGTCGCCGCCCGACGAGCAGGGTCTGGAGCGGTTCGTCTGGCCGCTCCTGCTCGGCCTGGCCCTGGGAGCCGGTGGTGGCGTCCTGCTCGCCGTCGTCCGCGGTCGGCGCCGGGGCGTCACGCCGCCGCCGTCGGGCCCGTCAGAGGGACCGTACCGATGACCAGCCTGTCGACGCGTCTGCGCGCCATCCCTTCCTGGCAGATCACCCTTGCCGTCGCGCTGCTCATGCTCGGCTTCCTCGTTGCCGCCCAGTTGACCTCGCGGGCGCCGCGGGTGCGCTACACGACCCAGGAGCGTCCACCGCTGGTCCAGACCGCGCTCGACCTCCAGGCGACGCAGGACGAGCTCAAGGTCCGGATCCTCGAGCTCGACGAGGAGATCCGCCGGCTCCAGACGGAGGGCGAGGGTTCCGCCGCGTTGGTCGACGATCTGAACCATCGTCTGGAGGACGCGCGCATCGCCGCTGGGCTCGTCCCGCTGGAGGGCAGCGGGATCGTGCTCCAGCTCGACGATGCGACCGTGTCGATCCCACCCGGAGGGAGCGATGCCGACTACCTGGTGACGGGCCTCGACATCCGCACCGTCGTCGAGGAGCTCTGGCTGGCAGGCGCCGAGGCGCTCGCCGTCAACGGCGAGCGGCTCACCGCGTCGAGCGCGATCCTCGACATCGGCGGGTCGATCCTGGTCAATTCGGCGTATCTCGCGCCGCCGTACCGCGTCACCGCCATCGGTCCTGAGGACCTGTTCGTGCGCCTGTCCGAGTCGAACGGCTTCGAGGACTTCCTGCGCGCCAGGAGCGAGGCCTACGGGATCGGCGTCTCGGTCGCGGAGCCGGACACGGTGGTCGTCCCGGCGTTCGCCGGCTCGGTGACGATCCGGCATGCCCGGCCGGTCCCATCGCCCTCGCCCGAGGGGGTCCCCTGATGCGCCGTCCCGCGGCACAGCTGGCCCTGGCGGCCGTCGCCCTGGTCCTCGGATTCCTCGTGGTGCTCCAGCTCCGGTCCACCGATCCTGGGGAGGATCTCGCCGGCAGGACGGCCCAGGAGCTCACCGTCATCATCGCGAACCTCAACGTCCGCAACGACCAGCTCCGGGGCGAGGTGGCCGGCCTCGAGCGTGATCTCCGGGAGCTCCAGGGCACCCGCGCCCGCGGTGAGTCGACCCTCGGAGGCCTGCTGGACGACCTGGCCCGCATCCGCGCCTGGAGCGGCCTGGCGCCCGTGGAAGGCCGGGGCGTGAGGGTCACCGTGACGGGTCCGCTCGATGGCGAGGCCGCGATGGACCTCGTCAACGAGCTCCGGAACGCCGGCGCCGAGGCGATGGCCGTCGGCGGCGTCCGGGTCATCCCAGCCACCGTGATCGCCGGTCCGGCCGGCCAGCTGTCGGTCGAGGATCAGGCCCTGGAGTCGCCGTTCCGCATCGACGCCATCGGCTCGCCGGACGGCCTCATCGGTGCCCTGACCCGCCCTGGCGGGATCGTCACCCTGCTCGAGGCGACGCGGCCGGAGGTCGACGTCACGGTCACGCCCATCGACCGCCTCTCCCTCCCCGCGACCGCGCGTCCCGCGATCCCGGCTCACGGTCAGCCGACGCTCTGATACCCTCGGCCCGATGGCCGAGAGACCCGTCCTTTCCCTGCACCTTGGTGACGTCATCCGCCTGCGCAGGGCCCATCCCTGCGGGAGCGACACCTGGACGGTCGACCGGCTGGGAGCCGATATCGGCCTGCGCTGCAGCGGATGCAGCCGCCACGTCTTGATCCCTCGCTCCCGGGTCGAGCAACGGCTCGTGGCGTTCGTCGACCGAGGTCCGATGGTTGCCGTTGCGGCCGCCGACCCGGGAGGGCCCGGCAGGGCGGGGGACCGGTGAGCCCGGCTCACCCACCGGCGCCATCGACGCCCGTGCCTGACGACAGCAGCGGAGCCGCCGTCTTCCGGAACCGCCCGTTCCTGCTGCTCTGGCTGTCCCAGCTGGCGACCCAGGTCGGCGGCAACATGGTCCTCTTCGGGCTGACGATCATCGTCTCCGACGCGACCGGGTCCAGCACCGCCGTGAGCCTCCTGATCATCAGCTACCTGGCCCCGGCCGTCCTGTTCTCGGCCGCCGCCGGGGTGTACGTCGACCGCTACGACCGGCGGATCATCCTTCTGGCGACGAACGTCGCGCGCGCCGCCGTGTACGCGGTCACCTTCTTCATCGCCCTCCAGCTGGCCCCCATCGCAGCAGGCCAGGAGCCCGTGGTCGGCGTTCTCAGCGTCTGGGTACTCGCGCTGCTCGCGATGAACGTCGCCGTCTCCACCCTCACCGTCTTCTTCGCGCCGGCCGAGGCAGCCATGATCCCGACGCTCGTTCCGCGCGGACAGCTCCTCGCCGCCAACGGGATCTTCGTCTTCACCCTCAACGCTTCATTCGCCGTGGGCTTCGCCCTGCTCGGTCCGCTCGTGGTGAACCTGGCGTCGCCGGAAGCGGTGATCGTCGTCGTCGCGGTGCTCTACCTCCTCGCAGCGGCGTTCTGCTTCGCCCTGCCGGCATCGCCGCCGGTGCTTGCGACCACGGGAGAGCACGAGCGAGACGGTGCGCGCGAGGCGGTCGGCAGGACCGTCACCGAACTCCGCGAGGGCCTCGGGTACATCCGGGCCAACCGGAGCATCTCGTGGTCGCTGCTCTACCTTGCGATCGGCGCGTCCCTCATCGGCGTCCTCGGCGTGCTCGGACCGGACTTCGCGAAGGACGTGCTGGGACTCCAGTCCAAGGACTTCGTCGTCGTCGTCCTGCCACTCGGGATCGGGGTGGTCCTCGGGATCCTGCTGCTCAACACCTACGGCCGCTTCCTGGCCCGTCGGCGGATCATCGAGGCCGGCCTCGTGACCCTGGGGATCCTGCTCGGCCTGCTCGCGATCTCGGGTCCCATCAGCCGTCTCGTCACCCAGGCCAGCGCGGGCCAGGATGTCGTGGAGTTCTCGGCGGGAACGTCGCTCCTGGTCGTCGTCATCGCCATCGGCTTCCTCGCCGGGGTCTCCTACGCCTTCCTGTTCGTCACCGCCCAGACGCAGCTCCAGGAGGAGCTGCCGGAGGAGGTAAGGGGGCGGGTCTTCGGCGTTCTCAACATGCTCATCTCGGTGGCCAGCTTCCTGCCGATCCTCATCGTCGGTCCCATCAGCGACCTCCTTGGGACGTCCGTCGTCATCGTGGCCATCGGGATCCTCGTGCTGGTCTTCGGCATCACATCGGTCATCCTGCGTGGCCCACTCCAGCCCGAGGAGCTTCGCGCCCGCGAGGACCTCGAAGCATCGCCGCCGGGTGCCTTCGATGCCGCGGCCGTCGCTGCGTCGGCTGAGGTGCACGTGGCGTCCGCGGACTCGCTGTCAACTGCTCGTCAGCGGCTCGCGGGCAACGGGATCCCGGCCGAGCCCCTGCCGGAGGGCGCCGACCTGGATGCCGGGGTCCCGGCCGAGCCCCTGCCGGAGGGAGCCGACCTGGATGCCGGGGTCCCGGCCGAGCCGTCCGTGGACGAAGCCGGATCGGTGACCCCGGACGATCGAACGTCCTGACGATGGGTCGCGTGGCGGTGGTCTTCACCGGGGGGACCATCAGCATGACGACCGATCCGCGGGCGGGCGGCAACGTCCCCACCCTGGGGGCTGCCGACCTGCTGGCGCTGGCCCCTGGGATCGAGGACGTCGCCGAGCTCCGACCGATCGACCTGGGGCGGACGCCGGCGAGCCACTTCCGCTTCGCCGACCTGCTGGGCATCGCCGACGTCGTTCGAACCGAGCTTGCTGATCCCTCGATCGACGGCGCGGTCATCGTCCAGGGGACCGACACGATCGAGGAGACCAGCTTCCTCTTCGACCTCGTCCTCGACTCGCCGAAGCCGGTCGTCGTCACCGGTGCGATGCGCAGCGCCTCGGAATCCGGCTACGACGGCCCGGCCAACCTCACCGATGCGGTCCGGTGCGCCGTGGACCCCGGCCTGGATGCTGCGGGGGTCGTGGTCGTCCTGGCCGGGACGATCCATGCCGCCGACGACGTCGCCAAGACGCATACGAGCTCGCTGACGACCTTCGAGAGCCCCAACACCGGGCCGCTGGGGGTCATCGATGGCGACCGCGTCGTCGTGGGTCGGATCCGACGAGCGCGCCGGCGCGTGCGCACGACGACGGCTGCCGAGCGGGTCCACCTCATCACGGCTGTCGTCGGAATGGACGGGACGCTCGTGGACGCCGTCCGCGTCGCGGGCGCCGACGGGTTCGTGATCGCCGCCACCGGAGCGGGGAATACCTCCGCGTCGCTACTCGAGGCCGCGACGCGCGTCATGGCCGACGGGATCCCGGTCGTGCTCGCCTCCCGGTGCGGCGCTGGTCGTGCGGGCACGGCCTACGCGTTTCCCGGTGGAGGCGCCACCTGGGTCCGGGCCGGGGCGCTGCTGGCCGGGTCGCTGAGCGGACCGAAGGCGCGAGTCGCCCTGGCGCTCGGGCTGGGCGCCGGTCTCGCGCGCCACGAGCTGGCCGAGCTGCTCGCCGATCCCTGGTGAGCGCCACGCGATCGGCGCTCCCGGCCCTCGCGGACGTGGTCGTCCGGGGCAGGATCGTGACGCTCGAGGGCCTCGCCGGCCTCGGTCTGGTGGAGGCCATCGCGGTCGCCGGCGACCGGATCATCGCGGCGGGCTCGACGAGGGACATCGAGTCGTTCGCCGGGCCCCGCACCCGGAGCATCGAGCTGCCGCCCGAGCTGACGGCGATGCCTGGGATGACCGACGCGCATCTGCACCTCGCGGACGCTGCGATCGCCGAGGACCACCTGGACCTCTCGACAGCCACGACCCTGGCACAGGGCCTCGCCTTGCTCGCCGATTACGCCGGCCCTCGTCCAAGAGGCTGGCTCCAGGGGCACGGCTGGGACGCCGACCGGTGGGGAGGATGGCCGACGGCGGACCAGCTCGAGACGGTCGCCCCCGGACGCAAGGTCGCCCTCTGGGCTCACGACCATCACGCCCTCTGGGTGAGCCATGCGGCCATGGCCGCTGGGTCGGTGGCGATCTCCATGCCGGATCCGCAGGGCGGTCTGGTCCGACGCGACGCAGCCGGGCAGCCGACCGGCCTCCTCCACGAGACTGCCGCCCGCCTCGTCTCGACGCGGATCCCGCCCCCGTCGGCCGACGACCTCGTCAGCGCGATCGCCCGCTTCGCCGTCCGCCTGGAGGATGCCGGGATCGTCGCGGTGCAGGATCCTGGGAGCGTCATCCCTGACCCCGACCTCGCGGTCGGGCTGCCCGCCTACCGCCGCCTGGCCGAGACAGGCGGGCTGCGGTTGCGGGTCGACGTGTCGCTGCGACAGGAGGCGCTGCCCGAGGCGATCCGCCGGGGACTTCGTAGCGGTGCGTCGATCGGGCCCGACGGCGCAGGGGTCCGGATCGGGTGGCTGAAGCTCTTCGCGGATGGCACGCTCGGCTCGCGGACCGCCGCGATGCTCGAGCCGTACGACGTCCAGCCCGGGACTCTCGCGTCCCCGGGCGACGGCCGCGGGATCTTCCTCACCGGGCCCGACGAGCTCCGTGAGCTGGCCTCGACGGCGGCGTCCGCCGGCATCGCGGCCCAGGTCCACGCCATCGGCGACCGGGCGGTCCGGGCGGCCCTGGATGCCCTCGAGCCGACCGCGGGCGCCAGCTCGTTCCACCCGCGCGTCGAGCACGTCCAGCTCGTCGATCCGGCCGATCTCGGACGGTTCGCCGCGGCGGGGATCGCCGCATCGGTCCAGCCCGTCCACCTCCGCTCCGACATGCCTGCCGCGGCCACCGCCTGGGGCTCGCGCGTCGAACGGGGCGGCTACCCGTGGCGGAGCCTGGCCGACGACGGCGCGCTCATCCCGTTCGGCACCGACGCCCCGGTGGAGCCGTGGGATCCCTGGCCCGGCATCGAGATGGCCGTCACCCGAACCCGAGTAGCCCGGTCGGCGGATCGCGGCGATGGTCCGACGTCGCTTGCCCGGCACGAGGGCCTCGACCTTGCCCGTGCGCTCCGCGCCGCCTGCATCGATGGAGCCCGGAGCGCTGGCGAGCTCGATCGTGGCTCGCTGGGGCCCGGGATGCGAGCCGACCTCATCGTCGTGCCGACCGAGGCGCTGGCGCCCGAGGTGGAGCCCGGCGGGCCGCTCGGCAGGTGTCGGCCGACCCTGGTCATCATCGGGGGGCGTGTCGTCGTCGAGAGGTGACGGCCGGGAGCCGGGAGCCGGATCCCGCGACCTATCCGGACAGTCGGCGATATGCCTCCGCGAAGAGGCCGTTGAGGATGCGCGACGTCGACGGGAACGCATGGATCGTGTCGGCGAGGACATCCACGGTGATGCGTGCCTTCAGCGCCAGGACGCACTCGTGGATCGCCGCGGTCGCATCGGGAGCGGCGATGGCGGCGCCGAGGAGTGTCCGGTCCGAACGGTCGACGACGATCGTCGCGTGGCCCAGCTCGGCCTCGATCGTGTACCCCCGGGCGCTCGTCGCCAGGTCGGCGACCACCTCGAAGGCGTCGTGGCCCGCGGCGATCGCCTGTTCGAGCGAGAGGCCGACGAACGCCAGCTCCGGATCGGTGTAGGTGGCGCGAGGGAGAGCGCGGTAGTCGGGGGCAACGGGCTCCCCGAGGGCCATCCGCACGAGGAGCTCGCCCTGGTAGTGGCCCTGGTGGGTGTGGAGCTCGGGTCCAGCGATGTCGCCGGCGGCCCACAGGCCATCCGCGAGGCGGAGCGATCCATCCCTCGGCAGGCCGGCCCCGCCCTGCGGGTCGATCCCGTACTGCTCCAGCCCGATCCCGTCGACCGGGAGGTCGCGGCCGACGGCGACGAGGATCTCGTGGCCCTCGACCGAGGTCCCGTCGGCCAGCTCGACGCGGTGCGCTCCGCCGCTGCCGGCCCGCGGCAACACGCGCTCCGCCCGAGATCCCAGCCTCACATCCACCCCGTCGCGTCGGAGCGCGGCCAGCGCGACGTCGGCGTTCCGGGCATGGTCTGTCGGCAACAGCCGGTCCCGTGACTGGACCAGCGTCACCGGGACGTCGAAGCGGGCGAGGACCTGGGCCAGCTCGCAGGCGGTCGGCCCGCCGCCGAGGACGACGATGCTCGTCGGCAGCTCGCGCGCCAGGGTGGCCTCGCGGTTCGTCCACGGCAGGGTGTCGACCAGGCCGGGGATGTCCGGGACCCGCGAGGTGGAGCCCACGGCCAGCACGATGTTCCTCGTCTCGAGCCGGTGGGTCCCCGACGGCCCTCGCACCTCCACGACGCCGGGGGACGAGATGGTTGCTCGGCCCCGGACGACCTCCGCCCCGACCTTGGCAAGCGCCGCAGCGTGAGAGCCGTCGTCGGGCTCCTCCGCATCGGGGGAACGGTTGACCATCCAGTCGCGGAACCTCGAGGCCTGCTCCCAGTCATAGCCGCCAGGGTCGGCGAGGTGACGAGCAGCGGCATGCAGGAGGGCCTTCGATGGCAGGCAGCCGATGTGCGGGCACGACCCCCCGAACCAGCCCATGTCGACGATGGCCACGGACGCCCCGAGCTCGCGGGCCTTGTTGGCGGCCGCTTCCCCGGCTGGACCGGCGCCGATGATCACGAAGTCGCGCTGGGGCATCGGTCCTTCCTCGTTCGAGCCGGGGGCTCGCCGGCGCCGCGGGGCTAGGGTGACGGGGCGAACCGGCCGGGTTCCGGCCCCTCGCCCGCATTCGTCTCCTCCGTGAGCGCCCGCTGACGGCGGGCCTCGAAGAGGAGCACGGCCGTCGCTACCGACACGTTCAGGCTGTCCACGGTACCCCGCATCGGCAAGCGGACCGCCAGGACATCGGGGCCATGCCACGTGTCCGAGAGGCCCGCGTCCTCGGTCCCGACCACCAGGGCGATCCCACCGGTGAGATCGGCCTGGGTGTAGGCGAGGGCTGCATCGACCCGAGCAGCGATCGGTCGGATGGAACGCTCGCGGAGCCAGGCCAGGACCGCGGCCCCCGGGGCGGCCGCGAGCGGGACCGCGAAGATCGAGCCGAGGCTCGCGCGGATCGTGTTCGGGTTGAAGGGATCGGTCCGGGCATCGGCCGCGATCACCGCGTCCGCGCCGGCAGCGTCGGCGCTTCGGAGGATGGCTCCCAGGTTCCCCGGCTTCTCGATCGCCTCCGCGACCACGATGAGGGCCGGGGTGGGCGGATCCAGGTGCTCGAGCGCGGTCGACGGCGTCGACGCGACGACGACCACGCCGGAGTCCCGCTCCCCGTAGCCGATCCTCGCACCCACCGTCTCCGAGACCGCCACGAGCGGTACGCCGGCGGCGCCGAGCTCCGCCACGAGCTGCCCGTCGGCGCGAGGCGCGACGAACCCCTCGCGGAGGACGACCCCGGCCCGAAGCGCGAGCCGGATCTCGCGGGGCCCGTCGAGGAGCGTCAGGCCGGCTCGGTCGCGGGCCCGTCGGTCGCGGAGCCGCAGGACCGCGCGCACACGGGGGTTGGCAGCGCTGGTGATCGGGCCCGTGGTCATGTCACGTCCTCTGTCCGGGCGAACGCTCCGACCTCGAGCGTGGCGCCGCTGCGCGCCTCGATCGCCGACGATCCTCCGGCGACCGACCGGCCGGGGTCCAGGGCGTCACCGACGAGGCGAGCGAGCCATGGGCCGTCCAGGCCGGGCGTATGGGACGTCACGAGCAGCGACCCCATGGGACGCAGGACCGACGCGGTGGCCGCGAGGAGCTGGCCGAGCTCCTCGTCGAGCCGGCGGCCGCGTCCGCTCGGGCCGTGGCCGTAGCTGGGCGGGTCGAGGACGATGACCTCGTAGCGGCGTCCTCGCCGAGCCTCCCTTTGGCAGAAGGTCAGCGCGTCGTCAACGATCCAGCGGATCGGTCGTGAGCCCAGGCCCGAGGCTTCGGCATTGGCCCGGGCCCAGCGGACCGTGGGGCGCGACGCGTCAACGTGGACGACGGCGGCCCCGGCCCGGGCAAGCGCCAGGGTCGCCAATCCGGTCGAGCCGAAGAGGTTCAGGGCCTCGGGCGGACCCGGCGTCCTTCCCGCCAGCGCCGCGACCTGGCCCCGGAGCCAGGGCAGCGAGGCCAGATGATCGGGGTAGAGGCCCAGCTGGCCCGCGGCCGTCGGCCGCAGCTCCATCACCAGCCCATCCACGCGGACGGGCCAGGGAGCGATCGGTCGGCCCGGCCGCGTCGACCAGCCTCGCCCCCGGTCGAACCGCAGAGCGGCATCGTCCCAGGCGGGGAGCGCACGGCGGGGAAGCGTCGCGGCCGGGGCCGGTCGGTCGACGATCACCGACGCGAACCGCTCCAGCCGCCGCCCATCCCCGGCGTCCAGGAGCTCGTAGTCGCCGTGGCCACCGTCGGACGCCTCCGCACCTGGTCCCGGGGGCCGGCCAGCCTCGAGGTCATGGTCCTCGGCCGTGTCCATGTCAGCTGTCGAAGCCGATCCCGAGGATGTCCAGGATCCGGAGGACCACCGAGCGCCGGCCCGTCTCGTCCGCCCGGGCAAGGTCGCGCTGCACCCAGCGGATGCCGATCGACCGGACCGGCTCGGGCGGCCAGGGGAAGGGCCGCCGTCGAACGAACCGGAGTCGGAGCAGCTCCGAGTCGGGGCGGAGGATCATGTCCCGGACGATGCCGGCCGCCCATCGCGAGGCCCCGACGCCGAGGCCCGTGTAGCCGACGGCGTACACCAGCCGGTCCTTGAGACCGCGGCCGAACGTGACATGGAACCGGGCGCTCGTGTCGATCGCGCCGCCCCAGCGGTAGGGGAAGGCGAGGTCGGCGAGCTGCGGGAACATCGTCCGGAAATTGGCCTCGAGCGTGGCAAACGAGGCCGGTCGCTGGTCGAGCGCGGGATCGACCCGGCTCCCGTAGTGGTAGATGGCGTCGTACCCGCCCCACAGGATCCGATCGTCGGGCGTGAGCCGGAAGTAGTGGAAGCGATTGCCCGAGTCGGAGGCACCCTCCCGGCCCTGCCAGCCGATCGCCTGGCGCTGCTCGGTCGTCAAGGGTTCCGACACGAGGACGTAGTCATAGACGGGCACCGCCACCCGGCGGAGCGGCGGGTACCAGCCCACGTAGGCGGAGGTGGCCGCCACGACGCGGTCCGCGATCACGCTCCCCTCGGTGCCGTCCGGCGCGGCGGTGACCAGCCTGGCGGCCTGGTCGGTGGCCGAGATGCTGCGGACCCGAGTGTGCTCGTGGATCGTGGCGCCCATGTCCGTCGCGACCCGGGCCAGGCCACGGCAGAGGGCGGCCGGGTCGACCATCACCGTGTGGCTCGCGGGATGGCGGATGCCGCCGAGATAGGTGGGTGAGTTCAGGGCATCCTGGATGGCGCCGCGGTCCAGGAGCACCGGGGAGCCACCGTGCCTGGCGGCGAGGGCGACCTCCTCCTCCAGCTGGGCGAGCTGCCACGGCGTGGTCGCCACGTCGAGCGTCCCGGTCTCCTCGAGGTGGCAGTCGATGCCGTGCGTCCGGACGAACCCCACGAGCTCCTGGAGGTTCCTGAGTCCCTCCTCCTCGAGGATGTCCACCTCGTCGGGGAAGTGCCGCAGGCCGTTCGCCAGGCCGTGGGTCAGGCTGGCCGCGCAGAACCCGCCGTTCCGGCCCGAGGCGCCGAAGGCCACCGAGCCCTGCTCGAGAACGACGACGCGAAGTGTCGCGTCCGCCTCGAGCAGCCGGATCGCGGTCCAGAGGCCGGTGAAGCCGGCCCCGACGATGGCGACGTCCGCCGCGACGGAACCGCGAAGCGGCGGCCGCGACTCGGCAGCGACTCGCGACAGCCAGTAGACGTGGTCGGTGGCGAACGGGCCCACCTGTGGCCCGAGGACGGATGGCGAGCGCATGGCTGAAGCGTACCCTCCGAGCGCCTGGGCCGCGGCCTGCGGGTCCCGTCCGCGACGCACCCACCGGCCGCCGGTCCTCGACCCTTGCAGGCGAGCCCATGGGCCCGGCTCCGGCGCGCCGCTGCGCTATACTGCCGGCCGCAGATGGGCGGTTAGCTCAGTTGGTTAGAGCGCATGCTTGACATGCATGAGGTCACAGGTTCAAGTCCTGTACCGCCCACCACCGCATAGCGAACGCGTCGATCGGGACGCGCCGCCGGGCGGCCGCCCCCAGAGAGCCGGGTCCTGGCTGTGAACCCGGTGGCGGACCGGACGGATCGGTACCACCCGTGAGCGGCCGGCGGACCGGCCCGGGCCTCGCCCGTTACCGCGAGCCATGAGCGCGTCGCCCACGTGGCGGCGAAGGCGGGTGGGACCGCGGGAGTCGACCTCTCGTCCTGTCGGGCGAGGGGTCATGTGATTCACAAGGCGGCGCAGGAGGCGGACATGGCGGACCAGGAAAGACAGCAGGGCGCGGAGGTCGAGGCGGCGGACGAGCTTGCCGAGGTCCTGGGGGATGCGCCGGAGAAGGGGAGCGCCGACGAGCTCCTCGACGCCGGGGCCGAGGACGAGCTCGGAGCGATGCGCCACTCGGCGGCCCACGTGATGGCGGAAGCGGTCCTGGAGCTCTTCCCGGGCGCCCGCCTCGGCATCGGTCCGGCGATCGACGATGGCTTCTACTACGACTTCGATCTGCCGCGACCGCTGACCCCCGAGGACCTCGCCGCGATCGAGGAGCGGATGGCCGCCAGCGTCGCCGCCGACCATCCGTTCGTCCGCCGGGAGGTCCCCTTCGAGGAGGCCCGGGCGCTCGTCGAGAGGGCCGGTCAGTCGCTCAAGGTCGAGATCCTGGACGATCTGGCAGCCCGGGCCGATGCCGAGGGCTCCCTGCCTCCGGTCACGTCCTTCTACGAGCACGGCCCATTCACCGATCTCTGCAAGGGACCGCACGTCGCCTCGACCGGGCGGATCGGTCCGTTCAAGCTCCTGGCCGTGGCCGGCGCCTACTGGCGGGGCGACGAGCACCGGCCCATGCTCCAGCGGGTCTACGGGACGGTCTGGCCCGACCAGGATGAGCTCGACCGCTTCCTGTGGCGACGCGAGGAGGCGCGGAAGCGGGACCATCGTCGGCTCGGGGTGCAATTGGACCTGTACAGCTTCAGCGATCTCAGCCCGGGCTCGCCGTTCTGGCATCCGAAGGGCCAGCGCATCTGGCGGACGCTGGAGGCCTCGATGCGGGAGCTCCAGGACCGCCGCGGCTACCAGGAGGTGGCCACCCCGATGGTGGTCTCCCAGCGCCTGTGGGAGCAGTCCGGGCACTGGGACCTCTACCGGGACAACATGTTCCTGATCGAATCCGAGGGCCAGACGTTCTCCCTCAAGCCGATGAACTGCCCCGAGTCGACGGTCATCTACCGGAGCCGCCTGCGCTCCTACCGGGATCTCCCGCTTCGGCTCGCCGACTACGGGCGTCTCCACCGCAACGAGCGCTCCGGGACGCTCTCGGGCCTGACCCGGGTCCGGCAGTTCACCCAGGACGACGCGCACATCTACGTACGGCCCGATCAGCTCGGTGACGAGATCGCCGCGCTGCTCGGCGAGGTCCAGGAGGTCTTCGGCTGGTTCGGCCTCGAACCCGAGCTGAAGTTCGGGACCAAGCCGGACAAGGCGCTCGGAGACCCGGCCCTGTGGGAGCGGGCCGAGGCCCTCATCCTCGAGGCCCTCGACCGGGCGGGCCTGCCCTGGACGCTGAAGCCGAAGGACGGGGCGTTCTACGCGCCCAAGATCGACATCCACGTCGAGGACGCCCTCGGCCGATCGTGGCAGACCGCGACGATCCAGGTCGACCTGGTGATGCTCCCCGAGCGCTTCGACCTCACCTACGTCGACGATCACGGCCAGGCCCAGCGCCCCATCGCGATCCATCGCGCCATCTACGGGTCGCTCGAGCGCTTCATCGCCATCCTGGTCGAGCACTTCGGGGGCGCCTTCCCGCTCTGGCTGGCGCCGGTGCAGGCCGTCGTCATCCCGATCGCCGATCGGCACGTCGAGCCGGCCGAGCGACTCGCCGATCTACTCCGTGACCACGGCCTGCGAGCCGAC
>DATHYZ010000185.1:0-2757 GCA_035458865.1 Candidatus Limnocylindrales bacterium
GGGTCGGGGAGCGCGGCGGGCCAACGTCAGCGGGGCGTTCGCCCTGGTCCCCGGCGCCACCCCGGTCGTCCGCGATCGCTGGGTGATCCTGGTGGACGACGTCGTCACGACCGGGGCGACGCTGTCGGCCTGCGCCGAGGCCCTGCTCGATGCGGGAGCGATCGGCGTCTCGGCGCTCGCGGTCGCTCGCGAGCGATAGGCCGGACCGGATGGACGGGACGATCCGCACCTTCCTTCGGGCCGGACGAACGGATCGGTGGCGGTGGTGGCGCGCCTATACTCGGGGCACGGATCAGCCCCGCCGGAGGCGCCCCGTCCGGACGCGGTCTCGCGTCACGGGTCGCCCGCCAGGGACCAGGAGGTCGACCGTGAGGACGATCGTCAAGGGCAAGAACATCGAGGTCCCCGACCGCGTCCGCTCCTACGCCGAGCGGAAGCTCCATCGCCTCGACCGGATCCTGGACGACCGGAGCGACGCCATCGTCGAGCTCTCCAACGAGCAGCATCGCAGCGCCGCCGACGCCCACATCGCCGAGGTCACCCTCGTCGTCAACGGGCGCACCCTCCGCAGCCACGCCGCCGGCGCTTCGTATCAGGCGGCCCTCGACGTCGTCGTGGACAAGGTCGAGCGCCAGGCCGTCGACTACAAGGAGAAGCCTCGCCTGCGCGCGCGACCGGACGAGGAGAAGGAGATCCTCCGGCAGATCGCCGATGGCACTGCCGAGCCCAGCGCGGAGCGGCGCGTCGTGAAGACCAAGCGCTTCGCGATCGAGCCGATGTTCGAGGAGGACGCGATCACCGCCATGGAGGAGCTCGGGCACGAGTTCTTCGTCTTCGTGGATGCGGAGACCGAGCGGATGGCCGTCCTCTATCGCCGCAGGGACGGTGCCTACGGACTGATCCAGCCGATCGTGGCCGGCGAGTACACGCCGGGACGCAACGGCAGGCGCTGAACCTGGGCGCGGCCCAGCTCAGCGTGCCCGGCGATAGACACCGCCGGACCGGGTCATGAGGCCGGTCTCGACAAGGTACCGACGGAGGGCTGCCGTGTCCTCGTGGACGGCTCCGATCCGCTCGTTGACGGTCCGCTCCGGGTAGTCACGGTCCTCCGGGAAGCACCGCTCGAGCAGCCAGCCCAGGATCACCGCCCGCTTCTTGGCCTGGGCGGGGATCGCGGTGAGCCTGTCCCCGTCCACGAACGCCCGCAGGACCTTGGCGTCGTAGGCGGGCATCGGCCGGCCGTCCGGGCCGGGCAGGGTCGCGGTCGCCTCGGTCTCCCGCTCGAGCCGGCCGATCCGCCGCCCGACGTCGTGGAGCCGACCGACGGCCAGCGAGTACTCGACGTACGGCCGGGCCTCTCGAGACTCGACGAGCCCGGCGTCCCGCAGGCGCTTGAGGTGATGGGCGACCGTGCCCGGTGACAGCGCCGCGGCGGCCGCCAGCTCCTCGACGCTGTACGGCCGGTCGGCGAGCAGCCCGACGATCCGCAGCCGCGAGGCGTCGGAGAGCGCCTTGAGCGTCTGCAGCAGGTCGGCATCCACGGCTGGAGCCTAGCGCTTGATTCGATGACCGTCGAATCAAGCGCGGCTCGGGTACGATGCGGGAATGCTGCCCGACGGCCGGAGGATCGGCGCCCATCTGCCGCTGGGCCGCGGCATGGTGCGAGCGGTGGATCGGACCGTCGAGATCGGGGCGACCGCGCTCCAGGTCTTCAGCGACAACCCGACGGCATGGCGGCGACGGAGCCTGCCACCCGCCGAGCTGCCCGCCTTCCGCGAGCGGCTCGAGGAGGCCGGCATCCTGCCCATCGCGATCCACGGCCCCTACCTCCTCAACCTCGCCAGCCCCGACGACACGGTCCGCCGCCGCTCGATCGACCTCCTCGCCCACGAGCTGGAGATCGCCCCGACGTTCGGTGCGCGCTTCCTGAACATCCACCTCGGGTCCCACCTCGGGAGCGGGATCGACACGGGCATCGAGCGGTTCGGCGCATCGGTCGCGGCCGCGCTCGACCTGGTCCCGGAGGCGGACGATCCGGCAGTGCTCGTCCTGGAGAACTCGGCGGGGAGTGGGGACACGCTGGGCTCGACACTCGACGAGCTCGCCCGGATCGTCGATTCCGTCGAGCGGAGCGGTGTCGAGCCCTCGCGCATCGCACTCTGCCTCGACACCGCCCATGCCTGGGGCGCCGGGATGCCCGTCGGCGACCCGGCCGGTGTCGACGAGGTCCTGGCCGTCGTCGACCGTCGCATCGGCCTCTCACGGGTCGCCATGGTCCACCTGAACGACTCCCGCGCCGAGGCGGGCAGTCGCGCCGACCGCCACGAGCACCTCGGCGGCGGCCGGATCGGGCTCTCCGGCCTGCGGCGGATCCTGACCCATCCGGGCCTTGCCCACGCCATGTACGTCCTCGAGACACCGGGGATGGACGAAGGCTACGACGCCATCAACGTGGCTCGGGCCGTCGCCATCGCGGAGGGCCGGCCGCTCCACCCGCTGCCGGCCGGTGCGTTCCGGCTGCGGGGCGGACGTCGCGGCACTGCGCCCGCCGACGAGGTGGCCACGTGAGCGGCCGGTCGGCGCTGAGCCCCGAACCGGGTGGGTCGTCGACCCGGCAGGGTCTGGACCTGCGGCCGGTCTGGCTGGTCCCGGTCGCCCTGATGGTCGTCGCCGGCACCCTGCGCCTCGTTTCGCTCGCGGCACGCAGCCCGTGGGACAAGGACCAGGGCCACGACCTGGAGATGCTCCTGGCCTTCG
>DATHYZ010000186.1:0-4209 GCA_035458865.1 Candidatus Limnocylindrales bacterium
CCCGAAGGCCCGGTACTCGGTCTCGTTCCAGCCGGCCCCGAGGCCCAGGATCAGCCGCCCACCGGAGATCTCGTCCACCGTGGCGGCCTGCTTCGCCAGCATCGCCGGGCTGTGGAAGCTCGTCGAGGCGACCAGCGGCCCCAGGGCGATCCTCTCGGTCGCCTCGGCCAGGCCGGCGAGGGTCGTCCAGGCCTCCCACGGCCCGCGCGTCTCGCCGCTGGCGAACCGGTACAGGAGGTGGTCGCCCACCCAGAGGGAGTCGAAGCCGACGTCCTCGGCCAGGCGGGCCATCGCCCGGAGCTCCGGCCAGCGGACCTCGCGCTCGACCTCGGGCAGCTGGACACCGACCCTGATGGGGCGCGCTCGGGTCGTCACGGCTCGTCCTCCTGTCGGCGCCGCCGGGGCGTGCCCGGCCCGGACCCAACCTACCGCATCGCACCGCCGCGGGCCGCCCCGAGGCGCGGGTGACCGGGCGCACGTTGACGCCTCGTCCGAGCGCGGCCATCATCGTCGGCGAAGGGGAGTAGGCCTCCTCCGGCCGATCGACATGCTGGCGCAGCGCGCCCGGTCGCCGGGTCCGTGACGCACGGACGGTCGAGACCTTCGAACGGAGCAGCCTGCGGGCGTCCGGTCGAGGGCCACCCCGATCCCGGACCCCGCCCACCGGAGGCCGATGGACGCCTTCCTCCTCTCGACCGGGGTCATCCTGCTGGCCGAGCTCGGCGACAAGAGCCAGCTCATGGCCATGGCCTTCGCCGCCCGCTACCGGGCGATCACCGTCCTGGTCGCCGTCACCGTGGCGACGCTCATCGTCCACGCGTTCTCCGTCCTCATCGGGCAGGCCGCCGCGCTGGCCCTGCCGACCGAGCTGATCCAGGTCGCGGCCGGCCTGTCCTTCTTCGGGTTCGCCTGGTGGACGCTCCGCGGCGACCACCTGGGCGAGCGGGAGCAGAGCCGGGCCGAGCGGGGTGGCCGGTGGGCCCTGCTGACCATCGGGACGGCGTTCTTCCTGGCCGAGCTCGGCGACAAGACGATGCTCGCGACCATCTCCCTGGCCACCACCGAGGAGCCCATCGCGGTCTGGCTGGGCTCCACGCTCGGCATGGTCATCGCGGACGCGATCGCCATCGGCGTCGGCGCCCTGATGGGGACCCACCTGCCGGAGCGGGCCATCAAGGTCTTCGCGGCCGGCGCGTTCGTCGTCTTCGGCGTGCTCCTGATCGCGGAGGGTCTCGGGCTGATCTGACCCTGGTCGGAGCAGGCGGGAGCCCCGGGCGCACGGCGCCGGGTCGCCCGCGGTGCGTCAGGCCAGAATCCGCCGGCGCTCCGGGTCGTACATCGGCCGAATCGACGCCCGGGCCGGGTATCGAACGCCGGCGAGGTCGACCTCGAACCGGCCGTCGTCGATGGCCTCGCGCGGGATGCCGGCCGGGTCCTCGACCGCCGCCAGGCCCACGGCCCCGCCGAGCGTGTGCCCGAAGGCGCCGATCCGGACGTGGCCGAACCACTCACCGTCGCGGAGGAGCGGCTCGCCGCCGTAGAGGATCGGCTCCGGGTCCTCGACGAGGACCTGGACCAGCCGCCGGGTCGGCGGGGCATCGCTCCTGGCCGCCAGCAGGGCGTCGCGACCCAGGAACCCGCCGGGCTTGTCCCAGGCGACCGTGAAGCCGATCCCGACGTCGAGCGGCGAGTCGGTGTTGTCGATGTCGAGGCCGTAGTCGCGATACGCCTTCTCGAGCCGCAGGCTGCCCATCGCGCCGAGGCCCACGTTCCGGTAGCCCAGGTCGGCGCCGGCCTCCATCAGTGCGTCGTAGACGGTCAGCGCCAGCTCGGCCGGGACATGGAGCTCCCAGCCCAGCTCGCCGACATACGTCACCCGCATCGCCAGGACCCGGGCGTAGTCGAGGTCGATCTCGCGGGCGGTCAGGTACGGGAACGCCTCGTTCGAGAGGTCGGCGCTCGTGAGGCGCGACAGGAGCTCGCGCGAGCGCGGGCCCTGGACCGTCATGAGGGTCGTCCCGGAGGTCACGTCGGTGACGGTCACGTGAGCGTCCTCGGGCGCGTTGCGGAGGATCCAGGGCTCGATCCGGCGGTGGACGAGGTCGGTGACGACGACGAGGAAGCGTTCCTCGGCGAGCCGGGTCACCGTGAGGTCCGCCTCGATGCCGCCCTCTTTGTTGAGCCACGGGGTATAGACGATCCGCCCGACCGGACCGGCGACGTCGTTCGCCGAGACCCAGCTGAGCACGCGTGCGGCGTCGCGGCCCTGGACGATGAACTTCGCCATCAGGGACATGTCGAGCATGCCGACCGCCTCGCGGACGGTCCGGTGCTCGGCTGCCTGGAGCGGGAAGGAGGCGTCGCGGCCCCAGCCATGGACGATCTCCGGGTGGCTGCCCGGTTCGGCGAACCACTCGGGGTACTCCCAGCCGGACGAGACCGCGAAGTGCGCGCCAGCGTCGGCCAGGCGGTCGTGGATGACCGACCGGCGTACGTTCCGGGCCGTGGTCGGGTGCCAGTTCGGCCAGACCGCGTCGCCGAACAGCACGCCCAGCTGCTCGACCGTCCGGTCGAGGCGGAAGCGCCGGCTGGTCTCGAACGGCTGCGTCCGGTCAACGGTCATCCCGGAGACGTCGACGTGCGGCACGCCGTCGACGATCCAGTGGGCGATGATCTGGCCGACCCCGCCCGAGAGCAGGATGCCGAGCGAGTTCAGCCCCGCGGCGACGAAGTAGCCGCCGAGCTCCGGCGCCTCGCCCAGCTGGGGCATGACGTCGGCGGTGAAGCTCTCCGGCCCGCAGAACATCGTCCGGACACCGGCGTCGCGCAGGGACGGGAAGCGGTCCATCGCCCGCTCGAGGTATGGCCCGACGCGCTCCCAGTCCGGCGGCAGGCTGGCGAACGAGATCTCCCTGGGGATGCGGTCGAGCGACCAGGGCCCGGCCACCGGCTCGAACAGGCCGACGAGGATCCCGCCGCCCTCCTCGCGGTAGTAGCCGTAGCGGTCGGGGTCCTCGACGATAGGCAGGTCCGGGTGGGCCCACTCGACGGTGTCGGTGATCAGGTAGTAGTGCTCGGCGGCCTGGAGCGGAACGGAGACGCCGGCAAGGGCCCCGACCTCGCGGCCCCACATGCCGGCGGCATTGACGACGTACTCGGTGCGGATCGTTCCCTGCTCGGTGACGACCCCGGTGACCCGACCGCGGGCGGTCGTGAAGCCGGTCACCTCGACGCCCTCGATGATCCGGGCGCCGCCCATGCGGGCGCCCTTGGCATAGGCCATCGTCAGGTCGGCCGGGTTGACCCGGCCCTCGTCGGGCACGTAGTGGACTGCCAGGACGTCGTCGATCCGGGCGGCCGGCCAGAGCTCGGCGAACTCCGTCGGCGAGAGCTCGTGGTTCTCCACGCCATAGCCGTGGACGAACGCCGCCTCCCGGCGGAGGGTCTCGAGGCGCTCGGGCGTGGAGGCGACGTGGATATGCCCGATCTCCCGAAAGCCGGTCGCCTGCCCGGTCTCGGACTCGAGCGAGACGCACAGGTCGCGGGTCGTCCGGGTCATCCAGAGGAGCGTCTCGGTGGCCAGGCCGGCGGAGGTGATGAGGCCCGCGGCATGCCAGGTCGTCCCACCCGTCAGCTGGCGCCGCTCGAGCAGGACGACGTCCCGCCAACCGAGCTTCGTCAGGTGGTAGGCGATGCTGGCCCCGATGACCCCACCGCCGACGATGACGACCTGGGCCTGGTCGGGCAGTCCACCTCCGGTTCGAGCGGTCGGGCTCTCCATCGTCGCGTCCGTCCCTCAGCGGCGCGAGCCGAGCATCCGATCCCGGGCGGGTCGGACCGTCGCGACCGTCGTCGGATGCTAGGCCACGCTGGGACGCCCGGGACCGCCGGGTCCCACGGGCCGAGGCGGACGCTACGGCGCGATGACGTCCAGGATGGTCTGGACGGCCAGATCGGCCGGTGGCGGCTCGTGCCCTCCGGCGAACGGGATGACCTCCCCGACGTCGTAGCCGGCATCGGCCAGCACCGCTGCGAACCGGACCGAGTTGTCGAACGGGATGCCGTCGTCTGCCGTGCCGTGGATCAGACGGAACCTGAGCTCCGGGTCGGATCCGAACGCGCTTGCCAGGAACTGCAGCAGCTCCGGGTCCCGCTCCTGGAGGTACGTCGGCCCATACAGCTGGTCGAAGATCGGGATCCAGAAGTTGT
>DATHYZ010000187.1:0-9930 GCA_035458865.1 Candidatus Limnocylindrales bacterium
AGCCCAGCCCGTCGCCCTCGCCGGAGCCGAGCCCGTCGCCGAGCCCATCGCCGAGCCCATCGCCGTCGCCGGAGCCCAGCCCGAGCCCGAGCCCGTCGCCGTCGCCGGAGCCCAGCCCGTCGCCCTCGCCGGAGCCGAGCCCGTCGCCGTCACCGAGCCCGTCGCCCTCGCCGGAGCCCAGCCCGAGCCCGAGCCCGTCGCCGTCACCGAGCCCGGATGCGAGCCCGAGCCCGTCGCTGGAGCCGACCGAGCCAGGTGGTGACGACGGCGTCCCGACCGGCCTGCTGGCTCTGCTCGTGGTCCTCTCGGCCGTGGCCGTCGGCGGCCTCGGCTACATCGCCTACCGCCGCAACCAGGCAAGCTCGGCCTAGGGTCGGATCAGGCCTCCCCGGTCGGGTCCGTCGACGGGCCGCCCGCATCGAGCGGTGGCTCGCCGTCCTCGGCCGCGGTGGTTTCCTCGGCCTCGGTGGCCTCCTCGGCCGGCGGGATCCAATCGCCCCAGGCGCCCGGCTCGCCGGCCTGGGCCGCCTCCTCCCAGTCGATCCAGCTCGTGCCGGTCGCGTGGACGTAGGCGTCGACCGCCGTGCCCATCGTGGGGAACAGGCGGTCCTCCCCGATCCGCTCGAGCGTGCCGGTCGTCCGGAGGCGATCCTTCACGAAGTCCTTCAGGCCGGCGAAGGCGAGGACGATCCCCCGCTGCTCGAGGTCGTCGAGCAGGAGATCGAGCTTGGTGGCGGCCGTCGTGTCGACATCCGTGATCGGCTCGGCCGCGACGACCACCCAGCGGACCGGCACGTCGCTGGCTCGGATCCGGGCGAGGATCCGGTCACCGAAGACATCCGCGTTGGCGAAGAAGAGGGGGGCGTCAAAGCGGTAGATCAGCAGGCCGGGGATCTGCCGCGCGCTCGGGTAGTAGTGGAGATCGTGGTAGCCCTTGACCCCCTTGGCTCGGCCCAGGACCGCGTCGTGCGGCTGCCAGGATCGACGCACGAAGACGATGATCGACATGGCGACCGCCAGGAAGATCCCCGGGATGACGCCGAGGAAGACGACACCGCCAAAGGAGAGGGCGGCCAACAGGAACTCCGATCGGCGGACCTGGTAGAGGCGCACCAGCGCGGGGAGATCGACGAGCGACGTGGCCGCCACGATGACGACGGCGGCCAGCGTGGCGCTCGGTAGCGGCGCCAGGAGGCCGGGGGCCACCACGATGAGCCCGGTGACCGCGAGGGCGCCGACGACCCCCGTCAGCTGGGTCCTGGCGCCGGCGGATTCGGCCACCGGCGTCCGCGACGAGCTCGAGGAGACCGGGAACCCGCTGAAGAAGCCGGCGGCCGCGTTGGCTGCCCCGAGGCCGATGAGCTCCTGGTCCGGGTCGACGTCCTCACCGTGACGAGCCGCGAACGTCCGCGACAGGACGCTCGTGTCGGCGGCAGCGACCACGGCGATGCCGATGGCCGCCGGGAGCAGCTCGATGACCAGGTCGAGCTCGATCGGCGGGACCGAGAAGCCCGGCAGCCCGCTCGGCAGGACGCCGACGACCGAGATCCCGGCCGATTCCTCGAGCCCCAGGACGCCCGAGGCGAGCGTCGCCCCGACCACCGCGATCAGGATGCCGGGTATCGGGAAGCGGACGAGCTTCAGGGCATAGATCACCACCAGCGAGACGATGCCGAGCCCGAGCGCGGCCGGCACGGTCAGCCCATCCGCGAGCCCGCCCGCGAAGGCGATCAGGTCGCCGATGAAGCCCACGCCGTCGACCGAGAAGCCGAAGAGCTTCGGGAGCTGCGAGACCACGACGGTGACCGCGATGCCCGTGAGGTAGCCGTTCCGGACCGGGTCCGAGAGCAGCTCGGTCACGAACCCCAGGCGGGCGATCCCCAGGACGGCGATCACGCCTCCGGTCAGCAGCGCCAGCAGGCCGGCGACCGCGACCGCCTGCTCCGGGTCGGCAGCCGAGAGCGGAAGGACCGCCGCGGCGACGAGCGCGACGAGCGAGGAGTCGGGACCCAGGACGAGGATCCGCGAGGGGCCCATCAGGGCATACACGAGCAGGGGGACGATCGTTGCGTAGAGCCCGGTGATCGCGGGCAGGCCGGATGCTTCCGCGTAGCCCATGCCGGCCGGGACGAGGATGGCCGTCAGGACCAGCCCGGCCCCGATGTCCCGGGGCAGCCACCGCGGCTGGTACGAGAGCAGGACGGCGAGACCCGGCAGCCGTCGGGCGACCGGGGCCGGCAGGCTCGCCCGGCCGCGCTCCCCCGCGGCGCCGTCGCTCATCGACTTCCTCCCTGCGAAGCCCCCGCGTCGGTGGCTGCTCGCCGCGGCGACGGTACCGCACCGGCCGGCCCGTCGTCATCGGGCCGCCACCGACCGCCCGATGGTCCGTCCGGCCCGGGGTTTGCAGGGCGTGCCTCGCTATGCTGTTGGGCGCGGCCGACCACCAGCCGCCACCCACAGCGAACCCACGACGGGAGGAACCATGTCCCGCTTCACCGAGGCCCTCAACGGCCAGGTCGCCAACGAGTTCGGCGCCTCGCAGCAATACGTCGCCATCGCCGTCTGGTACGACGCCGAGACGCTCCCCCAGCTGGCCGCCTTCTTCTACCGGCAGGCCGTCGAGGAGCGCAACCACGCGATGATGCTCGTCCAGTACCTGCTCGACGCGGGCGAGGACGCGGTCGTCCCCGGCGTGGAGGCGCCCAGGACGACGTTCACGGGCCCGGCCGAGCCGGTCGCCCTGGCCCTCGCCCAGGAGCGGCGGGTCACCGAGCAGATCGAGGGGCTGGTCCGCATCGCCCGCGAGGACGGCGACATGCTCGGCGAGCAGTTCCTCCAGTGGTTCCTCAAGGAGCAGGTCGAGGAGATCGCCAGCATGTCCGCGCTCCTGCGGACGGTCGAGCGAGCGTCCGAGTCGAACATCCTGCTGGTCGAGGACTACCTCGCCCGTTCGGCGGGCGGCGAAGACGGCGTCGAGGCGGACGCTCCGGCGGCAGCGGGCGGCGCGCTCTAGCGGAGGAGCCCGGGCGGAGGAGGCCGGGCGGCAGAGGCCGGCGGCCCGGCCGACCGGTCTCAGGACTCGGCGGGCACTCCCACGGGGTCGCGGAGCAGCACCAGGAGCATCCGGAGCGGCGTCACGGCCCGGATGGCGTGCCGCAGGCCGGCGGGCATGTGGACCCAGGCGCCGGGCCCGAGGTGGTGCCGGGAGTCGCCCAGCAGCACGTCGGCGGTCCCGTCGAGGACCTCGATGACCGCCGGCATGGCGGCCGTGTGCTCGGACAGCTCCTGACCGGCGTCGAACCCGAACAGCACCACCTTCACCCGTTCGCTCTCGAAGAGCGTCCGGGAGAGGATGCCGTCGCTCGGGATCTCCACCTCGGCACGCAGGTCGGCAAGGACGGTGGCGACGTCGGGCATCGGTGATCTCCGCTGCGGGACCCGATCGTACGCCCCGCGGGTCGACCGGTCCTCGGGCCGGGCGCCTTCCCGGGTCCGATATCGTGTCGGCCATGGCGACCCGGAAGTCGGAGGTCCTCGAGGTCGGCGGCCGGGAGGTGACGGTCACCAATCCCGACAAGGTCTACTTCCCGCAGGCCGGCCACACGAAGCTCGACCTCGTCCGCTACTACCTGGCCGTCGCCGACGGCGCGCTGCGCGGGGTCCGCGACCGTCCGATGGCCCTCAAGCGGTTCGTCGACGGCGTCGAGGGCGAGTTCTTCTTCCAGAAGCGGGCGCCGGAGAAGCGCCCCCCGTTCATCCGCGTCGCGACGCTGGCGTTCCCCTCTGGTCGGACCGCCGACGAGGTCGTCTTCGACGAGCCCGCGGGCCTGGCCTGGGTCGCCAACCTGGGCTGTATCGACCTCAACCCGCATCCGGTCCGGGCGGACGACCTCGAGCATCCGGACGAGCTCCGGGTGGACCTCGACCCGGTCCCGGGCGTGCCCTGGTCGCAGATCCGCGACGTCGCGCTCGTCACCCGTGAGGCGCTCGAGGCGGTCGGGCTCGTGGGTTGGCCCAAGACGTCCGGGTCGCGTGGCATCCACGTCAACGTCCGCATCGAGCGTCGCTGGACCTACGGGGAGGTCCGGCGGGCCGCGCTGGCCCTCGCCCGGGACGTGGAGCGCCGGGCGCCGTCGATCGCCACGAGCAAGTGGTGGAAGGAGGAGCGCCACGGCGTCTTCCTCGACTACAACCAGAACGCCAGGGACCGGACGGTGGCATCCGCCTACTCGGTCCGGCCGACTCCCGATGCCAGGGTCTCGATGCCGCTGACCTGGGACGAGGTCGGCGACGTCGAGGCGGAGGCGTTCACCTTGGCGACCGTCCCGGCGCTCTTCGCCGGGCGGGGCGATCCGGGCTCCGGCATCGACCAGGCCGCCGGCTCGCTCGAGGCGCTCCTGGAGCTCTCGGCGCGCCACGAGGCCGAGGGTCAGGGCGACGCCCCGTGGCCCCCGCACTACGCGAAGCAGGCCGGCGAGCCACCGCGGGTCCAGCCCTCGAAGCGGCGCCGACCCTCGAGCGACTACGAGGGGCGCGGCGTCGACGGCGGGCCGCCTCCGGACGTCGCCGCGGCACGAAGCAGAGCGGTCCGGGCCGGGGATCCCGAGGCGGGCCTGGACGGTCCACCACCCTGGGCGCGAACCGGCTGGACCGGGACGCGGCCGACCCCGACAGGCCGCCGGCGGACCTCGGTCCCGGTCGTGGAGATCGCCCGGGCCGCGCGGAAGGACGAGGCGACCGCGGGCCTGGAGCGCTGGAAGGCCCGCCATCCCGAGGTCGTTCCCTACCTGGAGCCTGCCGACATCCTCGTCGACGCGATGCGTGGCCGGTCCACGACCTGGACCCGGATCCGGGTCAACCTCGTCCACGTCCCGGAGCACCTCCGGCCGGGGCAGGGACCGCTCGACCCGGACTACGACCCGTGGGCCGGCTATGAGTGGCCCGACCGCGCGGGCCAGGCCGAGCGGTCGCCGCGGAAGCGGCGCGAGACGACCGATCCCGAGGTCGAGCCCTAGGGCGGAGCGGCTCCCCGACCAGGACGGCACGGACGATGCGACCGGCGGGCGGACCCAGCGCCGCCAGCGGGCGGACCCAGCGCCGCCAGCGGGCGGACCCAGCGCCGCCAGCGGGCCGACCCAGCGCCGCCGACGTTCGCTGCGGCACCATAGGGCGGTGACGGGCTCCCATCGGTGAGCGCCCTGGCGCGGTACGTGCCGATCCTCGGCTGGCTGCCGCGATACCAGCGTGCGTGGCTCGTCCGGGACATCCTTGCCGGGATCACGATCACCGCCCTGCTGGTCCCGGAGGGCATGGCCTACGCCCAGCTGGCCGGGGTCAGTCCCGAGGCCGCCTTCTACGCGGCGCCGCCGGCGCTGCTGCTCTACGCGATCTTCGGGTCCTCGCGCCGGCTGGTCGTCGTCGTGAGCTCGACGCAGGCCGTCTTCTCGGCTGCCACCATCGGGGCGCTGGTCCCGCAGGGGACCCTCGAGTACGTCACCCTCACCTCGGCGCTGGCGATCCTCGCCGGGCTCGTGTCGATCCTGGCCGGCCTGGCCCGGGCCGGGCGCTTCGCCCAGTTCTTCTCCGCGTCCGTCCTCACCGGCTTCGTGTCCGGGCTCGCCCTCGTCATCGCCATCCGCCAGGTGCCCAAGATCCTTGGCATCGATGGGGGCGACGGCGACTTCTTCTTCCAGGTGTGGGCGATCGTGACCGAGCTCCCCGGGATGCACCTGCCGACGGCGCTCGTCGGGATCACGGCCGTCGTCGGGATGATCGCGCTCGAGCGGATCGACGAGCGGATCCCGGCGCCGCTGGTCGCCCTGATCGGGGGGATCGTCGCCTCGGTCGCCCTCGGGTTCGAGACCCTCGGTGTCCATGTCGTCGGCGATCTGCCCGGCGGCCTGGCAGGACCCCGGATCCCCGATGTCCAGCTCGACGACCTGGCGCTGCTCCTGACCGGCGCAGCCGGGATCACGCTGCTCAGCTTCGCCGAGGCGTATGGTCCGGCCAGGGAGCTCGCCAGGGAGCACGACGAGCGGGTCGACGCGAACCAGGAGCTCATCGGCCTGGGCACAGCCAACGTGGGGGCCGGCCTGTTCCAGGGCTTCCCGATCGGCGGCAGCCTCTCCAAGACCGCGGCGGCCCAGCACGCCGGGATGCGGACCCAGCTGGCCGGCGTCGTGGCGGCGGCGATCACGATCGTCGTCGCTCTCTTCCTGACCCCCCTGTTCGCGCCCCTCCCCGAGGCGATCCTGGGCGCCATCGTCGTCGTCGCTGTCGCCTCGATGTTCAAGCTGGCCGCGCTGCGGCGGCTCTGGCGCGTCGGCCGGTTCGACTTCCTCGTCGCCGCCGTCGCCCTGGTCGGCGTGCTCGTCCTCGACGTCCTGCCCGGGCTGCTGCTGGCGGTGGTCGTCTCCCTCGCCCTCCTCATCTGGCGGGCGAGCGGGGCGAGGATGACCCGGCTGGCGCTCCGCGGCGACACGTTCGTGGACGAGGCCGAGCATCCTGATGCCGAGCCGATCGAGGGGATCCTCGTGCTGCGTCTGGAGCAGCCCCTCTTCTTCGCCAATGCCGACACGGTCATGACGGAGGTCATCGAGCTCGTCGACGGCCAGGATCCGCCGCCCGTGGCCGTGGTGCTCGACCTCGAGGTGTCCGGAGGCATGGACGTTCCCGGGGCAGACATGCTGGGCCGCCTGGCGGCCGAGCTGGAGCGGCGAGGCATCGAGCTGCGCCTGGCCCGCCTCCACCCGGACGTCCGCGATGCCCTTGACCGGACCGGGGCCCTCCAGGCGGTGGCCGGCACGCACCGCCGGACCATCGACGCCGTCAAGACGTCCCAGGGCGGCACGGACGCATGAGCGCAGATCCCGGGAGGCGCCGCGCCGACGTTGAGGTGGTCGGCCTCGACCACGTCCAGCTCGCGATCCCGAAGGGCGAGGAGGCCCTGGCTCGACTCTTCTACGCTGAGCTGCTGGGCCTGCGGCCGGTCCCCAAGCCCCGCTCGCTCAGGATCCGCGGGGGCAGCTGGTTCCTGGGGCCCGGCATCGCGCTCCACCTGGGTGTCGAGGAGCCGTTCCGTCCGAACCGCAAGGCCCACCCAGCGCTGCTGGTGGCGGACCTGGAGCGGGCCCGACGAGCCATCGAGGCGGCCGGCTACGCCGTGCACGCCGACGAGAGCGGCCTCCCGGCACGCCGGTTCTACGTGGACGATCCGTTCGGAAACCGGATCGAGCTGGTCGACGCCCGGGACGGCGGCTTCACCGACCCGCGGCGGCGCCGGGGCTGACGGCCGGAGGCCACTGCCGACCGAGGCACGGTGGGCACGGCGCGCCAACGGCCCGCGGCGGCGTTCCCCCGACGCTACACTCCGCGCCGGCGCGACCGCGGGTCACCGGGATCCGAAGCCGCCGCCAAGCGGGCCCTGCCGATGACGAAGCCTCCTCTCCTCGATGCCCGGCTGTCCCTCGGGGCAGCCGTCCTTGACGACCTCTTCCCCGAGGGGCCGGCCTTCCGACGGTCGGTCCAGAGCTTCGCGATCCTGCTGATCCTGGCGGCCCTCATCGCCAGCTTCGGGCTCTACCAGGACTCGGTGGCCGCGATCATCGGCGCGATGGTCGTGGCGCCGCTCGGTGGCGCGATCATGGCGATCGCTGCAGCCCTCGTCACGGGCCGGACGCGCTGGCAGTCGATCACGATCATCCAGGTCGCCCTGGGCTCGATCGGGGTCGTCGCCATCGGGGCGCTGGTGTCCGCGGGCATGCCCGACCCCCTGGTCCTGACGCCATCGATCGATGCCCGCACGCAGCCGGGGCTGCTGGACCTCGGCGTGGCACTCGCCGCCGGCGCGGCTGGCGCGTACGTCGCGGTCCGTCGCACCGGGTCGGACGCGCTGCCCGGCGTCGCGATCGCCGTCTCCCTCGTCCCGCCGCTGGCCACGATCGGCATCTGCATCGAGCTCGGCCGATGGGACGACGCCGGGGGTGCCACGATCCTCTTCCTGACGAACCTCGCGGCCATCGTCGTCGCCGCCTCGATCGTCTTCATCGCGTTCCGTGCCACGCCCACGCCGACCCAGCTCCGCGAGCGCCGACGTCTCCGCAACGGCTTCATCCTGGCGATGATCGCGCTGGCGCTCATCACGATCCCGCTCGTCTGGCGCTCCGCGGAGTCCGTGACGGAGACGTTCAGGGCGACCGAGGCATCCTCGATCGTCCGCGGCTGGATCGGAGACCGGGACCTGGACGTCACGTCCTACGACATCGAGGGGACCACCGTCCGGATCGACCTGGCGGGACCCGACGAGCCCGCTCCGGCCGCCGAGCTCGCAGCCGACCTGGCCGCCGCCTGGGAGACCCGGGTCGACCTGAATGTCGTCTGGACGCCGAGTCGACTGGACCGCGCCGCCAGCCCCTGACGCCGGGGCCGGCGAGCCCGGGCGGTCGCGGCACCCCGCCTAGTCGATGTCCTCGTGGAAGACAGGGAGCTCCCTCGGCGTCGCCGGGCGGGCCCCTCGCAGCGCCCGCAGCCGGTTGATGCGGTCGGCGGTCGGTGGGTGGGTCGACCAGATCCGTGACGCTCGCTCCTCGAAGCGCCGGATCGGGTTGACGAAGTAGAGCGGCGCCGTCGATCGATTGGCCGCCTCCAGGACCTCGTTGCTCGCGGCGACCTTGGCGAGCGCCCGCTCCAGCGCCTCCGGGTTCCGTCCCAGCTCGACCGCGGAGGCGTCGGCCAGGTACTCGCGCTGCTGGCTCACGGCCAGCTGGACGAGCCGGGTGACGAGCGGGGCGATGAGCGAGAGCAGCCAGGACACCAGCAGGACCATCGCGACGAAGATGAGGATCGCGAGCAGGGCCGCCAGGCCGCCGCCGCCACTGTCGCCGTCACCGAGATCGAGGTCGATCCCGCCGCCTCCGCCGCCGCCCCCGCCGCCCCCGCCGCCGCCTCCGCCGCTGAGGGACGGGAAGCTCCAGCCGCCGCCGCTGCCGCCGCCGCTCACTCCGCCCGCCCCATCGGCGGCCCGGCGAGCCGCGCCCATCAGGATGTGGGGGATGCGGAAGGGGAAGGTCACGACCCGGAAGAATCCGTCCGCCAGGAGGACCGCGGTGCCGACGAGCACGGCGACGAACAGGTTGTAGCGGCTGTCGTAGTTTCGGATGTGGGCGATCTCGTGGGCCACGACGCCCTGGAGCTCCTCCCGGTCGAGCCGATCGAGCAGACCCGTGGTCGCCACCAGGACGGCATGCTCGGGATCCCGTCCGGCCGTGAAGGCGTTGGGCGCCGAGTCCTCGATGAGATAGAGCTTCGGCATCGGCACGTTGGCGGCGACGGCGAGCTCCGTCACGACGTTCCGGAACGTGGTCGCCTCGTCGTCGCCGAGCGGCCGGGCGCTCGACATCCGGAGGATGACCCGATCGCCCATCCGGTAGCTCACGATCGCCCCGCCGATCCCGGCGGCGACCGCCCCGATCGCGGCGGTCAGGCCGACGTTGGTCCGGAGGGTCACGACGGTGCCGATGACGTAGGCGGTCAGGGCGAGGGCGGCGATCAGGGAGATCGTCAGGAGGACCGAGTTGCGCTTGTTCGTCGCGATCTGGTCGTAGAACGTCGTCTCCTTCGGGCGCAGCTCCCGGAAGACGATGGGCAGGGCCGAGGCGATGGCGAGGACCGCGGCCAGGACGACGAACGGGGCCCACGGCGGCGTGCCCCCGAGGCCGGGGGCGAACTCGAACGGCAGCCGGCCGAACTCGCTGGCGTACCAGAAGCCCGCCGCGACGAGCAGTGGGAGCAGGACGAAGACCCCGACGATGATCGGGACCACCCGCCCGAAGTCGCCCCCGGGCCCGGGCGCGATGCCGGCGGGCGGGCGCGGGCGGTCGTCGGGAGGCCAGCCCGGGCTGAGGTCCCGATGGGGATCGGATATGGGCGGAC
>DATHYZ010000188.1:0-16868 GCA_035458865.1 Candidatus Limnocylindrales bacterium
ATCAGCAGCGCCGCGCTCACGATCGACGGCCAGCCAAGGCTGACGCTCACCGGCGTCAGGATGACGAAGACGACGAAGAGGACGACCTGGATCCAGAAGCACCCGAGTCCCGGGCCGCGAGCGGGGTCCAGGTCGGCGCCCTTGTACTGGACGGGCTGGCCGGGCCCTCGCGGAGGCTGGGGCGGGGTCCGCGCGTCGCCGGCATCAGGGCCGTCGGCCTGTCCGGTCCCGGGTGAAGGTTCGGTCACGTCCCGGACTCTACCCGGAACCGGCGGCGCGCGCGGCACCGGCACCGCGAGGCGTCGGGCCGCTACCATCGGCGGCGATGCCCGGACCCGACCCCTTCGACCCGAACGACCCGCGCCCGGCCCGCCCCGACGAGATCGACGCCTTCCTGGAGCGCTTCGCCTGGCACCCCGAGCCCGAGCTCGTCGGCTTCCGTCACGAGGCTGCGTCCCGCGAGGCCCTGGCTCGCCTCGGCGAGGCCGCCTGGACCGCCGGTCTCGACTACCTCTTCGGCGAGGCGCTGCGCCGGGCGATGGGCGAGCCGGTGGGGTACGCCGACCTTCGCCGCCACTTCTTCGGCGACCGCAACCGACCGTCGCCGGCCCCGCGAGATCCGAGCCCGAGCGAGGCCGTCCTTCGGGAGTTCACGGAGCGGATCGCGCCGCATCAGCTCAATGCCTACCATCCGAGGTCGTTCTCGTACTTCACCCCGCCGCCCCTGCCGATGTCGATCGTGGGGGAGGTCCTGGCGCAGTGGACGAACCAGGGCATCGACGTCTGGCATGCCGGCCCGGTCGGCGCCTTCGTCGAGGAGGAGGTCGTCCGCTGGCTGTGCGAGCTGGTCGGCTACGACGAGGAGGCCTTCGGGCTGCTCGCCAGCGGCGGGGTGATGGCCAACTTCATGGCCATGGCCCTGGTCCGGGACATCCACCTGGGGACCCTGCTCGGGTCGGGTCCGCCGCCTCGCGGGGCGGCCCTCGAGGGCGCCCGGGTGTACACGAGCGACCAGACCCACTTCTCCGTCGGTCGGGCGCTCGATGAGCTCGGGTTCCCCGCCGGGACGCTCGTGGTGGTGCCGTCCGACGATCGGTTCCGGCTGCACGCTGCGCCGGTGGCCGAGGCGATCGTGCGGGACCGCTCGGCCGGCCTGACGCCGGTCGCGATCGCGGCCGTGGCCGGCTCCACGAACACGGGCTCCGTGGATCGGATCGATGAGCTGGCGGACCTGGCCGTCGCCGAGGGCCTCTGGCTCCACGTGGACGCTGCCTACGGCGGGGCGGCCCGACTCTCGGATCGTGACCGCGAGAGGATCCCCGGGCTCGAGCGGGCCGACAGCATCACCATCGACCCCCACAAGTGGTTCTTCCAGGCCTACGACGTGGGAGCCCTGGTGGTCCGGCGCGGGCGCGACCTGGTCGGCACCTTCCATCGCTCGCCGGAGTACTACCGGGGCGGCAGCGGCGACCTCCTGGGCACCGACGAGCCGCTGAACTTCTACCAGCTCGGCTTCGAGGGGACCCGGCGATGGCGGGCGCTGAAGCTCTGGCTCTCCTGGAAGCACCTCGGCACGGCCGGACTGGGCCGGCTCGTCGAGGCGAACGATGACCTGGCTGCGTACCTGGCCGATCGCATCGCCGCGAGCGAGGACTTCGACGCCGTCCCAGCCCGACCCGAGCTGTCGGTCGTCTGCTTCCGCCACCTTCCCGGCGGCCGCGCAGCGGCTGACCGACTGGATCCCGAGCAGCTCGATGCGCACCAGGATCGCCTCCAGCGGGTGCTCGAGGCGTCCGGCGACGGATGGCTGTCCACGACGGTCCTGCGGGGTCGGACGTACCTCCGGGCCGGCATCGTCAACTACCTGGCCACCGAGGCCGACGTCGATCGGCTGCTCGAGCGGCTGCGAGGATTCGCCGCCGCCTGACCTGGCGGACGCCGGTTCAGGCGGACCCGGGTAGGCTAGGCCCGTCGATGATCGTCCAGCCGACTCCCGCGCGTCCCCCCGGTCGCCGGCCACCCGTTGCGGCGGTCGCCGTCGGACTGCTCACGGTCGTGACAGCCATGATCGCGGTGGCCACGCTCGGCCCGCAGGTCGAGCCGGTCGATCCGCCGCCCGCGTTCGCCGACGAGCCGACCCGCACGAGCCGCGAGACTTCCATGCCGACGACCCGTCCGGCGGTCGCCGACCCGGGTTTCCCGGCGGAGGTCGCGGGGCTCCCGGTGCAGGACGTCGTGGAGGTCGTGGACGGACGGCGCACGGAGGGACTGACCGGCCTCGTCGCCGTGGCCGGCTACCTCACCGTGTCGGGTCGACCCAGCGAGTGCCCTCCGCCCACCGTCGTCCCGCGGACGACGACGGCTGGCCGGGCGCGGCCGTTCTGCCGTCGCGAGGCCGTGATCGCGTCGTCCCCGGAAGGGGCCATCGGCGACCCGGGCCGGGAGCCGTCGACATGGGCGCGGGGACCGCACCTGCACGCCCAGGTCGCGCCCGGGACGACGCTCCCCTACCTCGTGGAGCCGCCGTTCGGCAACGACCGCCGCGAGGGGATCCCCGTCGTCGTCCTCGCCAGCTTCGACGACGGGCGGACCCGGACGATCGGCTGCGGCATCGAGGTCTTCTACTGCTTCGAGAAGCTCCTCATCGAGCGGGTCCTGTGGGCCGACGGCCGCTGGCAGGACCGCAGGACGGCGGTCGATCCGGTCCTGACGGCGGGTCCGATCCTGGACGGTCGCGAGCGGCTGGCCATCACCTCGCTGGCGGTCCCGGGAAGCGGTCCCGTCCTGGGCGAGGCGCTCCTGCCCCACGGCTCGCTCGGCGATGTGGACCCGGCGGCCGCCGAGGCGAGCGAGCCGACGGATCGTCCCGTCTGGTACCTGCGGCTGCTGGCGCCAGGGCGCCCCGGCGAACCCGGAGGCGTGGCCTGGCTCGTCCTGGAGGACGGGAGCGGGCGGATCCTGGCCCGCGGCGGAGCCGGCTAGGGCGCTTCGTCCGGATCGAGGTCGGCCCAGGCCACACGGCCCCCGGCGACGGTCAGGAGGACCCGACCTGGGAGCACTCGGCCCAGCAGGGGCGTGTTGCGGCCCTTCGAGGCGAGGGAGGCCGCGTCGACGGCCCAGCTGCCCGCCCGGTCGATGACGACGAGGTCCGCCGGAGCGCCCTCGACCAGGCCGACCTGCCGCCCCAGCCGGTCGCCCAGGACGGCCGCGGGCCCCGTGGTGAGGGCGGCGACGGCTCCGGCGAGCGACAGCCGCCCGGCATCCACGGCCGCCAGGAGGACGCCGATCGCGGTCTCCAGCCCGGCGATCCCGTTGGCGGCCCAGCCGAACTCGACCTCCTTGTCGACCTGGGTGTGTGGCGCGTGGTCGGTCGCGACGGCGGACGCCGTGCCGTCGGCCAGGGCCGCCATGACCGCGGCCGCGTCGACGGCCGAGCGGAGCGGCGGATTGACGCGACAGGCCGGATCGTAGGCAGGAGCGACGAGGACCCCGTCGGCCCACGGATCCCGCGCGCCGCCGCTGGCGTCGAGGGCCTCCCAGGCCCAGCGCCGCGCCCCCGCGACCCACTCGTCGGCCATCGCCAGGTGATGCGGGGTGACGTCGCAGGAGACCGGCAGGCCCCGGGCTCGTGCGGCTCGGACGAGGTCGAGGGCCGCCGTCGTGGAGAGGTGGGTGAGGTGGAGCCGGGCGCCGGGCACGTCGGGCAGGACGCTCTCGAGCACGGCGATGTCCCGGGCGACGGCCGACACCTCGGCGGCGACGGGCCAGCCCTTGAGCCCCAGCACGGTCGCCACGAGGCCCTCGTTGGCCTCCGCGCCCTTCGTCTGGACCGGATCCTCGGCGTGCTCGACGATCGGCAGGCCCAGCGCACCGGCGTAGGCCAGGGCGTGGCGGAGGATGGCCGCCGACGCGACGGGCGACCCGTCGTCGGAGAAGCCGACGATCCCGGCGTCGGCGAGCTCCCCCATCGCCGAGAGCTGCTCCCCGGCGCGACCCCGGGTCACCGCGCCATGGGCCAGGAGCCGGACGGGAGAGCCGCTCCGGGCCGCTGCGGACCGCAGCAGCTCCAGGACGGACGGCTCGTCGAGCGTCGGATCGGTGTTCGGCATCGCCGCGACCGCGGTGAACCCGCCATGGGCCGCCGCGCGCAGGCCGCTGGCGACCGTCTCGGCGTCCTCGTTGCCAGGCTCCCGAAGGTGGACGTGGAGGTCGATGAACCCTGGGGCGACGATGACCCCCTGGTCATCCAGGCCGGTCGCCTCGTCGCCCTCGAGCCAGGTGACCGCCTCCACGGTCCCGTCGCGGACCACCAGCTCGCCGGGTCCCTCGCGGCCGCTGGCGGGATCGACCAGCCAGGCGCGGCCCAGCTCGAGATCGACGACCGTCGTCCCTGGCTCCAGGTCGGCGCCGGGTCGGATCGCGCCGGCCTCAGCCACCGCGGGCCTCGCCGCCGGGGAGCGTGCCGGCCAGCAGGTAGAGGAGGGCCATCCGGATCGCCACGCCGTTGGTCACCTGGTCGGTGATGACCGAGCGCTCGTGGGTGGCCACGTCCGCGGCGATCTCGACGCCCTCGTTCATGGGCCCGGGATGCATGACCAGGGCGCCCGGCCTGGCCAGGTCGAGGCGTTCCCGGGTGAGTCCGTAGCGGGCGGCGTACTCACGGAGCGATGGCAGCAGCCCGGACGACATCCGCTCCTTCTGGATCCGCAGGGCCATGACCACGTCGGCATCCCGGAGGGCCGCCGTGACGTCCGTGGTGACCGTGAACCGGCGGCCGGCCGCGGCTCCTGCGGCGGCCCAGGCCTCGAAGCCGCGGACCAGGGTCGCCGGTCCGCAGATCCAGAGGTCGGCCCCGGCCGCCGTCAGCGACCAGACGTTCGAGCGGGCGACGCGACTGTGGAGGACGTCGCCCAGGATCACGACCTTCCGGCCGGCGACCGAGCCGCCGGGCAGCCGCTCCCGCATCGTGTAGAGGTCGAGGAGCGCCTGGGTGGGGTGGGCGTGCCATCCGTCGCCGCCGTTCAGGACGCTTCCGGCGAAGTGCTCGGCGGCCAGGTACGGGGCACCCGAGACCCCGTGGCGCATCACGAGCATCTGGGCGCCAAGGGCCTGGACCGTTCGGATCGTGTCGATGAGGGACTCGCCCTTGGTCACCGAGGACGTCGAGGCGCTGATGTTCACGACGTCAGCCGACAGGTTCTTGGCGGCCACCTCGAAGGAGACCCGCGTCCGCGTCGAAGCCTCGTAGAACAGGATCGTCACGTTCCGCCCCCGCAGGGCGGGGACCTTGGCGATGGGCCGGGCCATGACCTCCTTCATGGCATCGGCAGTCACGAGGACCCGCTCGATCTCCGGCCAGGTCAGGACGTCGAGGTCGAGGAGGTGCCGGTGGCGCCAGGGCACGACGACGTCCGACCCGGCCACGGCGGGACCCCCGGGCGTCGTGGCCTCGAGGCCCGCGGTCACGGGATCGGTCCCGCGGCCGGGCTCTCCGCCCGGTCGATCAGGACGCCGTCCTCGCCGTCGGTCTCGGCCAGGTGGACGTGGACCACCTCCTCGCGCGAGGTCGGGACGTTCTTGCCGACGTGGTCGGCCCGGATCGGCAGCTCGCGGTGCCCACGGTCCACCAGGACCGCCAGGCGGATCGCCCGCGGGCGCCCGAAGTCGACGAGCGCGTCCATGGCCGCCCGGATCGTCCGGCCGGTATAGAGGACGTCGTCGACGAGGACGACGGTCCGATCGTTGAGATCGAAGGCGATGTCGGTCCCCTTGACGACCGGCTGCTGGGCGACGAGCGAGAGGTCGTCCCGGTAGAAGGTGATGTCGAGAGCGCCGACCGGGACGACCACGCCCTCGTGCTCGGAGATGGCGGCGGCCAGTCGCTGGGCCAGCGGGACGCCGCGGCGCTGGATGCCGACGAGGACGAGCCCATCCGTGCCGGCATGCTTCTCGACGATCTCGTGGGAGACCCGGATGACCGCCCGGCGGACCTCGTCCGCGGTCATGATGCGGCGGGCGCTCATCGCCTCGGTCGGGTGCCTCGGGGCACGCTCGCGTCCTCCTTCCCGGCCTCACCGAGCCGGTCGTTAAAGGGCCATCGGCAGTCTAGCGCAGCCGGCCGGGCTCAGTAGACGTGAACCGTCACCTTGACCGTCCCCGACCACGACGGACAGCCGCAGACGGCGAAGAAGTCGGGGCGGTAGAGATCGATGATCCGGCCCGCTCCGAACGGGCCATAGTCGTTCACCACCCGCTCCAGGCAGCCACCTGGCCCACAGACCCGGATCACGGTGCCGCGAGGCAGGCGCATGGCCGTCGTCCCGTGGTCGTAGAAGGTCGCGATACCGGTCATCGTGTACCGCGGCGGCTTCCACTCCATCCCGGCCCCGGAGACCGGGACGGCGACGATCGGCCGTGCCGGCGGGGCGGGCGGCTCGTCGCCCACCTCCACGAAGACGCTGGATCCATCGAGCTGGCCGGCTGACGCCACGGTGGGATCGACCACCGGATCCGCTTGGTCCGGGCCGTCGCGGCCCGCCGTCATCGTGATGAGGCGCAGGTCGTACAGCTGGGACGCGCCCGTCGGCTCACCGACGGCGGCGCCGGACGCTGCCGGCAGCGCGATCAGGGCGATGGCCGACGCAATGGCGGCGACGGTCGCGAGTCGACGGGCACGCATCGGCCCGGGACCCTATCGCACCGACCACCATCACGATGTGGATAACTCGTCGTGTCCCGGCTGGTGAACACGTTGGTCGCCGATCACCGGCTCGGCCGACCCCCGGGGCGGCAACCGATCGTCAGCGGACGACGAGCACCTGCTCGTCGTCGGACCCGGGCATCGACTCGACGAGGAAGGCCTGACCGTCATGCCAGGTGACGACCACGACCCGGCTCCCCTCGCCGTCCTGGCCGGCCGGCACCGCGAACGCAAGGCGCCCCTCGCGGATCGAGAAGCCGGGCAGCGACACCGACTCGGGCAGGACCGGCCCGTAGGGGTCGAGGCGATCGTCGGCGTCGACGAAGTGGAGCGACAGCAGGCCGATCGAGGGTTCGACAGGATCGGCGACCCACAGACCGAAGTGGCTGCCGTCATCGTCCCAGTGGACGTCCCAGTCCACGAGCGGTCCGTCCATGAGCCCGACCAGGTCCGAAACGATCGGGGAGGGCGACAGGGTCGGCTCCAGCGATGCGCCGGGCTCGGGCGACGCCGCCGGCTCGGGCGACGACTCGGGGCCCGTCGCGGCCGCCGCGAGCCACGCCGGATCGAGTCGGGCCATCACGAGGCGACCGTCGTCAGCCAGCCAGTCGGTCCCATTCGGCGCCTGGACGAGCGTGCCCTGCCAGAAGATGACCCGGGTCCCGGTCGGGTCGATGACCGGGCGCCAGATGGCGTCGCCGGGCAGGACCGTCTCGGAGCCGGTCGACGGGTCGATCAGCAGCGAGACGGGCGTCGGCTCGGATGGATCCGGGGCCTCGGGATCCTCGCCCGGCAGGAGGACCCGACTCACGAGCAGCCGGTCGCCGATCCAGCCCGCGAACACGGTGGCGTGGTCGGATGTCAGGCGCACGGCGGCAGGCGTCCCCTGCTCCCAGAGATAGACGTCGGGACCGTTGCTCCCATCGCTCGGTCGGGCCGAGAAGGCGAACCAGCGGCCGTCGGCGGAGAAGCCGGCCGCCTGGCCGACGGAGATGACACCTTCAGCGATGGCGATGGTGGTCGGCTCCGGCGATGGGCTCGGGGACGGGTCCGGCGACGGGTCCGGGCTGGGGCTCGGGTCAGGCCCCGGGCTGAGCGAGGCAGGGGCCGTGGTGGGCTCGGGCGACGGGGATGCCGAGGGCGCCACCGAGGGCGCCACCGACGGCGGAGGGCTCGGCTCGGGCGACGGGCCCGGCGAGGGGGCCGGGCCCAGCGTCACGACGAGCACGGCACCGCCGCTCCGCGAGTCCGTCGCGTCAACGACCGCGACGTTCGAGCCAGGTGGCGCTGCCACGATGCTCCGTGGCAGCGTCGTCAGCGCAAGGGGCTCCGCGCTCGGGGCATCGAGGGTCGGGCAATCCGGGCGGATCTCCGGACGGCAGACCTGGTCGACGGAGGCGAACGCCACCGCGATCGTCCCGTCGTCCAGCCGCTTCAGCCAGCCCACGTCACCGACGGCGACCGCGAGCGGCGTCGGGCGCGGTGTCCCGGCCGGGGATGGCTCGGCGATGGTGGTCGGCAGTGGGCTCGGCGAGGCCTCGGCCGGCGGCAGACCCGGCCGGGACAGGACGGACGTGCCCACCACGACGGCGACGACGAGGGCTCCCGCGAGCGCTCCGTACGGGACGAGGGACCGCTGCCTGCCGGGCCGTCCCGAGTCGGCCTCGATGGCCGCACGGGTCCTGGCCCACAGGTCGCGCGGCGGTTCGGGTGCAGCCTGACCACGGAGCAGCGCACGCTGGTTCGCGTAGTCGGCAGCGGCCGTCCGGCACTCGTCGCAGGCGATCTGGTGCCGCTCGAGCCAGGCGAGATCGTCGTGGGGCAGCGGGCCCTCGAGCGCGTCGGACGCCATTAGCCGGGCGCGAAGGTGATCGTCGCGAGGCTCGCGGCGCGCGCCGGGGAGGAAGGGGATCATCGAGGGTCCGCCTTCCGCTCATCCCGGGCCGCGTAGGTGGCATCGAGCGCAGCCTCCCGCTCGGCGGTCTGCCGCTCCTCATCGGCGAGCGCGCGTCGGAGCGACTCCCGTGCTCGGGTGAGCAGGGCTCGGGCGGCCACGTGGCTCACCCCGAGCACCTTGGCCAGCTCGAGTCCTGTCAGGTCGTGGATCTCGGCGAGGATCAGGGCCTCACGCTGGCGCTCCGGGATGCGTGCGAGCGCGTTGGAGAGCTCGCCGGAGAGGCGCAGGTCCATCGCCAGTCGCTCGGCTGAAGGAGAGGCACCTCGGGACTCGCCGGTCCAGGGCACGAAGCGCAGGATCTTGCGGCGGCGGATGTCGTCGAGGGCGACGCGGTGGGCGATCTGATAGAGCCAGGCCCTCGCGTTCTCGGGCTTCTCCAGGGTGTCGTGAGCCCGATACGCCTTGACGAACGCGTCCTGGGCGAGGTCCGAGGCCAGATCGGGATCGCGGACCATCCGAAGCAGGTAGGCGTAGATCTCACCGTGGTGCTTGGCGAAGAGCTCCTCGATGAAGGCATCTGCCGCTACGCGGCCGGCCTGGCTCATGGCCAGACCCTGGGGGATGGCGAGGACGCCGACCGTGGCGCCGCCTGGGCCCATCGTGGCTCCCGTGCAGGGGATGAAAGCAGACCCGGTCGGGATGACCGGACCCTCGGTGTCACAGGGACGACGAGGGATGGGATGGTGTGACGGAGGGCCGAGCCGCACTTCGAGCTCATCACGAGCTCGGCCGTCCGTGCGGATCCGCATCGACGGGCATCTCGGCGAGGAGCTCCTCGACGGCGTCCTCGGGCGCGACCGGGTTGACCGGCAGCCCGGTTCCCAGCTCCAGTCCCGCGATCTCCCGGAGCCTTGGGTGGATCTCCCAGTGCCAGTGGTAGGTCGCGTCGACTCGTTCACGCAGCGGCGCGGTGTGCAGGACCAGGTTGTACGGCGGATGATCCAGCGCCGCGAGGCGACCCAGGACCTGCCGGAGCGCCTCGGCCGTCGACGCGATGTCGGCGTCGGAGGCACGCCCGAAGTCCGCGTCATGCCGCCGGGGCACGACCCAGACCTCGAAGGGCGATCGCGAGGCATACGGCGCGAAGGCCACGCTCGAGGCGTCCTGCCAGACCAGCCGAGCCCCCGATCGGACCTCCTCCCGGACCAGCCGGCAGAACGGACACTCACCCTCGCGGATCACGAAGCGGGCCGAGCCGCCGAGCTCCTCGCCGATGCGGTGGGGCACCTGGGGCAGCTCGTAGAGGTCGAGGCACAGGTGGTTGGTCCGTGCCCCGGCCTGGCGGCCCCAGTTCTGGACGACCTGGACGTACTCCACCTGGTCGGCGTCGCGGACGGCGTCGAGGGCAGTCCGGGCAGCGGCCAGGAGCTCGCGGATGAGGGCGCTGCCGACGGCGTGGAGCGGGCGGTGCTCGCCGGGGGGAGCGACGACCGTGCGCCAGCCCCCGACCGAGCGAGCCTGGGCGAGGCTGAGCTGCGCCAGGCCGCCATCGAGCGCCCGGGCGTCGTCCTCGGTGCCGACGACATTGAAGGCGGTCTCCTTCAGGGTCCGGGTTCGGACTCCCTCGCCCGGAGGCTCCACGCAGTTGGCGCAGTCGCCGCCGTCCGGGACCGGCTCGGCGGCCAGGCGGAAGCGATCCCGATCGAACTCGCGATCCACGACCGTGGCGACCCACCAGCCGGTGATGGCGTCCTTGCGGAGCTCGAAGAGCCCGGCTCCCACGGGGATCAGCCCTCGACCGCGGCCAGCAGGGCTGCCAGGGTCCCGCCAGGGTCGACGTCCGGCGGCAGTGGACCCACCAGCGGGGCCTCGAGGCGCCGGGCCAGGGCGGGCGCGAAGAGGGCCGCCGCCCGGGCCACGGACGACGTCGTGGGAGGCTCGGCGGTCCGCCCGACCTCCTCGGCGATCGACGTCGAGACGACGCCGGGCATGCCGCAGGCGTCGATGAGGTCGAAGTCGGCCAGGTCGGTCGAGACGTTGAGGGCGATGCCGTGGTAGCTGACGCCCCGCTCGACCCGCAGGCCCAGCGCCCCGATCTTCCGCGGGGCGCCCGCGGCCGTGCCCACCCAACAGCCAGGGTGACCGTCACGGCGGTCGGCATCCGGGACGCCGAGGGCGGCGCAGGTGTCGATCATCGCCGCCTCGAGGGCTCGGACCAGCGGCCGCAGCAGCAGGCCGCGGGCACCGAGCCGGATGATGGGGTACGCGACGAGCTGGCCGGGCCCGTGATAGGTGACCTCCCCACCCCGCTCGACCCGGATGACCTCGATGCCGCGAGCCCGCAGCTCGCGCGGCGAAGCCAGCACGAAGCGCTCGTCGGCCTGCCGGCCGAGCGTCAGCACCGGCGGGTGCTCGAGGAGGAGCAGGGTGTCACCGATGCGATCGTCCGCCCGCCCGTTCACCAGCCGTCGCTGAAGGTCCCAGGCGTCGCGGTAGTCGATCCGGCCGAGCCAGTGCGCGACCACGGCATCCCGCTCGGTCGCCGGCAGGACCGCGATCGGTGCGAGCGTATCCACGGCGGCACGATACCAGCCGCGCCGGCCGAAGGAGGCCCGCAGGACCGGGGTCCACGCGGTTGACATGTGACTCTCTAGTCACATATCTTGCCCGGGTGGACGAGATGGCGCCGGTCTTCAGGGCGCTGGGTGATCCCAGTCGGCGGCTCCTCCTCGACCGCCTCTTCGAGCGCGACGGCGGGACGCTCGGGGAGCTGTGCGAGGTCCTGCCCGGGATGACCCGCTTCGGGGTCATGCGCCATCTCGGCGTCCTGGAGGCAGCGGACCTGGTGACGACGCGGAAGGTCGGGCGCCGGAAGCTCCACTACCTGAACCCCGTCCCCATCCGCCTGGTCCACGACCGCTGGATCAGCAAGTACGCCGAGCCGGTCCTCGGGTCGATGGCCGCGCTGAAGCACCACCTGGAGGAGACCGCGATGGAGCGCCCCGACCACGTCTATGCCGTGTACGTGAAGGCGCCGGCCGACAAGGTCTGGCGGGCCATCGTCGACGGCGACGAGACCGTCCACTACTACTACGGCACCCGCGTCGCCTCCGAGTGGAGCCCGGGAGCGAGCGTCGTCTACACCTACCGCGACGGGCGGGTCGCTGCCGACGGCACGGTGCTGGCGATCGAGCCCGGGGCGAGCGTGACGTTGACGTTCCACGCCCGCTGGGACCCCGAGATCGAGGCCGAGGGCCCCGTGACGATGACCTGGGCGGTCGCCGCGGAAGGGGGCCTCACCCGGCTCACGGTGACGACCGCCGGCCTGCGACCCGGCTCGCGGATGGACGAGGAGTTCGGGGGCGGGATCGTCTTCATCGTGTCGGGCCTCAAGACCTTCGTCGAGACGGGCGCGCCGCTGGCCGCCGGCTAGGGTCGGGTCAGTCGGGCGTCGGCGGCGGCGTCACCCAGCGCGTCTCCGGGAGCGGCCCGAGGTAGGGGTGCAGGCCGATCTCGGCGGCGATCGCCATCGCGCGGGTCCCGGCGTCGCTGGCGCGCCCGGCGCGGGCGGCGAGGATGGCGGCATCGGCGAAGGCGTTGGCGGCTGTCAGCCGATAGCCGGCCGCCTCGAGCTCGCCGGCGGCGGCTTCGATGTCGCGACCGTCGGGATCGGACGCGAGGCCCCCGATCCATCGACGACGGACGTCCGAGAGCGGTCCCCGGTCCCCAGCCGTCGCCTCGAGGAACGCCGCGCTCGCACGGGCGAGGCCGTCCCGGTCGCCGAGCCGCAGGGCCATCCGGGCCACACCGCGCGCGGCCGATGTGTACGACTGCCCCTCCGGTGACAGGCGCTGGAGGACCGTCTCGAAGCGCCGGTACGCCCCCATGGGATCGTCCGGCCAGGCAAGGGCGGCCTCGAGACCGGCGGTCCACCCCCCGCCCTCCTGCCGCCTCGGCGCGGACGCGATCGCCGCCCACTCCGCCCTGGCCCGGTCACGCTCGCCGCGCTCCAGGTGCTGCCAGGCAAGGCCCTCGCGCGCTGCGGCGATACGCTCCTCGTCGCCGGCACGCCGGGCAGCGTCGAGGGCCTCGCTGGATAGGGCGATGCTGTCATCGATCCGGCCGAGATCCTCGAGCTCGTAGCTGAGATTCAGGGCGAGCCAGCCGACCGTCGCGGTGGCGCCGGCGCGCCGCGCGAGCTCGAGCCCGGTCTCGATGAGCGGGATGATCTCGGTCGGTGGGTCGCCACGGGTCGTCCGCATGGTCGGGATGTTGATGTGGCAACGGCCCTCCAGGGCCCGGTCGCCTGCCCGCCTGGCCATCTCGAGGCTCTCCTCGAGCAGACCGAGGCCGTCGTCGACGCGCCCGACATAGCTCGTCGCGATGCCGAGGTCGTGCAGCGACCAGCGGAGCGCCTCCTCCGAGTCGGCCGCGCGGGCGTCCGCCACCGCCCGCTCCAGGATCGGCAGCGCCTCCGACGGGTGACCGGTCCGCCAGATGGTCCAGCCGAGAAGGCGCTGCAGCTCCGCCCGGCCCCGGCTCGGCGGGTCGGGCTCGAGCGCCGCGATCCCGTCGCGCAGGATGGTCTGCGCTTCGTCCACCCGGACCGCCTCATAGGTCGCCTCGGCAAGTGCGCCCTGCAGGCGGGCCCGGACCTGGCGGTCGTCGTCGCTCGGCTGGGGGACGTCCGAGTAGAGCGCCAGCGCCTCGGAGAAGATGGCGATCCGCTCGGCGACCTCGGGCTCGTGCCACAGGGACACGTAGTAGTCCAGGGCGAGCGCCATGCGCTCACGAGCGGGCAGCCCCAGGAGACGGGCCTGGTCGATGGCCAGGCGCTGCCACCGTTGGGCAGCCGGGAGCGCCGACACGGCCGACGCGCGCCGCGCGGCCCGGACGGCGGCGCCGAGGACGAGCTCACGGAGCCCTCGCAGCGACGGGTCCGCGGGGGACGGCAGGAGCTCCTCCTCGTAGGCGAGGGCAGCGACCAGGTGCGCGGCGATGAGCTCGGCGAACTCGTCCACCCGCTCGGCCAGCGTCGCCTCCGCCCAGCCCGCGACGTCGACGTGGAGCGAGGCGCGGTCGCGCTTCGACAGCGAGTCGTAGGCCACGTCGCGCACGAGGACGTGCCGGAACCCGTACTCGGCGGCGCCAGCGAGCGACGACGGCTGGCGGGGAACGACGAGCTCCTTGACCCGCAGCCGGCGGAGCAGATCGCCCGTGGACCCGGGGCCCTGGCGGGTCAGGTGGGCGACCAGGGCGTCCCAGAAGACCCGACCGACGACGGCCGCGTTCTGGGCGAGGCGCTTCTCCTCGCCCGGCAGCCCGTCGAGGCGGGCCGCGAGGACGGCCTGGATGGACGAAGGGACCTCGACCTCCTCGATCGGCCGGGCCAGCTCCCACGCCCCGTCCGAGCGGCGGAGCACGCCGCGGTCGACGAACATCCGGATGAGCTCCTCGGCGAAGAGCGGGTTGCCCTCGGCGAGGCCGACGACGCGCTCGCGCAGCGACGCCGGCAGCCCGCCGGCGAGCAGGCCGTCCACGAGCCGGTCGGTGTCGCCCGCGCTGAGCGGCTCGAGGACGATCGTCGCCGCGTCCGGGATGCCGCCGCTCCAGGTGGGGCGCCGGTCCAGGAGCTCGTGGCGGGCGAGGCAGAGGACCGCGATCGGGCCCTCGCCCCAGCGGGCGAGATACTCGATGAAGTCGAGCAGGCCCTCGTCCGCCCAGTGGATGTCCTCGAGGACCAGCACGAGCGGCGCCCGCCTCGACACGAGCCCCAGGTAGCGGGTCCAGCCGTCGACGAGGCGATCCTTGGCGATCGTCTCGCCCTCGAGCCCGAGCGTCGCCAGGAGGACCACCCGGATCTCGGGGTCGTCGCCGGCACCGACCTCGGCAAGGCGGGCGTCGAGCCGCTCGACGACCATCGCGGGTGGGTCGTCGTCCGCGGCCTTCACGTCGGCCTTGATGGCGTCGGCCAGGGCCGAGTAGCTCGCCTGGGCGTAGGACAGGCAGCGACCCTTGCGCCAGTGATAGGCCTCCGGGAGCCCGTCGAGGTACTTCTCGAGCTCCCAGGTCAGGCGCGACTTGCCGACCCCGGCCGAGCCCACGACCGTGACGAGCTGAGGACGCCCGGTCCCCGATGCCCGACGGACGGAGTCCTTGAGCCTCCCGAGCTCGTCCTCGCGCCCGATGAGGGCCGCCTCGATGCCGAGCGAGCTGCGCTGCCCACCCCGACGGGCCGTGACCGAGACCGCCCGCCAGGCCGGCACCGCCTGAGCCTTGCCCTTGAGGAGGGCCGGTGCCAGCTCCTCGTACTCGACGAGATCCCGGGTCGCCGCGTACGTCGCCGGCCCGACCACGACGGTGCCCGGTCCGGCCAGCGCCTGGAGCCGGGCCGCGGTGTTGACGGCGTCGCCGGTGACGAACAGGTCCCGCGCTCCGGACGCCCGGTCGAGATCGACGAGGACCTCGCCGGTCTCGATGCCGATCCGCACTTGCGGGCGCAGCTCGGCGGCACCCGCCTCGTCGGCCAGTCGCCCGACCGCGATCTGCATCTCGAGCGCCGCCCGGACCGCCCGCTCGGGGTCGTCCTCGTGGATCGTCGGCACGCCGAAGACGGCCAGCATCGCGTCGCCGGCGAACTTCTCGATCGTGCCCTCGTAGCGCCCGATCTCCTCGGCGAGGCGTTCGAAGATCCCGCCGACCAGGCGCGAGACGATCTCCGGGTCGTGGGCCTCTGCCAGCGCCGTCGAGCCGACGAGGTCGGCGAAGAGCATCGTGGCCATCTTGCGCTCGCGGGCCGGCTCGGTCGCCGCGGTGGCCGGGGGCCCGGTCTCGGCCGGGGCCCCGCAGGCGGGACAGAAGCGCGCCTCCGGCGGCAGGGCGGCACCGCACGCCCCGCACGCGGCCACGGCAGGCGTGCCGCAGGCGGGGCAGAACCGCATCGCTGGATCCAGCGGACGGCCGCACGCCCGGCAACTCATCGCGGCATCGTAGGCGGGTCGGGGTAGTCATGGAAGGGGCATCTTCGCGATCGACCCGCCGTCGGGGAGTCAGCCCCGCCGAGGCGCGCGGGAGTCGACCGGCGGGGCCGGCCTGCCGCGTGGCGGTGGCGACGTGGACCGGGCGGTGTCCGCGGCGCTCCGGAGCGCGGAGGCCCTACGCGCGGACCCGCTCCCCCTTGGGGTCGTAGAGCGGCCGGAGCGACGGCGTCACGGCGAACCGCTCGTTGGCGAGCTCCAGCTCGTAGCGCCCGCCCAACAGCCACTCCGACGTCGCCGCCCCGGGCGCGCCGGAGTCGACGTAGCCGAGGGCGATCGAGCGGCCCAGGGTATGGCCGTACCAGCCGGACGCGGTCCGGCCCACGAGCACCCCGTCGCGCCAGATCGGCTCGTTGCCGTAGACGAGCGGCTCGGGATCGTCGACCGAGAAGACGACGAGCCGCCGCTGCAGCCCGGTCTCCCGGAGCCGCAGGAGCGCCTCGCGGCCGATGAAGCCGCCCGGCTTGTCCCAGGCCACCGCGAAGCCGAGGCCCGCCTCGAGCGGCGTGTCCTCGTCGCCGATGTCATAGCCCCAGAACCGGTACGCCTTCTCGATGCGCAGCGAGTTGAGGGCGTGGTAGCCGGCATGCCGCAGCCCGAGCCCCTCGGACGCCGCCATCAGCTCGTCGTAGACGTGCTGGACCTGGTCGGTGGGGACGTGGAGCTCATAGCCCAACTCGCCCATGTACGTCACTCGGAAAGCCCGGGCCACGCCCAGCCCGACCTCGATCTCCTGGGACGTCATGTACGGGAAGGCCTCGTTGGAGAGGTCGGCCGGCGAGATCCGCGAGATGAGCTCGCGGGAGGCGGGACCCTGGACGTTAAGGACCGCCCAGGACGCCGTGACGTCGGTGGCGACGCAGCGGGCGTCGCCCGGGATCTGGCGCTCGGCCCACTCCAGGTCGCGCATCTGGTCGGCGGCCGCGCTGACGACCATGTAGCGCGTCTCGTCGAGACGGGTGACGGTGACGTCGCCCTCGATCCCGCCCCGGTCGTTGAGCCACTGCGTGTACACGACCCGACCCGGCTCCACGGCGATGTCGTTGGCGCAGATCCGGTTCAGCACCCGCTCCGCGTCGGGGCCGGAGATCAGCGTCTTGCCGAACGAGCTCTGGTCGAACAGCCCCACGGCCTCCCGGACAGCGCGATGCTCGCCGGCCGACGCCTCGAACCAGTTCTGGCGGCCGTAGGTGTACTCGTAGCGCGGCTCCATGCCGGGCGTCGCGAACCAGTT
>DATHYZ010000189.1:0-4621 GCA_035458865.1 Candidatus Limnocylindrales bacterium
CTTCGGGCCAGGAAGGGCTGACGGTCGGGCCGGCGTGCTCGAGGCGGGCCTGCTCGCTCTCCCGATCGCCCTCGCGGCCGCCCTCGCAGCCGCGGTCTTCCTCTTGGCGAGGCGGGCCCGCGAAGTCGTCGCGGTCGCCCGGGACGCTGACCAGGGGCGCCGGGTGATCGCCGATCTCGCCGCCCGCGCCGACGCGACGCTCGGCCGGGCCATCGCCCCGATCGACCAGATCCGCCGCGGCCTCATCGAGCCGCAGGCGGCCCACGACGACCTGGACGGGATCGACGAGGACCTCCGGGGACTCGCCGCAGAGGCGCAGAAGGCGGTCGTACCGGCCGGCCTCGCGGCCTCGCTGACGGTGATCCAGGACGAGCTCGCGCGATCCGGGCGAGCTCTCGCCATGGCGGAGCACGGCCGCTCGATCCTGACGTCGGCGCGCGTCCGGGGCCGCGAGCTCGAGGCGGGGACGTCCGTCAAGCGGGGCTACCTGAACCTCCTCCACGCGAGGGAGGCGATCGCCGATGCCGCGGCCAGGGCGGCGACCTGGCGGAGCCCGGAGGAGACCCGGCGCCGCTGAGCCGGTTCGCTGCGTCCTGGACGAGCCACGCACCCCAACATGTCGTGCTAGCCTTGCTGCACACCACAAGGTGTAGTGGTCGAGGAGCGACAAGAAGCATGCGATGTCCACAGTGCGACGCCCGCGAGAGCCGGGTCGTCGACTCCCGGGACCTCGACGATGCAGCGACCGTCCGTCGCCGCCGGGAGTGCAGCATCTGCGGGACCCGATACACCACCTACGAGCGGATCGAGGCAGCTCGCCTCGTCGTCCTCAAGCGTGACGGGGTCCGCCAGGAGTTCGACCGCGACAAGCTCGCCTCGGGGCTCCGCAAGGCGCTGACCCGGCGCCCCGTCCCCGACGACGCGGCGGAGCGCGCCGCCGACGCCATCGAGGCAGAGCTGCGCAGCGCCGGGGTCTCCGAGATCCCCAGCTCACGCATCGGTGAGCTTGCCCAGGTCCGCCTGCGCGAGCTCGACCAGATCGCCTACATCCGCTTCGCCAGCGTCTACCAGAGCTTCGAGGACCTCGAGGCCCTCAAGCGCGAGGTCGACAATCTCTTCGCCGAGCGCGGCGCCGGCGCGCGCAGCAAGTGAGGCACCGGTGAGCGTCCTCGCCGATCGCGACATCCGGGCCGAGATCGAGAACGGCCGGGTGGTCATCCGCCCGTATGACCCGGTCGACCTGCAGCCGTCGTCGGTGGATCTCCACCTCGACCGGAGCTTCCGGGTCTTCCGGAACAACCGCTACGCCTACATCGACGTCCGCCAGCCTCAGCCCGACCTGACCGAGCTGCTGACGGTCGCCGACGACGAGCCGTTCGTCCTCCATCCAGGCGAGTTCGTCCTGGGCCAGACCCTCGAGTGGGTGGAGCTGCCCGACGACCTCGTGGCCCGACTCGAGGGGAAGTCGTCGCTGGGGCGGCTCGGCCTGCTCATCCACTCCACGGCCGGCTACGTGGATCCGGGCTGGAAGGGCAACCTGACGCTGGAGCTGTCGAACGTGGCCAACCTGCCCATCGCCCTGTACCAGGGCATGCGCATCGGCCAGATCAGCTTCTTCCGCATGAGCGGGCCGGTCGAGCGGCCGTACGGGAGCCCCGAGCTGCGGTCGCGGTACCAGGGCCAGGCGGAGCCCACCGCCTCCGCGTTCCATCGCGACTTCGCTCCCGGCGCGCCGAAGCGCTCGGACCCGGGGGCCTAGGCATCCGATGGCCATCAACGCCTCGGTGGACTGGCGGCGCGACCTGGGGGGCGGGACCACGGTGGCGCTGGTCCAGGCAGGGGTCTTCCGGACCGATGCCGGGGCGGTCTTCGGGCCGGTCCCGCGGATCCTCTGGGACCGTCTCGTCACCGACGAGATCGACCACGACCACCGGCTGACGCAGGCGCTCAACTGCCTGCTCGTCGAGACACCGGCCGGCCGCGTCCTCGTCGAGACCGGCATCGGCGAGCGGCTGACGGACAAGGCCCGCGCGATGCGCGGCTACGAGGGCGATCCGATCGAACCGGCACTGCGGAAGGCCGGCTTCGACCCGGAGACCGTGGACCTCGTCCTGATGAGCCACCTGCACTTCGACCATGCCGGCGGCCTCCTGCTGGCCGATGGGACCCGAGCGTTCCCGCGCGCCCGCATCGTGGCCCAGCGATCCGAGTGGGAGATCGCCTTCAGCGAGAACAGCCGGATCGTCGCGAGCTACGACCAGCCGGAGCTCGCCCTGGTCCGCGATTGGGGCGCCGAGGGCTGGGTCGAGGGGGAGCGCGAGCTGCTGCCCGGCGTCTCGGTCCTGCCGTCAGGGGGCCACTCCGCGGGCCACCAGGCGATCATCGTTCGGGGGGCGCGTGAGACGGTGGCCTTCTTCGGGGACCTTGCGATGCGACCCTGGTCAGCGCACCCGCGATGGATCGCGGCGTTCGACGACTTCCCGCTCGACTCGGTGGACTGGAAGGGCCGCGCCTTCGCCGAGGCCGCGGAGGGCGGCTGGACCGTGGTCCTGTCGCACGAACCGCGCCGGCCCGTCGGCCGCCTGGTACCGGACCGCGACCGTTTCGCCTTCGAGCCGGAGTAGGGGGACGGGTCGACCCGCATCGTGGCGGCGCGTGGCGCGGGCATCGGGCCGCGCCGGCCAGGCACGGCGGCGGGGCGGGGGCGGTGGCGTGGCGCGGGCGGCGCGGGCGGCGGGGCGCGACTCGACGCGGCCCTGGAACGCTTGGCGAGCGGTATGACCGGATCCGGGCACGTCAGCGGCCGATTCGCTCGTGCAGCGTTCCACGCCGAGCGTGGTGCCGCTCCGATCCCTGGTCATTCGCGGTCGTACCGCTCGCTGGGCGAGCCACGGTCGCTGCCGAGGCTCATGGCCGGACTCGCGAGCGCGGGCCCGGTCAGCGCAGGCGCGGCCCGGTCAGCGCAGGCGCGGCCCGGTGAGCGCTGGCCCGGTCAGGCAGGCGCTCGCCCCGGCACCCGCCCCGGTCCGCCACGGTCACCGCTGCTCAGGGCAGCAGCCGCTCGATGAGGGCGGCGGCGCTGTCGGTCTCCAGCGGCCCGTTGACGACCTCCCGGACGACCCCGTCCGGCCCGATGAAGAACTGCGTCGGCAGCGCGAAGACCTTGTAGGTGCGAAAGACGTCGCCGGCGAGGTCGGCCGCGATCGTGTAGCCCAGGCCGTATCGGGCCGCGTAGTCGCGGATGTCGGCCTCTGAGGACTCCTGGACGCTGATCCCCACGACCGTGAGCCCGTCGGCCTCGTATCGCTCGGCCATCTCACGCAGCACGGGGGTCTCGGCCTGGCACGGCGGACACCAGCTGGCCCAGAAGTTCAACCACACCAGCCGCCCGCGCAGATCGGCCAGGCGGACGGGACGACCCTCGAGGTCGGTGATGGGGACCGGCTCACCGCCCGGACCGAGGATCTCGACCTCCGGCGCGGCGGACCCGGGCCGGACCCCTTCGGCGGGTGGCGATGCCAGCAGGTACGGAGTCGCCCGGGGATCGACTGCGGTCGGGTCGGTGCCGGTGGTCCCGAGTGGCGCCGTGGCGACGAGGACCACGACGGCGACCGCGAGGACCGCCACGGCCGCGGCTGCGATCTGGCGACCGCTGAACGGGCCCACCAGGCCTGGGCGCCTGGGCGGGCGCGGCGCGGGCAGCGGCGCGTCCGCGCCGGGCGGGTCGACTTCGGCAGCGGACCCGGGTCGAGCCTCGGCCACCCTAGATCGCCGTGTTGAAGTCGAAGTAGCGCGGCAGGAGCGCCAGCCAGTCGAACAGCATGGCGACGCCGATGGCGACGACCAGGAGACCGCCGATGAGCGAGACGATGCGGCCATGCCTGACGAGCGGCCGCATCAGGGCCGGCGCTCGGTCGTAGAGGAGGCCCATGAGCAGGAACGGGATGCCGAGGCCCAGCGTGTAGGCGACCAGGAGGATCCCGCCCTGGAGGACGGTTCCGGAGCTGGCGGCGAGGGTGAGGATCCCGCCGAGGATGACGCCGATGCACGGGGTCCAGCCGACGGCGAAGATCGACCCCAGTCCGAACGAGGCGAGATAGCCACCGCCGCCGACGAGCCGGCCGCCGATGCGGTCGAAAGTGGATGAGCCACCACCCGTGCCGGCGAGGGCGACCGTGCCGGAGGCCGACGCCAGCGAGGCCTGGGCGCCGGCATCGAGCGGCCGCCAGGTGCGCTCGAGGATCGGGATCTTGATGAGGCCGGCGAGGCTCAGGCCCATCAGGATGAGGACGAGGCCGCCGATGCGGCGCAGCCACGGGAGGTAGTCCACCAGCGGACCCGCCGCGAAGGTGGCGGTCACGCCGAGGACCGTGAAGACGGCTCCGAACCCCAGGACGAAGGCCCCTGAGTGACGCATCGCCAGCCAACGGGACGGCGGGCTGCCGTCCGCCTGGGCCGCCACGGCGATCGTCGTCAGCTGCCCGAGGTAGGCCGGCACCAGGGGCAGCACGCACGGTGACAGGAAGCTCACGACGCCGGCGAACAGGGCGACGGCGATGCTGAGATCGTCGCTCATCGAGCGCCCCCGGGCCCAGGGACATCGAAGACCTCGGACAGGAAT
>DATHYZ010000190.1:0-15198 GCA_035458865.1 Candidatus Limnocylindrales bacterium
CCCTCAGGCCTGTGGTCCCGGGGTCGGCGCGCCACCGTGATCCTGGTCCGCCTCGGGACCCGCGGCGCGCTCGGCCTTCGTGGGCGGCGAGACCCCCCGCAGCTCGGCCCATGCGGCGAGACCCAGCCCCAGGGCAGTCGCCGGGATGACGAAGGTCAGCATCACCTCGGACAGCGCCTCGGTCGGGCGGCCGGTCGCGCCCATGACGATGTAGACGAGGTAGGCGACGTAGTAGGCCAGCAGGAGGGCGCCCTCCCAGCGCCGCACCACGAAGCCGGTGAGCACGATCGGCAACGCGATGACGGTCACGGCGACCATCACCGGCAGATCGAACGAGGTGACGGTCGGCGGCACCGGGATGACGTCGGGGGCGACGGTGGCCGTCAGCCCGACCACTGCCAGCACGTTGAAGATGCAGCTGCCGACGACATTGCCGACGGCGAGGTCCGGCTCGCCACGCAGGCCGGCGATGACCGCCGTGGCGAGCTCCGGCAGGGACGTCCCGATCGCCACCACCGTCAGGCCGATCACGACCTCCGGCAGGCCGAGGCCGGTCGCGACGCCGACCGCCCCGTCGACGATCAGCCGGCCTCCCGCGACGAGCGCCACCAGGCCCACGGCGACGAACGCGACGTCCCTGACGACCCCGGCCGGCGAGCGGGCCCGACCGGCCAGGCCGGCCTCGAACTCGGCCTCGACCGCCGCCGGCTCGCGCCTCGACTCCCACCACAGGAGGAGCAGGTAGACGGCCAATCCGCCGACGAGGATCAGGCCCTCGACGCGGGACAACTCCCCGTCGGCCGCGTACAGCCACAGCAGCGCCGCCGTACCGATCATGAGTGGCACGTCGGCTCGGACGATGCGGGCGGCCACCGCGAGGGGCGCGACGATGGCCGCGATGGCGAGGATCAGGAGGATGTTGGCGATGTTCGAGCCGACGACGTTGCCGACGGCCACGTCCGGGCTGCCGGCATAGACGGCGGTGACGTTCACGGCCAGCTCCGGCGCGCTCGTCCCGAAGGCCACGATCGTCAGGCCGATGATGACCGGGCTGATGCCGGCGGCCCTGGCGAGCCGGGAGGCCCCGCGGACGAGCAGTTCGGCGCCGACCAGGAGCACGGGCAGCCCGACGACGACGAGGGCCAGCGCCCAGGGATCCATGCGGTCATCGTATCGACCACGAGCAGCCCGCATGGGAAGATGCCGCCGATGCAGGACGAGCCCGCGACCCGGCCGGCTCCGCTACCCACGGCCGGACCGTCTGCGACGACCCAGGGCGCCTCTGCCGACCAGCTCGCCATGTACGGGCGGCTTGCGTCCTGGTTCCACCTCCTGACGGCGCCCGAGGAATACGCGGACGAGGCTGCCTACGCGCTCGAGATCCTGCGGGAGCGGTCCACGCCCCCGCTCCGGACCCTGCTGGAGCTCGGATCGGGCGGCGGGAACCTCGCGTCGCACCTTCGCGGCGAGCTGACATTGACGCTCGCTGATCTGTCGCCGGGCATGCTCGAGCTCAGTCGGACGATCAACCCCGGGGTGGAGCACGTCCTGGGCGACATGCGAACGCTCCGGCTCGGGCGCACCTTCGATGCCGTCCTCGTCCACGACGCGATCATGTATCTCGTCAGCGAGGCCGACCTGCTGGCGGCCCTGACCACCGTGGCCGTCCACCTCCGGCCGGGCGGCGTGGCCCTCCTCATGCCCGACTGCGTCCGCGAGACGTTCCATCCGTCGACCGGCCACGGCGGGCACGACGGGGCCGACCGGGCCCTCCGCTACGTCGAGTGGTCGTGGGATCCGGACCCGGCGGACTCGACCTTCGTGACGGAGTTCGCGTTCCTGCTCCGAGACGCGGATGGATCGGTCTGCGTGGAGCACGACCGGCACGTCGAAGGGCTCTTCGACCGGGCCACCTGGCTGCGGCTGCTCGGCGAGGTCGGGCTCGAGGCCGGGATCGTCCGCGACCCGTGGGAGCGGGACGTCTTCGTGGCGGGGCGCCGCTGAGCCGGCGGGTCGTCGAGACCTGCCGGGACCGGGCCGGCCCGCCCGTCAGGGTCGGATGTTCTGGTTCATCCGGAAGAGGTTCGTCGGGTCCCAGCACCGTTTCACCCCGACGAGCCGCGCGTACGTCGACCCCCCGTAGGCAGCCCGGATCCGCCCCTCGCCCTCGTTCTCCAGGAAGTTCACGTAGGCCCCCACGGCCCGGGGCCGGATGGCAGACGCCAGCTGCTCGGCCCAGGCGGTCGACGCTTCGAGGTCCGACGGTCCCTCGGCACCTGCGCTGATGGCGATGACGGCCCCGGCTCCGCGATGGCTGTACGCGGTCGCGTCCGAGGCGACCCGCGCGACGGCCCCACCCAGGACGCGGACCTGGACCATCGCCATCCTGCCGGCCGGTGCGGCCGGGAGTCCGTCCACGATGGCGTCGATCGTGGCCTCGTCCAGGCCGCGGAGCGAATGGGTCCGCGTGACCCCGGCCTGCCGCCGCGAGCCCTCCGCGGTCAGCTGGTACATGGACGGGTAGGGCATCGGGCCCAGCCGCTCGATGAGCGGGTTCGCGAGCGACCGGAGGACCGACATGGCGGCCGCTCCGTCGTGGGGCCCTCCGGCATGGACCGGCAGGACCACGAGGGCGGGCGTTCCGACGAGATCCTGGGGCACGAACGGCGCGGGCGGGAGCCGCACGGCCGAGGCGATCATCGTCAGCTCGTCCGCTGCGGTGGCCGCGACCTCCGCGTAGTCCCGGAGGACGTCCCGGGTGAGCGGCAGGGCGATCAGGCCGCCGTGGATCGGGCCCAGCGGGTGGAGGTCGAACTCGAGCGCCGTCACCACACCGAAGTTGCCGCCGCCGCCGCGAAGTGCCCAGAAGAGGTCGGGATGCTCGGTCGGACCGGCCGTCACGCGGTCCCCATCGGCGGTGACGAGCTCGATCGAGCGCAGGTTGTCGACGGTCAGCCCGTGCTTGCGGCTGAGCCAGCCCATCCCGCCGCCCAGGGTGAGGCCCACGACCCCCACCGTCGCGGTGTCGCCGAACGGGGTCGCCAGGCCGTGGCCCGCGGCAGCCTTCGTGTAGGCACCGGCCAGCACCCCGGCCTCGGCGCGAGCGATCCGCCGGGACGGATCGATCCGGAGTCCCTGGAGTCGACGCATGTCCAGGACGATCCCGTCGTCGACGGTGCCGTGACCGGCCATGCTGTGGCCACCCCCGCGGATCGCCAGGTCCACCCCGGTCTCGCGGGCGAAGACGACCGCCCGTGAGACGTCTGCCGCGCTCGTGGGTCGGACGATCGCCGCGGGTCGCCGGTCCACCGTCGCGTTCCAGACCTCCCGGGCCGATTCATAGCCCGGGTCGCCCGGCGTGATCACGCGGTCCCCGAGGGCCCGGGCGAGCCGGGCCAGGCTCTCGGGCCGGGCGAGGGACGGGGACACAGCGATGTTCACGGACGACGCTCCTCCTGGGTCGATCGAGTGGCACTGCCGACGGTAGGCCCCGGCGAGGCGTCGACCCACCGACATGCGCCCGGGCGCCCCTACGTCATCCGACGCACGGAGTCGGGCCACGACCGTGCCGGGATCCTTCGCCGTCCGCGCTCCCTGGGCCGGCCCGCCCCGTGGACCGCCCTGCGACGGCGCCCGCGGACCCGCTACCCTCTGCACCACCGTGTTCTATCGCGCCGATCCCTGGCTGCACGTCATCGCCGGATGCATGTCGTCGGGCAAGACCGACGAGCTCCTGCGCCTGCTCCGGCGCGCCGAGGTCGCCCGACGGCGCGTCCTCCTGATCCGCCCCGACATCGACACGCGGACCCCGCCCGAGTTCGCGGAGAGTCGCTCCAAGGCGCGCTACCCATCGACCGTCGTCGCCACCGGGGATCCCTGGCAGATCCTGGCCCTGGCCCGCGAGTCGGACGCCGACCTCATCGGGGTCGACGAGGCGGAGTTCTTCGTCGGCGAGATCGTCGACGTCGTGGAGGCCATCCGCCGTTCGGGTCGCCACGTCATCGTGACCGGCCTCAACCTGGACTTCGCCGGGCGACCGTTCGGCCCGATGCCGGAGCTGATGGCGCGCGCCGACGAGGTCACCACCCTCACCGCCATCTGCGTCATCTGCGGCGAGACGGCCACCCGGACGCAGCGTCTCGTGAACGGCCGGCCGGCGGCGCTCGACGACCCGCTGGTCGTCATCGGCGGGCTGGACGAACGGGCCATCGAGACGTACGAGGCGCGCTGCAATCGCCATCACGAGGTCGCCGAGCCTCGGGGCAGGGACGAGCAGACGAGTCGGGCGACCGCCGATCGAGCGACCGCCGGCTAGGGGAATCCGACGACGAACGAGTCGGTCGCGGATCCCGTCCAGGGGGGCTTGTCGAACGCCGACTAGGTCACTATGATTTTGGTCCAAGGCCCGCGCCCCCTGCGGGCCTTGTCGCGTGCCCGGACCCGATCCGCGTCCGGGCCCCGTGCCGGCGGTAGACTCTGGTCGATGCGCGTCCCGGCCTCGACCAAGCGCCTCTCTGCGTCCGACCGATCCGCCCGGATCGCGGCAGTCGGCGAGTCGCCCGCGTGAGCGACCCTGCGGCGCTCGACCTCGAGCTTGAAACCTTCCTGACCGAGGAGCTGGGCGACTCGACCTACCTGCTGGCCTCGGGTGGAGAGGCCCTCCTCGTGGATCCCCAGCGGGATGTCTGGCGGTTCATCGAGGCCGCGCGCCGACGGGGTTGGCGGATCCGCCGCGTCCTCGAGACGCACGCGCACAACGACTACCTCTCGGGAGCTCTCGAGGTCCGGGCGGCGACCGGAGCGGAGATCGTGGCCCCAGGACGAGGCGGCTACGGGTTCCCGCACCGACCCGTCGACCAGGGCGACGTCGTGGAGCTCGGCGATCTCCGGCTGGTCGCCAGGGCCACGCCCGGGCACACCTTCGAGCACGTCGCCTGGCAGGTCCACGAGGGCGACGCCGCCGAGCCGACCGCCGTCTTCACCGGCGGCAGCCTCCTGGTGGGGAGCGCCGGCCGCACCGATCTGGTCGGGCCCGAAGCGACCGAGGCGCTGACGCGATCCCAGTACCGCACGCTCCAGGCGCTGGCCGACCTGCCCGACGACGTGGTGGTCCTGCCGACCCATGGATCCGGCAGCTTCTGCGCCTCGAACCTGCCGGACCTCGGCCGCCGAACGACGATCGGCCTCGAGCGCGAGCGGAACGCCGCGCTCCATGCGCCGGACGAGACGACCTTCCTGGAGCGGCAGCTGGCCGCCCTGGGCCGCTACCCGGCCTACTACGCGCACATGGGATCCCTGAACCGCGCCGGCCCGCCGGTGGTCGGGCATCCGCCCGAGGTCGAGGACCTCGGTCCCGAGGCCGTCGACCGACGCGTCGCCGAGGGAGCGGCCGTGGTGGACGCCCGGGATCGCGAGGCCTTCGCGTCGCGGCACCTCCCCGGCTCGCTCAACGTCGAGCTCGGCGACTCCTTCTCCGCCTACGTCGGCTGGCTCGTCCCGTTCGGCCGGCCGGTCGTCCTCGTCCTGCCGGAGGACGCGCCGGAGGCGGCCCGCGAGGCCGCCGTCCAGCTCTTCCGCATCGGCTACGGCACCGGCCTGGGGAGGCTCGCCGGCGGAGTCGACGCCTGGGAGGCGAGCGGCCGCCGGGTGCGCACGTATCCCACGGTCCGGATGCGCGAGCTGCACGCCGCGTGGGCGCGCGGGGAGCGCCCCCGGATCATCGACGTGCGCCAGCCTGCCGAGTGGGCGGAGGAGGGGATCCTGCCGGGCAGCGAGCAGGTCTTCGTGGGTGACCTGCCCGCTCGTGTCGGCTCGCTCGCGCCATCGCCCGAGGCGTGGGTCGTCTGCGTGTCGGGATACCGGGCGGCGATCGGCGCGAGCCTCCTCGACGCGGCCGGCATCCCCGTGCGACTCGTCGCCGCCGGAGGGGTCGTGGGCTGGGTGGACCGGTTCCGGCCTGTCGCTTCGGGCCCGACCTCGGACCCGATCCCGGGGGATCGCTCGATCTAGCGGGCCGCCCGGGCCACGCGCGACGCCGCGACCTGGACCGCCGCCATCGCGAGGGCCGCGATCAGGGCGACCCCGACGTCCAGGACGACCGAGACCTGGAACCCGAAGAGCTCCACCTGCGGACCCGCGACGAGCGCCAGCCGATGGCCCACCCAGTAGAGCGCCACGAACGAGGCCGTCATCGGCAGGATCGCCCAGCGGACTCCCCTGGGTCCCCCCGCCCGAGCTGCGATCGCGCCGGCAAGCAGCCCGCAGACGACCGCCGTCGCGGCGAAGGTGGCGACGAGGGCATAGGCCTCGGGCGGCATGGCCGGAGCGTAGCCCAGGTCGGCCGAAGGGGCCCGACGGCTCTACCCGTCGGCGGGATCGGCCGGGAGACTGGCCAGCGGGTCGGTCGGGCGCGACCCCGTCGGGCCCTGCCTGGAGGAGATCGATGCAGCACCCCGGACCCGCCATCTCCCTCGACGGCCTGTCCCGCGACTTCGGCTCGATCCACGCGGTCGACGGCCTCACGCTCGAGGTCCCGCGGGGCGGGATCTTCGGCTTCCTGGGGCCGAACGGCGCGGGCAAGACGACGACGATCTCGCTCCTGCTGGGCCTGCTCGAGCCATCCGGCGGCCGAGCCCGGGTGCTCGGGTTCGACCCCTGGTCGCAGGGCGAGGACGTCCGCCTCCAGACCGGCGCCGTCCTTGAGCACACGGGCATCTACGAGGCGCTGACGGCCGAGGACAACCTGGTCTTCTATGCTCGTTCGTGGCGCATGAACCCCGACGACCGGCAGGCCCGGGTGCGGGAGGTCCTCGAGGCGATGGACCTCTGGGATCGCCGCCGGGACAAGGCGGGGACCTGGAGCCGGGGGATGCAGCAACGACTTGCGCTCGGCCGGGCGCTGCTCCATCGCCCGGCCCTGGTGTTCCTCGACGAGCCCACGGCGGGCCTCGACGTCATGGCCGCGACGGCCGTCAGGAACGACCTGGCCCGGATGGCCGCTGACGGCACGACGATCTTCCTCACGACGCACAACATGGCCGAGGCCGAGCGCCTCTGCGGTCAGGTGGCCGTCATCAGGGAGGGCAGGCTGATGGCCCTGGGCAGCCCCGACGAGCTGCGCGTCGCCACCGGGGCGCCTCGCGTGGACATCGTCGGCCGCGGCTTCGACGAGCCGCTGCTCGCCCGCCTGCGGTCCCTGCCGGAGGTCCGAGCGGTCACTCGCGAGAACGGTCACCTCACCCTGGAGCTGGTTCCCCCGGCCGAGCCGGCCCCGCTCATCGATCTCCTGGTCCGATCGGGCGCCCAGATCGACGAGGTCCGCCGCGGGCGGGCGAGCCTCGAGGAGGTCTTCGTGACCCTCATGGAGGAGGATCGATGATCGCCGACATCCGCACGGTCGTCTGGAAGGAGTGGCGCTCGATCTGGGGCGGCCGGGCCCGTCGCCAGATCCTCCTGACCGGCGGGATGCTGTCGGTGTGGGCGGTGATCTTCCCGATCCAGATGGGCGAGCGTTTCGTGACCGATCCCGTGATGATGGGGGTCCAGGCGATCATCCTGCCGATGGTCGTCGCCGGGATCGTGGTACCCGACGCGATCGCCGGCGAGCGCGAGCGCCACACCCTTCGGACCCTGCTTGCGAGCCGTCTGCCGGACCGGTCGATCCTCTTCGGCAAGCTCGGCTTCGCCGTCGTCCTGGGCTGGGCGGGCTCGCCGTTCCTGCTCGCGATCGCCCTCGTCGTCACCAACCTCGTGGCCTCGGACCGGGCGCCGCTCTTCTACGACCCGGCGATGCTCGTCGGGGCCCTGCTCCTGGCCTTCCTCGTCGCGCTGTTCACCGGCGCCATCGGGATCTTCGTCTCGATGCGCGCGGCCACGGCCCAGGAGGCGCAGCAGATGACGATCATGGGGGTGATGGTTCCCGGCATGGTCCTCGGGGTCGGCGCGACGCTGCTCTTCGTGCAGCGGGATCTCGCCCGGCAGGTGATCAACTGGCTCGGGTCGGCCGAGGCCGGCTACGTGTTCGTCGGCGTCGTCATCGTCATCGCCCTCGCCGATGCGGCGCTGGTCATCGCTGCCGACCGGCGCTTCCGGCGCGGCCGGCTCTCGGCCCTCTGAGCGGCGCCTGCGTTCGCTAGCCTGGCGTGTCGCCTGCCGGCGTGTGTGGGTCGCCCGCACAGGTGTCGGGGGCCCACAGGCCGGCCCAGGCACGCTCGGCATCGAGTTGCGCGGCGGCGAGCCGGGCGGCATACCGCGACGGGACGCCGCCGTAGACGTAGTGGATCCCGTAGCCGTCCCGGATCATCGCCTCGGCGAAGAGCCGACCGTCGGCGAGCCAGAGGTGGGCCAGGAAGCGGCCGTAGCGGTCTCGGGTGTCCTGCGTCGGGTCCGGCTCGAGCCAGACCCTCGATCCCTCCGGCAGGAGCGCGACCGCGGCGTCGGTCGCCTCGCGCGCGAAGCACTCCACCGGGGTACCCGGCCGCCGCGATTCCGGCGTGTCGATCCCGATGATCCTGACCGACTCCGTCACGCCGTCGAGCCGGACCTTCACGGTGTCGCCGTCCACGACGTCGGTCAGCGCTGCGGCGCGCCCGGGCGGGGACGGCGATGTGGGCAACGCCGGGTTCGACGCCGGGGCGGTCGGCCCCACCGGGAGACCCGAGCAGCCCGTCGCCACCAGGGTCACGGCCGCAAGGAACCAGGCGGTGGCTGGGCCGGGTCGAGCGGGTCTGCGCACCGTCAGGCGGTCCCGTGGTCGCTCGCCTCGCTCGCCTCGATCGCCTCGACGATCGGGTCGCTCTCGCCCCGCCACGCCTCCACCCCCTCGCGGGCGATGACCACGGCCATCGCGAGCGCCGCGACCGGGTCGGCCCACCACCAGCCGAGCGCGGCGTTCAGGCCGATGCCCACGAGAAGGAAGAGCGAGAGCCAGAAGCATGCATCGGTCTGGAACGCGTCGGCCGCCATCGCCCGACTGTCCAGCCCCCGGGCGACCCGTCGCTTCGCCCGGGCCAGCCACCACATGACCCCGAGGGACGCGAGCGCCAGGGCGATCCCGATGAGGGACGGCTCTGGCCGCTCGCCATCGACGAGCGAGGTCGCCGATTCCCACGCGACGTAGATCGCCAGGGCCGCCAGGGAGACGGCCACCAGCCGGCTGGCGGTCCGCTCCAGTCGCTCGACCGCTTCGGCGTCGCTGCCTCGTCGCTCCGCCCGGAGGCGCCAGATGAGCACGGTCCCGGAGGCGCTCTCGACGATGCTGTCGATCCCGAACCCGAGCAGGGCAGGGGATCCTGCCAGGGCGGCGGCGACGATGGCGACGACCGCCTCGACCGCGTTCCAGCCGACGGTGAGGTACTCCAGGCGGAGGCCCCGCTCGATGAGGCCGGCGCGACCGACCGCCCCGGTCATCGCTGGTCGGGCGCCCCGGCGGGCTGTCCCGGCTCATCGCCCCCCGCGGCGCTCGCCGCCGCCGCCGGTACGTCGCGGGCCGCCAGCTCCTCGGGCGAGAGGACCGCCTCGTCGAGACGTCGGCGGAAGATCCCATGGATCGACTCCGCGCCGATGAGCGCATCCTCGGGCACGTCCCAGTGGCTCGGAACGAGCACGAAGGGCCGCGTCTGGTAGCCGCCCAGGCCGCCGTGGCAGCCGACCTGCTCCTCGAACGCGGCCACCTCGCCGGTCTCCGGGTCGTAGAGGCTGTTGACGCAGATGTCGGCGCAGTTCGGGAAGGAGTCCAGCCGGCGAAGGTGATCGGCCGGATGGCCGCGGAAGTGGCGCAGCGGGTCGCGGCCAACGACCCGGTCGTCGGCCAGGTAGCGGGACCCGTCGCGACCCAGCACGACCGCCCCGTGCTGCTCGGAGCGGACCATGACGAAGCCGATCCCGGGGTGGGCGGCAAGCCCGGCCAGCAGGCCCGGGTAGCGACGCTCGATCTCCTCGAGTGTCATCCGCTCCGTGGACGCCGTGAGGTGGATCGTCGCGAAGTTGCCCGATGGCAGCACGATCGCCGTCGGTGCCTCTGCCGCCTCGGACGGTGCAGCAGTGCCGGCCCCCGCGGGCGACTCGGGTGAGCCGACCGACTCCAGCTCGGCCCCCGGATGACCCCGGCGGTCCCTGCGGACCTCGACCTCGCCGTCCGCCCTGACCCGCCTGCCGAGGGCGGCCCGGGTGACATTGGCCGTGACGCCAGGCGCCCGGACGATCTCGCTGAGGAGGACGTTCACGTGACCCCAGCTCTCCTCGTCCTGCGTGCCGGCGAGGACGGTGACCTCGCCGGCCACGAGCTGCGAGACGAACTCCTGCAGGCTGAGGCCATAGCGCTGCTTGAACGTGGCGCCCATGCTCTGGCCGTGGTCGGAGACGATCGCCAGCTCGTACGGTCGCGGAGCGCCTCTCGACGCCTTCACCAGCGACCGGATGAGCGTGTCGAGCGCCTCCAGCTGGGAGAGGGTCTCCGGACGCTCCGGGCCGGCGTGGTGGGCCATCTCGTCGTACGAGAGGATGTCCGAGTACATCACGTTCGTCCCGGCGTACATGCCGCGGATCAGCAGCGTCTTGGTGATGTCCGGGAAGGCGACACACGACACGGCCCGCATCCCGGCGAACGCCCAGCCGCGATGGACCCTGGGCAGCACGTCCCGGCGCGCCTGTCGTCTCGCCTGCACCCGCTCCAGGGCGATCTCGCGCACGAGCAGGACGAGCGTTCGGGTCATCTGGTACGGGCTCAGCAGGAACCCGTAGAGGCTGGCGGACGCGCGGCGGACGTCGCCCCCGGCCTCCTCCATCCGTGAGTTCGTGAGGAAGGCCTCGGACGCGTTGCCGGAGAAGAGGTTCAACAGGCTGAACCCGCCGTCCTCCAGGAGCCCGCGGTTCGTCGAGATGGCGGTCTCCAGCTCCCTCGCGTCACGGGGGTGATTGGCCACGTATGTCCGCCCGGTCGTCTTGTCCAGCCAGCGGAAGGCCGGGATGGCTGCATTGTTGCCGTGGAGGATCCCCGCCTGGCTGGCCGGCGTGTTCGACGGCAGTCCCGCCTCCCATTCGATCAGGTGGTGTCCGCCGGACCGGACGAGCGAGGCGATGAACGGCGTGGTGCCCGTCCGGATCGCCTGGCGCAGGATCGGCGCCGCCAGCCCGTCCACCTGGATGATGACCATGCCCGGGCGGTCGGTCGCCACCGCCCCGGCCGACTCGCGGGCCATCCGCATGAGCAGCGAGAAGTAGAACGAGTCGTCGTCGTTGAGGTTGACCAGGAACGCGGCGATGGTGTTCACGGCGGCGATGAGCAGCGAGGCCGCGAGCGCCCACAGGAAGTCGGTGAAGATCACGCCGCCGATGACGTACGAGGTCAGCTGCATGAGGACGGCGTTGATGACCAGCCCGAACAGGCCGGCCGTCAGGAAGGCGATCGGCAGCGCCAGGTACATGACCACTGGCCGGATCAGGGCGTTCACCAGGCCGATCGCGACCGCGAAGACCCCGATCTCGATGACGCCGGTGAACGCGCCCTGGAGCTCGAGGTTCACGCCGGGCAGGAGCCAGACCACGAACATCAGGGCCACGACGTCGACCAGCCAGACCGTGAACAGGCGGCGCCAGCGATGGTGGGACTCCGGCTGCCACTCGCGGGCCAGGGCCAGCTGCAGTCGCCAGAAGTGGAGCACGCGCCGGATCGATGTCATCGGGTCACCACTCCGTCCCGGGTGTCGAACGCCAGCCTGGCTGGCGGGAGCGCCGCATGCCCATCCTCATGCCGTCCGCTAGTCCACGTCCGAGGCCGTGATGCGACCGCTGGACGCGGCCGCCCGGAGGGCGGCGAAATCACGCTCCGTCTGGTCGGCGTAGGCGATCGAGAACCGCTCGACGGCATCGTCGAAGGCGTCGCTCTTGCCGAGGTAGCCGGCGATGGCGAGGGACGAGCCTGACCGGGCGTGCGCCCGGGCGAGCGCCTGGGCGCAGGTGCGCCCGTAGCGGGTGAGCCTCCGCTCGTCCGCCGCGGCGAGGTCGAACGACATCTTCCAGTCCCGCAGCTGGCGGACGTAGAAGTCGTAGGAGCGGTCCAGCCCCTCGATCCGTAGCCAGCCGAGCAGCTGGTCGCTCGCCCACTGCATGAATCGCTGACCGCTGACGACGCGCTCGCCCTGGTGGTCGAACCGGGTCGGGTCCGTGTAGGCCTCCAGGACCGAGGCGCGCGCCTCCTTGAGCTGAAGGAAGAGGGCGTCGTCCTTGGCGACCCCGACGCCCAGCAAGATGTACGCCTGCAGGCCGACCGATCCGACGCCCACGACCTTGCGGGCGATGTCCGCGATGGGGTAGTGCTCCAGGAGCGGCCGAAGGTCCGTGCGCAGCGATGCCTGGTACTCGTCCATGGCCCGCCGAAGGACCCCGAGGTTTGCATCACTGAGCTGAGGCCGGACGACCAGCGGCGGCTCCTCCCTGAGGCGCCAGCCGTCGGGGGTCGACTCGGCCAGGCGGCGCAGCGCGCCCAGATTCGTTCGCGTGGATGCCTTTTCGACGAAGGCCTTCGCCCGCCGCCGCTCCTTGTCCGAGCCCCCCTGCCGCACCTGCCCAAGCAGGCTGGTCACGTCGACGTGGACGTACCAGGAGTCGAGGAACCCCATCGGCGCCAGCTTGAGCATCCGGGTCCGGTACTCCGACGCGACGGCGTTGGCCATCCGCCGTCCGGCCTCGTCGCCGAAGCCCTGTTCGCGTGCCACGAGGACGAGGCTCGTGGCCAGGCGCTTCACGTCCCACTCGAACGGTGCCGGGTGCACCTCGTCGAAGTCGTTGACGTCGAACGCCAGCCGCCGCTCGGGCGTCGCGAAGACCCCGAAGTTGGAGAGGTGGGCGTCGCCGCAGGCGACGACCGCGATGCCGGTCGAGGGAGCCCGGGCCAGGTCGGCCGCCATGATCAGGGCTGCCCCGCGGTAGAAGGCGAACGGCGAGACGAGCATCCGCCCGTAGCGGATCGGGAGCAGGTCCGGGATCCGGCCCACGCTCTGCTCCTCGAGCAGCGCCACCGGATCAGGTCGGTCGGGCGCCGGGGCCCAGTCTCCGTGGACCTCCCGCGGCACCTCGGTCCGGACGGACTTGCCGAAGCGTCGCCGCTTGTCAGCCGTGTCACCCTCGACCCGCCGCGCGATCGCTCGGGGCGGCGAGGGATCGACCGAGCGCGCAGACGGACCGATCGGTGACGGCGATGCGGGCGTCGTCGGCTCGGCCATGACGTGGCTCCAATGGGCGGTCGATCCGCGGGGTCGCGGTCGCCGGTCGACGAACGGCGGGGAGCGTCCGGATCGTGGCCTACAGCATATCGGCGCCGTGCCGGCCGCGCGTCAGGTGGTCGGCTGGCGGGTTCGGGCCGCAGCCTCGACGGTCGCGAGCACGGCGAACGCGATGGCGACCCCGACGAGGGTGGCAAGGAACCGGTCCAGGCCAGCCTCCGCGGCATCGGTGCGGACCAGCCGCTGACCGAAGACGATCAGGGCGGTCACGAGGACGCTGACCACGGCGTAGTCCGCGTCCCGGAGCGCCATCATCAGGAATGCGGTCACCAGGAACAGCACGGCCACCACCACTGTGCTCTCCCCCGCGAGGCTGGCGAGCAGCACCGCCAGAACGACGCCCGTGCCCGTCCCGATCGACCGCTTGAGACCGACGACCACGGCCCGACGGGTGGGCGGGCGGATGATGATCAGCGCGGTGAAGGCGGCCCAGGCCGGATGCTCGGGGAACCAGGCGTACCCGAGCAGCACCGCGATGCCCACCCCCAGCCCCCGCAGGGCCGCCATCAGCCCGAGCGGGCCGCGAGCCAGGACCGCGAGCGTCGGGACCGGCTCCGGGGTCGTCCCCGGCGCACCGTCGGCCCCGTCACCTCGGCCGGTCCGGAGGGCCAGCGCCAGGGCCCCGATGCCACAACCGGCTGCGAGGGCGATGGCGTAGACGACCCCGGGAGTCCCGCTGTCCGCGAGGGTCAGCGCAAGGACCAGCCAGATCGTCATCAGGAAGGCACGGACGGCCGGGCCGTGGCCACGTCCCGCCGCCAGGGTGCTGGCCGCGCCCACGAGCGCGGCGAAGGCCGCCGACGGCACCGCCTCGGCGCCCACACTGACGGCGACCACCGTGAGCGCCGCGCCCAGCCCGACCACGGTGAGTCCGCGGATCCAGTCCGAGGGACTCGTCGGGACCGGCCCGACGAGGACGACGACGACGCCGATGGCCACGGCGAAGGCCGGCGCACCGATCAGGCCGAGTCCGGCCAGCACGACCGCCAGGATGCCGAGACCGATCGCACCAGCTCGCAGGTCGAGCCGACCCCGCTCGACGGTGACCAGCTCCTCGAGGACCGAGCGTGATCCGTCGGGTCGGGCGGCCTCGGTCATGCTCGTAGCGTACCGGGTCAGGGGGCTCGGGACGACCAGCGGGGCCGACCCGCCCGGGTCGGCTCTTGCGGGGGGTCAGCCGTGCTCGAGGGCGTCCCTGACGCGGCGTCGACTCCGGCACAGGAGCGTCCGGATGGCCAGGTCGGAGCGCCCGATCCGGTCGCCGATCTCTTGCCTCGAGTACCCGGCGGCGGCCATCAGCATCGCCAGCCGGGCGTCGGTCGGCAGGCGGGACATCGCCGCGGACAGCGCCGCCTGCTCCTCGTGGGCAAGGCACCGGCGGACCGGGTCGTCATCGGCCGGGGCACGCTCGTCGAGCCCTCCCACCAGCCGACGTCGCCCGCGCTCCGCACTGGTGGCCCGACGCCCCCGGTCCGCGGCCAGGTTGACGGCCACGCGATACAGCCAGGCCCGGGTCCGGGCCGGCTGTCGACCGGCCTTGCTGGCCATGGTCAGCCGGGCGAACGCCTCCTGGGTCAGGTCCTCGGCGGTCTCCGGGTCACGGGTCAGGGCCAGCAGGAGCGCCCGGATCTCGGAGCGGTGCTGGAGGTAGGCGTCGACGGGCTCGAGTGGGACGGGCTCAAGCGCCTCGCGCGGTCGTGTCGCAAGGGACACGGACCTCTCCCCCAATGGCGCAGATGTCGACCGATGGATCGTAAGCGGGCGCGAACGGCGTCGGAAGGGCCGAACGGCCGAGGTGGATCGGGGCCATTCGGCGCTGGCGGAAGCGCCTTCGATGCGACCCGAGCGCCCTGGGACCGGGTCGGTCGATGGCGCCGGGTCAGGCCCCGACTGGCGCCCCCTCCTCGACGGCGACGTC
>DATHYZ010000191.1:0-5388 GCA_035458865.1 Candidatus Limnocylindrales bacterium
GGCGCTGAAGAGTGGACCGGCGAAGTAGATCCTCATCGCCAGAGTATCGCCGCCGAGCGGGCGGTGCGCAGTCCACTCGACGAGGCCGAGGACCTGAACGGCCCCGGCGCCCGGCGATCGGCTGGTCGCCTCAGCCGGCCACGGGGCGTCGCTGCGCGAAGGCGAGCTCCAGAAGGAGCCACCCGGCGCCGAGCAGGATCAGCACGAGCTTGGCCTGGTAGAGCGCCGCCTCGAGCTCGGGTGCGACGCCGAGCAGGATGACCCACGGCGTGAGAAGCCGCCGAGGGTCCTCGGGGCGAGGGCCGCCACGATCGTCAGCATCCCCAGCGAGACCATGGAGCGCATCGGTGCGAGCTCCAGCGGCTGAGTCGGGCCACCGCTCCGCACCGCGATGAGCGCCCCGAATCCGACGAACACGCCGGCGATCTCCGCCAGCGGAACCAACAGCTCGGCGTCCACCATGGCCGCACCTCCCACGACCGGGACGCCATCCACGGCAGGAGTCTCGATCGACCGGCAGGTCCGCGACCAGATGCGGAGGTCGCAAATCGCGCCGGCTGGCGCGGCACGGGAACGGCTTGGGCGACATCTACCCCGAACCGCGGGCTGGATGGCCCTCGGCGGTGGCTCGACGCTTCCCGCCAGCCTGACCTCGCCCAGGGCTGCAGGCCCCCGATTGGCAGCGCGACTGCCTCCGCGAACGCCGCGACACGATCGTCCTCAAGGGCCGCCAGGTCGGCGCATCCTCGGCCGCTGCCGGTCCGGAGGACCGTCGTGGTCAAGCCGACCCCGGAGAGGCCCCGATGCGTGGTGCCGGAGGCGGGGTCGAACCCGCACCCGGTTGCCCTCATCGGTATTCGAGTGCGAGGGCGGGGTCCGCAGGAGTCCGTCGGCGTTCGGTCTGAGCGTGGCGGGCGCCCTAGTCGCCGTCGCTCGTCCGCACCAGTACGGGCGTGAAGGTGCCAGTTGGGGTGCCAGGCACAGGGCGGCCCCCGTCGCCCGGCCGCGGGCTGGTCGCCGCCCCGGTGCGCCCAGGCACCACCGAACCCGCAGAACGGCGGTCGGGCGCAGCCATTTCGCATGGACAACGCACACCGTCCAACGATGGTGCCGAGGGTGAGATTCGAACTCACACGCCCTTGCGGACAGCCGAGTTTAAGTCGGCCGCGTCTGCCGTTCCGCCACCTCGGCCGGGATCAGGGCCGGCGCCCGCCCCAACGATACCGCCCGAAGATCGTGGCGCGAGCGAGCACCCACGGTTGACGGCAGCTGCTGGTGCGGCGAGTCTCATTCGAGTGGCCGTGGGTGCCACGCGTTCGTGAGGACCAGCGGTGCAGATCGAACCACTGGGGCTCGAGCATGTCCAGGACGCCGCGAGGCTCGTCGTCGCCTCGTTCGACCGCCTGCGGTCGCGCATCGACGGACTCTCGAGCCAGCTCTCCGACGTCGATGGAGTCGCCGACCGACTCGCCGGGATGTCCGGGGTCGCAGCCGTCGATGCTGGCCACCTGCGCGGCTTCCTCGCCAGTTGGTACCCGATCGCTGGCTTCCGGGAGACCGGTCGCTCTGGCGCGTACTCGCCGGAGTGGGCGCACGGCATCGACGAGGGCGAGGACGAGGCTGTCTGGCATGCCCTCTACCGTGCCGCCTCGACCGCGTGGACCGCCGAGCGCTGCGAGCTCCACGCGATCACGGTCCTGACCGACGATCCGGGCCTGTCGTTCTGGACGTGGAACGGGTTCGGCATGACGGTCGTCGACGCGGTCCGGCCGACCGAACCGCTCGGTGCCCCGACACCGGACGGCTATCGCGTCCGATCGGCCGCCGCTGCTGATGCGCCGGCGCTGGCGGCGCTCGATCTCGAGCACCGCCGCCACTACGTGGAGCCGCCGGTCCTGATGCCGCTCCGTCCAGCCGATGACGCCGCGGCCTGGGCGCGCTTCCTGGGCGAGCCTCGCGGGTCGGCGTGGCTGGCCGAGGACGACGAAGGGCCGTTCGGGTTCATCCGCTTCGACCGCGTATTCGGTGGCGCGGATATGCTCGAGACGGCCGACGGCAGCTTCATCTCCGGGGCCTACGTCCGGCCCGCCCAGCGACGTCGCGGGGCGGCAAGCGCCATCCTCGAGGCGGCACTCCGGGACCAGGCCAGAGCTGGTCTGCGGACCTGTGCCGTGGACTTCGAGACCTTCAATCCGGAGGCGACCGCCTTCTGGCTGCGCCACTTCACACCGGTCTGCTACTCGCTCGTCCGCGTCCCGGAGGCGCTCCCGGGCTAGCTCGGCCGAGCGTCACCATGAGTGGGGGCCGTTCGTCCCCCGCCGACCCGGATGCCGTCGCCGGATCGACGGCCGATGGCCCTGTCGAGGCGCAGCGCCTGCGCCCATGCTCCGTTCGCATCCGACCGCCATGGAGAGGGAGGGCCATGATCGTCCTCGTTGCCTATGCCAGCCGCCATGGCTCGACGATGGAGATCGCTCAGCGGATCGCGGCCGTCCTCCGGGAGGCTGGGTTCCGCACCGAGGTCCGGTCGGTCGACGCGATCGGCGATATCACGCCCTACGACGCATTCGTCATCGGCGGCGCCGCGTACATGTTCCACTGGCTCAAGGAGGCGACCGTCTTCGTCCAGCGACATCGCGATACCCTCGCCCGGCGACCGACCTGGCTGTTCAGCAGCGGCCCCCTGGGAACCGATCTCGTCGACGAGGCGGGTCATGACATCCTCGAGACCACCCGACCGCGGGAGTTCGACGAGCTCGAAGGTCTGATCCATCCGCGCGACGAGCACGTCTTCTTCGGTGCCTGGGACCCGGAAGACCCCCCAGCCGGACTCGGCGAGTGGGTGCTGCGGCATCTTCCCGCGTCACCCGAGATCCCGTCGGGAGACTTCCGCGACTGGCCGGCGATCGACGCCTGGGCAGCCTCGATCGTGGACGACCTGCGGGCCCGCCAACCCGCCCAGGCCAGCCGGTAGCGCCCCGAGGCCGGTGAAGGGCTCCGGCCTCACTCCCCCGGCGGGCGGAACTCTGGGAGCCGGTCGCCGAGGGCGTCCATCTCCTCCGGCGTGATGAGCGCGATGGCCCTGGACCGGAGCGTGCCTGACGCCGTGCCGACGAGCGCGATCGCCGCCGCCGTCACGTTGTCGGGCAGCTCGGCGATGACGTACCACTCGTCACTCCCGAGGGCGAAGTGGAACGACTCCAGTGAGCCACCGACCGAGGCGAGGGCGGCTGCGGCGGCCGCCCGCCGACCCGTGCCGCCCTCCCTGAGGACGCCGGTCGCCCCGTCGGTCGTGTAGGTGCCGGCGATGAGGTACTTGGGCATCCCCGCCTCCTGTCGTGCTGCGCCGCCTCAACCTGACGGCGGGCCCTCCGGCCGGACAAGAGGAAGAGGGACCGAACGGCCGTCGACGCCGTCCGTGGGCACCCCGTCGCGGCTGATCGAATCGACCCCGGGTGCACCGCGGTCGCATGACCCAGGCCTCTCCGGAATGGCCGCACGGAATGAACGATCCGCCGGGACGGATGGGTCCCGGCGGATCGTCGTCGCGACCGGCTCGACGACCCGGATCACGTCATCCGGGTCACCGGCCGGACCCTACGGGCGGGCGTAGGCCTCGAACGGGTTGCCGGTCATCAGCTTCTGGATCAGCTCCGGGGACACACCTTCGGTCGCCATCCATTCGGCGAACTCGAGGATGGAGGCGAAGTCCTGGCTGCCAGGCCACGACACCTCCTCGCCCGGGTAGCCGGGGTCGTACCAGCCGGTGTCGGAGCCGATGAGGACCTGGTCCTCGTAGCCGGCGGCGACAAGGTCCTCGATCCAGCCGAGGTTGAGCTCGAAGCCACCGTAGTAGTCGCTCCAGAACCCGCTCCCGATCCCGTCGAGGCTGATGTACGCGCCCCGCTCAGCGGCGGCCATGATGTAGTCGAAGCCCGGGTCGTGGCCCGTGCCCCAGCTGCCCTCGAGCGTGGCGCCATCAGCCCGAGCGGTGACCTGGGCGTGGATCCAGACGAACCGGTACCGGTCGAGGTCGCAGCCGAAGCCTTCGACCGCGTCGATCACGGCAAGAGCGGCCGGTCCGGAGGTGATATGACTCGCGATGGTCGCGTCGGTCTCCTGTGCCACCAGGCACGCTGCCTCGAGGATCTTCTTCTCGGTCAGCGTCATCCCGGTGTCGTTCTGGGAGAGCTTGATGAAGCCTGCCGGGACGCCGGTGCCACCGACTCCAGGATCGCCGCTGAGCTCGCCTCGCATGAAGTCGGCGATCTCTTCGACCGAGGCGCCGTACACCCAGCCAGGCATGTCGTCGGTGACGAACGGTTCGCGGTAGATCCCGGTGACCATCATCGTCGGCAGATCGGCCTGGTCGGCGACGTACTTGACGATGTCGGGCCGACGACCGACCCCGAACGGGGTCGGCTCGATGAAGGAGCCAGCGCCGAGCGCCTTGGCCTCGGTCAGCCACGGCTCGAGGGCTTCGTAGACCTCCTCGGGGGTCGAGCCGAGGAAGTCCTCCGGCGTCGCATCCCCGAGCTCCACGAAGTAGTGGTGATGGGCGAGGACGTTGCCGATCTCGTCCTGCTCGAGCGGACCGGCCGTCGTCTGGAACCGCAGCTCGACGCCGCAGTCCTGCCGCCAGTCGGGGTTGATCGCGAGCTCGGCTCCATCGAAGGTGGTCACCTGGGCGGCCATCAGGCCCGACCAGGTCTCGTAGGCATCGGCGCCCAGGTACGGCTCGGCGAGGAAGCAGGCCTCTGCCTTCCACTGGGCGTTGATCGTCTTGTGCACCTTCGACGACGACAGCTCCGTGAAGTGGAGGCCCGCCAGCCCGGCCGGGAACGGCTGGCAGAAGCCCTCGAAGAGCGCGCGGACGTCGTCCCGTCCCGCGGTGGTGACGCCACCGGGTAGCAGGATCTTGATGTCGTCCGGGTACTGGGCCATCAGCCGATCGACATCGCACTCGTTGAGCGCGTCGATGTGTTCGGCAACGACCGCCTCGGGCGTGGGCTGGCGGACGAGGTCCGTCTTGGCCACGACGCCCGCTGTCGTCGCGATCACCAGGACCACCGTTACCCCAAGAACGAGCAAGCGCCGCATGCGCGCCTCCCTTCTCTCCGCATCGCGGAAGGTGGGGCGGACGCACAGGCCGTCCGCGACCCGCACGCGGGCAAGCTGACCCAGGCCTGGCGTGCTCGCCCCGAACGAGAGCGTCATGGTGCGGTGGCCCACCCGGACGCGCCTAGGGCAATAGGGCCCGAATACGCCCGTTGCTACCCGCGTTGCCACCCGCCCAAAGAGAAACCGGCCCTCCAGGGGCCGGTTTCGTGCTTGGAGTCTGGAGGCGACGGCGGGATTCGAACCCGCGAATAGAGGTTTTGCAGACCT
>DATHYZ010000192.1:0-11004 GCA_035458865.1 Candidatus Limnocylindrales bacterium
CGCCGAGGGCGGTTCGGCCGCGGTCGGCTGAGGACGAGATGGGACGGCTCCGCTTCCTGACCGCCGGCGAGTCCCACGGCCGGGGCCTGGGGGTCATCCTCGAGGGCATCCCGGCCGGCCTGCCGGTGTCGGCCGAGGCCATCGCGATCGACCTGGCGCGGCGCCAGCGCGGTTACGGCCGGGGGGCTCGCCAGGCGATCGAACAGGATCGGGCGGAGATCGTCACCGGCGTGCGCCACGGCCACACCCTCGGCTCGCCGATCCTGCTGACGGTCGCCAACCGGGACTGGGAGAACTGGACCCGGGTCATGCAGGTGGAGGAGCTCTCCGACGAGGAGGCTGCCGAGCTGGCTGCGCTCGCCGAGGGCGGGAACAAGCGGGCCCGGCCGGTCACCCGGGTCCGGCCCGGTCACGCGGACCTGGCCGGCGCGGTCAAGTACGGGTTCACCGACGTCCGCAACGTCCTCGAGCGGGCCTCGGCCCGCGAGACGACCGCCCGGGTAGCGGCCGGCGCCGTGGCCCGGGCCTTCCTCGAGCGGCTCGGCGTGGACGTCTGGTCGTTCACGGCCGAGGTCGGCGGGATCGCGGTGGACCGATCGAGGTGCACCCGGAGCCGGGCGGAGTCCGAGGCGTCCCCGCTCCGCTGCCCCGACCCCGAGGCCGAGGCCCTGATGATCGCCAGGATCGACGAGGCGCGGACGGCCGGCGACACCGTCGGCGGCGTGCTCGAGGTCGTGGCGACCGGCGTCCCGGTGGGGCTGGGCAGCTACGTCCAGTGGGATCGGCGGCTCGACGCGGCCCTGGCGGCTGCCGTCATGAGCATCAACATCATCAAGGGCGTGGAGTTCGGGCTCGGTTTCGAGCAGACCCGCCGCCTCGGCTCCGAGGTCCACGACGTGATCGAGGGTCGCGACGCCGGCGGCGCCTGGACCCACCGGACCAACAATGCCGGTGGCCTCACCGGCGGGATCTCCAACGGCGAGCCGATCGTGGTCCGTGGCGCGGTCAAGCCGATCTCGACGCTGGCGCGACCGCTCCCGTCGGCCGACCTGATCACGGGGGCCGCGGTCGAGCAGGCCCACTACGAGCGCTCCGACATCAGCGTCGTCCCGGCCGCCGGGATCGTCGCCGAGGCGATGGTCGCGCTGACGCTCGCCGACTTCGTCCTCGACAAGTTCGGCGGGGACTCCGTCGACGAGACGGCCGACAACCTGGCGCGCTTCGTCGAGCGGGTCGGCGCCGGTGCTCGCTCTGCGAGCGCGGCGACGCCCGGGGCCGAGGCCGAGGCCGGGTCCGGCGGGGACGACTGAGGCGACGCATGGACGTCGTCCTGGTCGGCCTGTCCGGCAGCGGCAAGAGCGTCATCGGCAAGCGCCTGGCCCATCGCGAGGGAGCGGAGTTCGTCGACACCGACGAGCGGATCGAGGCCCTGGCAGGCCTCCCGGTCCCGGAGGTCTTCGCCCGCGATGGGGAGGCCGCGTTCCGGGAGCTGGAGCGGACCGTCGTGGCCGACCTGGGTCCCGCCCACGACGGACCGGGCCTGCGCCGGGTGATCGCCACGGGTGGCGGCGCGGTCATCGACCCGCGCAACCGCTGGACGCTGTATCGCCACCGGCTGGCCGCCTGGATCGACGCCCCGCCCGCCCGCCTGGCCGAGCGGCTGGTCCGCAGTCGTCATGTCCGACCGCTCGTCGCCTCGAGCGCGGATCCGACCGCGACCCTGCGACACCTCGGGCGCGAACGGGAGCGGTTCTACGCCGCGGCCGTCCGCGTGGACGGAGACCGCGAGACCGGATCGATCGGGGATGACCTGCTCAGACTGGTCCACGACGCCGGCAGCGCGACGGATGCCGGGACCCGCTTGCTCGATTCTCAGACGTCCATCGGCCGGATCGTCATCGGCGACGGGATCGCGGCGGACGTCCTGGGCCAGATCCTCGCCGAGTCGCGAGCACGCCGGGCCGTCGTCGTGTCCGAGCCGGGGGCCTGGGGTGCGGCGGGGTCCGCGATCGCCCGTCGGCTCGAGTCGTCCGGGCACCCGGTGGAGGTGGTCATGCTGCCCCAGGGCGAGGCCGCCAAGCGCCTCGCGGTCGTCGAGACGGCGGCCCGCGAGCTGGCTCGGCTGCGGGTCGAGCGGGGCGAGCCGCTGATCGCCATCGGCGGTGGTGCCCTGGGGGACACCGCCGGGTTCCTGGCGGCCGTCTGGCTCCGGGGCGTGCCGGTCATCCAGGTGCCGACGACGCTCGTGGCCCAGCTGGACAGCTCCATCGGCGGCAAGACGGCCGTCGACCTGCCCGAGGGAAAGAACCTCGTCGGCGCGTTCCACCAGCCGGCGGCGATCGTCATCGACGTCGAGACCCTCAGGTCGCTCCCGGCACGCCAGCTCCGGGCGGCCCTTGGGGAGGCCGTGAAGATGGGGCTCCTGGGCGACGAACGCCTCCTGGAGCTGCTGGCTGCGAGGGGGCGGGCGATCGCGTCCGGCGACCCGGCGGCCTTCGAGGATGGGTCGGTCGCGGAGCTCGTGGAGCGGGCCGCCTGGGCCAAGGTCGAGGTGGTCACGGCCGACGAGCGCGAGACGGCCGGGCGGATCGCCCTGAACCTCGGCCACTCCATCGGGCATGGCCTGGAGGCTGCCGCAGGCTACCAGGACCTCCTCCACGGCGAGGCGGTCGCCATCGGCCTGCGCGGAGCGTGTCGGATCGGGCGGACGATCGGGGTGACTCCCCCGGAGCGGATCGCCCGTGCGGAGGGCCTGCTCGACGAGCTCGGTCTGGGCCTGGCGCCGCTCCCCTACTCCGCCGATGCGGTGGTCGGCGCCATGGCGAGTGACAAGAAGCACGCGGAGGGACGGCTCCGCTGGGTCCTCCCGACGGCGGACGGCGTGGAGATCCGCACCGACGTCCCCGACGGCCTCGTCCGCGAGACCGTCGAGGACCTGCTGGCCGCCCGGCCGGCCCAGTGGCTCTCAGGAGGTGGCCGATGACCCGGGTCCTCGTCGTCGAGGGGCCGAACCTCGACCTGCTCGGGACCAGGGAGCCCGAGATCTACGGGCTCCAGACGCTCGAGGAGCTCCACGCCGGGATCGCGACCCGCGCCGCCGAGCTGGACCTCGACGTGGCGTTCTTCCAGTCGAACCACGAGGGGGCCCTCATCGACCGGCTCCACCATCGCGACTTCGACGTGGCGATCGTCAATGCCGCCGGGCTCACCCACACGTCGGTGGCCCTGCGTGACGCGCTCGTCGGTATCGCCCTTCCCTTCTACGAGGTCCATCTCTCCGATCCGGACAGGCGGGAGCCCTTCCGACGGGTCAACTTCCTCCGGGACGTCGCCGTCGAGTCGATCGCCGGCCTCGGCCCAGCCGGCTATCACCTCGCCCTCGAGCGGATCGCCGACCGGTACGGTGGGCGCGATGGCTGACCAGCCCACCGATCCGAGGCCGCACGACGGCCCGCCGACGCCGGCCGAGCTGCGCCGCCTCCGGGAGCGGATCGACGAGATCGACGCCGCCATCGTCGCCCTCCTCGACGAGCGGGCCCGCATCGCCCTCCAGGTCGGACAGGTCAAGCAGGCAGCCGGCCGGCGGGCGGTCCGCGATGCCGCCCGCGAGGCCGAGGTCATCGAGCGGGTCACCGGGGCGTCGGCGGGGCTCTTCCCGGAGCCGGAGCTGGTCGCCCTCTACCGCAAGCTCATCGCGGCGACCCGGCGGGTCCAGCACGCCCAGCGGCGGGCCGGGCGGAGTGCCGGTGACGACGGGGTCGTCGATCCCGGCGGGGCGACCGAGGGATCGTGAGCGACGGGCCCGCCATCGGGCCGCTCCCGCCGCAGACGGGGCGCCTCCCGCCCGCCCCGACGACCCGCTTCGCACCGGCCCCGACGGGGTACCTCCACCTGGGTCACGTGGTGAACGCGCTCTACACCTGGGGCATCGCGGCCGCCACCGGGGGCACGGTCATCCTCAGGATCGAGGACCACGACCGTCAGCGCTGTCGGTCGGGGTACGAGACGGCGATCCTCGAGGACCTCGAGTGGCTCGGCTTCGCGCCCGACCGGCCGGCCATCGCCGAGCTGCGCTCCGGGCCGTCCGACCTGCGCCAGTCCGACCGGGGCGAGGTCTACGCCGCGGCGGTCGAGCGACTCCGCGAGCGGGACCTGGTCTACGCCTGCGACTGCACGCGCTCGACCTTCGCCGCCTGGGCCCATGACCACCGGCGGCCCTGGTCGGGACCCGGCTGCCCGGGCAGCTGCTCCGAGCGCCGCCTGGAGGACCGCCGGGGCGTCGGCCTGCGCGTCCGCCTGGGTGGCGGCAGCGAGGCGTTCGACGATCTCCGCCTGGGACCCCGGGAGGCGGTCGCGGCGGCCGACGGGGATCTCCTCGTCCGCGACCGCCATGGCAACTGGACCTACCACCTCTGCGTCGTCGTCGACGACGCCCGTCACGGCGTGGACCTGGTCGTCCGCGGCGAGGACCTGCTGGACGCGACGGCGCGGCAGCTGCGGCTGGCGCGGTTCCTGGGACGGGACCGGATGCCCGGCTTCCTGCATCACCCGCTGGCCCGCAAGCCCGGCGGGGCGAAGCTCTCCAAGGCGGACGGTGACACGGGGGTCCGCGAGCTGCGCGCCGAGGGCCGGACGGCCGCGCAGGTGATCGGGGCGGCGGCCGCAGCCGTGGGGCTGCCGGCGAGCGGCCCCATCGACCCGTTGCTGGTGGCCCGGCTGCTCGGCTGAGCCGCGGGGTCGCTCAGGACGTGGTCCCCGCGGGTCCGTCCACCTGGACGCGCCAGTAGTAGCTGACATCGCCGGCCTGGGCCCGCACGAAGGCGTGGACCACCCAGTCCCCCTCGGTGGGACACACGAAGGGGACCTCGGCGACCGGCCGGCCGATCCCGCGGGACGAGAGATGGGTGGCCGAGCCGAAGGGATCGCCGGCCCCCGCCGGGGCGGCCACGATCGACCACTCGATGATCGCCACGCCCGAGGCCAGCGCCACCGAGCAGGGCTCGTGGGCCGCCGCGATGGAGCTGACCGACTCCGGGACGAGCCACGGCGTGTCGTCGCAGAGCATCGGGCCCGGGCCGGTCCAGCACGAGGAGCCCCGGAGCCCTGCGAGCGGCTCCGAGCCACCGACGGTCAGGAACCCGTCCGGGGGACCGACCACGGACGGCGACGGCGCGGTCGTCGCCGAGGGCGAGGCATCCGTCATGGTGGCCGCGGCGGTGCAGCCCGCGACGATGCCGGACACGGCCAGCAGCGCGACCCATGCGAGAGCCACCCGGCGCATCGACCCACCACGAAGATGAGCTGGACCCCGATATGACGCGCCGGGCACCGCTGCGTTGCACTCGTCGAGGGCGCGCGGCCGGGGGCCTGGCGGGGCCCGGGTCAGGACGCGGTCGCGTCCCGCAGGGCCGTGACCAGCCGGGTGAACCCGGCGAGATCCGTCCCGTCGGGGCCGAGCGCGTCGACCAGGGCCGACGCGACGATGACGCCGTCGGCGCCGGTCCGGGCGATCGCCCGGACGTGGGCGGGTCGGCTGACCCCGAAGCCGACGGCGACCGGGACGGGCGAGACGGCCCGGACGTCGCGAACCAGCCGGCCGACCGACGCCGGAAGGCTCGCTCGAGCTCCGGTGACCCCGACCAGGGACACGCAGTACAGGAAGCCCGACGAGCGGCTCGCCACCCAGCTCCGGCGCTCGGCCGTGGTCGTCGGGGCGACCAGGTAGACGACGGCCAGGCCGACCGCTCGCGCCGCCCGCTCGAACGGACCGCCCTCGTCGGGCGTGAGGTCGGCGACGATGACGCCGGAGGCACCGGCGTCGGCCAGCGCCCGGGCCCTGGCAGCGCCGTCCCCGCCACCGATGAGCTGGTTCGCGTAGCCCATCGGGACGAGCGGGACGGTCGGGCGGGCGGCGGCGATCCGCTCCAGGAGGGCGAGGGAGCGCTCGAGCGTCGCACCGTTGGCGAGCGCCGTCGCCGAGGCCCGCTGGAGGGTCGCCCCGTCGGCGAGCGGGTCGGAGTACGGGAGGCCGCCCTCGAGCAGATCCGCGCCGGCGTCGATCGCCGCGAGCGCGGCGCGGAAGGACGTCGCCTCGTCCGGGTAGCCGGCGACGACGTACGGGACCAGCGCCAGTCGCCCAGCCGCCCGAGCTGACGCGAAGGCGTCCGTGATCCGGCCGGGCCCGTCCCGGGCCGTCATCGAGCCGCTCCGGCCGCGACCGCCGCCTCCCAGCGCGCGATCGCCGCCAGGTCCTTGTCGCCCCGGCCCGAGAGACCGACGAGGACGATCGCCTCCTCCGGCCACGGCGCGATGAACGGTGACCAGCCATCCTGGGCCGGCCGGTCGGTCCGGGCCAGCAGCCGGGGCAGGACCGCGAAGGCGTGGGCGGTCTCGAGGGCGGGAAGGATCCCCTCGGTCCGGGTGACCCACTCGACCGCCTCCACCGCCTCGGCGTCCGTGGCCGCGGCCACCTCGAGCCGGCCGGCCTCGTAGAGGGCGGCGATCTGCGGCCCGACGCCCGGGTAGTCGAGCCCGGCGGAGAGGGAGTGGGCCTCCACGACCTGGCCGTCAGCGTCCTGGAGCATGAGCGAGCGGGCGCCGTGGAGGATCCCCGGCGAGCCGCCGAGGAGGGCGGCGGCATGGCGGCCCGTGGGGATGCCGTCGCCGGCGGCCTCGGCGAGAGCCAGGCGGACCGACGGCTCGCCGATGAACCGCGAGAGCAGGCCGATGGCGTTCGAGCCGCCGCCGACGCAGGCGAGGACCAGGTCGGGCAGGCGCCCCTCCACGAACGCGAGCTGGGCGGCCGCCTCGTCGCCGATGACCCGCTGGAGGTCGCGGACGATCGTCGGATAGGGATGCGGCCCCATCGCCGAGCCCAGGACGTAGTGGGTCGTCGCCACGTTGGTGACCCAGTCGCGCATCGCCTCGTTGATGGCGTCCTTGAGCGTCGCCGAGCCGCTCGTGACCGGGATGACCTCGGCGCCGAGCGAGCGCATCCGCGAGACGTTGGGCGCCTGGCGCTCGACGTCCTCGGCCCCCATGTAGACGACGCAGGGGATGCCGAGGAGGGCGCAGGCGGTCGCGGTGGCGACCCCGTGCTGGCCGGCGCCGGTCTCGGCGATGACCCGCGTCTTGCCGAGGCGCCGGGTCAGGAGCGCCTGACCGAGGGCATTGTTGATCTTGTGGGCCCCCGTGTGGGCCAGGTCCTCGCGCTTGAGGTAGACGCGAAGCCTGCTGGGCAGCGGCTCTCGATCGGCACCGCCGTCCCCGGCCCGGTGGTCGGCGGACCCACCCGACGCCCGGGCGCGCGCCAGGGCATCGGCGGCCCACCGGTCGGCCCGGTAGAGCGGGGTCGGGCGACCCGCGAAGCGACCCAGGAGCTCCCGGAACTCGGACCAGAAGCGAGGATCGTCGCGGACGGCGGCGTAGGCATCCTCGAGCTGGACGAGGGCCGCCACGAGCGTCTCGGGGACGTAGCGCCCGCCGAAGGCACGGTCGATCCCCCAGCGACCGGTCGCATCGGCCTCGAGCAGCCCGGCGGGGACCGGCGTGGGTCGCGCCGGGGACTGCGGACGGTCCCAGCGGGCGGCCCGGGCCCGCTTGACGAAGAGGGCGACGCGGAGCGGGTCCTTGACCGGCCGGACGCCGGGCTCGCGGGGTCGCTCGGCTCCACCCGCGACATCCACCCCGATCGCCGGCACGGCCAGCACCGCGTCGCTCACCGAGGTCGGGTCGAGCCCTCCGGCGAGGAGGACCGGGACCTCGCGGGCGACGGCGGCGGCGACGGCCGGGTCGATCCGGCGGCCCGTGCCGCCGGGATGGGGCCCTCCCGAGGCGTCGAGCAGGATCCGCTCGGCTCCCGCCGCCGACCAGACGGAGGCCTCGTCCAGGATCGGGCCGACGTCGTCGGGTGTCGCCCCCACCGGCACCCGGATCGCTCGCCAGACCGGCCGACCTGCCGCGGCGGCCTGCCCGGGCGACTCGTCGCCGTGGAGCTGGATGGCATCGGGATCGACGGCTGCGACGATGGCCCGGAGAGCTTCGGCGTCGGCATCGACGGTGATCGCCACGATCTGGGGACGGTGTCCCGGGGTGGCGGCTGCCCGGACGACGGCGGCCAGGCCCGCGGCCTCGGCCAGGGACAGCTCGCGCGGCGTACCGGGGGCGAGGTTCAGCCCGATGGCATCGGCGCCGGCCCGGACCGCGGCCAGCGCGCCGGCCTCGTCCGTCACGCCGCAGATCTTGACGAACGGGACGCGGTCGGAGGCCGCCGGATCGGCCGGCATCCGGCCCGCGGCGACGAACGACGCGGCCGTGGCCCGTGGGTCCGGGGAACGCATGAGCGCCTCCCCGACGAGCGCCGCGTCGTAGCCGACGGCGCGCCAGCCGGCCAGGACGGCCGCGTCGCGGACCCCTGACTCGGCCACGGCGAGCCGGTCCCCGGGGATGGCGTCGCGCAGCCGGACGGCCCGCTCCGGATCGACCTCCAGGGTCCGCAGGTCGCGGTTGTTCACCCCGACGAGCCGGGCATCGGTCGCCAGCGCCCGCTCCAGCTCGCCCGCGTCGTGGGCCTCCACGAGCGGCTCGAGCCCCAGGTCGAGCGCCGCCCGCACGAGGGAGGCGAGTCGCCGGGCCGGGTGGAGGACCGCGAGCAGCAGGACGACGTCGGCGCCGGCGGCACGGAGGAGCGGCAGCTGTCGCCGGTCGACGACGAACTCCTTGGCCACGACCGGGACCGAGACGGCCCCCCGGACCGCGACCAGGTCGTCGACCGAGCCGCCGAACCAGTGCGGCTCGCACAGGACCGAGATCGCGGCCGCTCCGCCGGCTTCGTAGGCGCGGGCGCGGGCGATCGGGTCGGTGTCCGCGGCGATGGCTCCGGCGCTCGGCGAGGCCCGCTTGATCTCGGCGATGAGATGGAGACCGGGCTCGGCCAGCCGCTCGGCGATCGGCCGCGGCGGAGGGGCTGCGGCGGCCAGGCGCTCCAGCTCGGTGCGCGATCGGCCGGCCAGGTCGCGTTCCAGGTCCGCGGCGCGCCGGGCGGCGATCTCGTGGACGATCCCCGTCCGGGTCGTCATGTCGCGCCCCCGGCGGGTCGCGCGGCTTCGGCTCGCCGCCGCTCCGCGCGGAGGCGCTCGAGGAGCCGGACCGGCGCCCCGGCGTCGATGGCCGACCGGGCTCGCTCGACGCCCGCGGCCAGGTCCTCGACGGTCCCCGCCGCGACGAAGCCGGCGGCGGCGTTGAGCAGGACGGCGTCCCGGTGGGGCCCGGCCTCGCCCGCCAGGACCGCCTCCAGGAGCCGGGCGTTCTCGTCCGGGTCCCCGCCCGCGAGGTCGGCCACGCTCGCCGCCCGCAGACCGAGCGCCGCCGGGTCCACGCGATACGTCTCGGTCCCATCCGGTCCGACGTCGTGGACCATGCCGGTCCCGTCGAGCGGCAGTTCGTCCACCCCATCGCCGTGGACGACGAGGGTGCGCTCGGTGCCGAGCCGCGCGGCGACCTCGGCCAGCCGCGCGGCCGTCGGCGCGTCGCCGACCCCGAGCACCTGGCGGCGGACCCCGGCCGGGTTCGTCAGCGGCCCGAGCAGGTTGAAGGCGGTCCGGACGCCGAGCTCGCGGCGGGTCGGGCCAGCGTGGCGCATCGCCGGGTGGAAGCCGGGCGCGAAGAGGAACGCGAAGCCGACCTCGCCGAGGGCGACCGCGGCGGATGCCGGGTCGTGGTCGATGCGGACCCCCAGGGCGTCGAGGACGTCCGCCGATCCCGAGCGCGAGGTGATCGCCCGGTTGCCGTGCTTGGCGACCGGGACGCCGTCCGCGGCGACGACGAGCGCTGCCGCCGTCGAGATGTTGATCGTGCCCGAGCGGTCGCCGCCGGTGCCCACGACGTCGATGGCACCCGCCGGCGCCTCGACCCGGAGGGCCCGGTCGCGCATGGCACCGGCGAAGCCGGCCAGCTCGTCGACGGTCTCGCCCCGCATCCGGAGGGCCACGAGGAGGGCCGCAAGCTGAGCGGGGGTCGCCTCGCCGTCCATGACGGCGCCCATGGCCGCACGCGCCTCGTCCTGGCCGAGGGTTGCGCCCTCGATGACCATCGCCAGCGCCTGCCGGACCACCTCGCTCACGGGGCGGCCTCCGCCGGGACCTCGAGCCCTCGGGTCGCGAACGAGCCCGTGGCGGCATCGAGCGTCGCGGCCTCGCCCTCGCCGGCGAGCCGGAGGAAGTTGGCCAGCAGGTGCGGGCCCTCGGGGGTGAGGACCGACTCGGGATGGAACTGGACGCCCTCCATCGGCAGGTCGACGTGGCGGATGCCCATGACGACCCGATCCGTCTCGCTCATGGCGGTGATCCGGAGCTCCTCGGGCAGGGTCGCCGGGTCGACGCAGAGCGAGTGGTAGCGGGCGGCCTGGAAGGCCGGCGGCATCCCGGCCAGGAGCCCGGCGCCGTCGTGGGTCACCTCAGAGGCCTCGCCGTGGACGAGGGTCGGGGCCCGCTCGATCGTCGCCCCGTAGGCGGCGGCCATCGACTGCATGCCCAGGCAGACGCCGAGGACGGGGATCCGCCGCTCGGCGGCGACCCGGATCGCCTCGATCGACACGCCGGCACCGCGCGGGTCGCCCGGCCCCGGCGAGATGACGATGCCGCGGAGCTCGGTCGCCGGATCGTCGGCGAGCGCCTCGACGCCGGCCCGGTCGATCGCGTCGTTGCGGACGACCCGGACGTCGGCCCCGGCGGCCTCGAGGGCCTGGACCAGGTTGAACGTGAAGCTGTCGTAGTTGTCGACCATCAGGAGCTTCATGACGGCGACTCCCCGGTCGTAGCGTCCGACCCGCTCGGCGCGTCAGGCGTGAAGATCGCGCGCGCCTGCTCGATGGCCCGCAGCACGGCGCGGGCCTTGCTGGCCGTCTCCTCGGCCTCGCGCTCGGGCACCGAGTCGTAGACGATGCCGGCCCCCGCCTGCACGTCGAATCGGTCCGCCGTGGCGACCAGCGTCCGGATCGCGATCGCC